>NZ_JBFAPE010000009.1:0-204265 GCF_040675615.1 Streptomyces sp. NPDC049585 | reverse complement strand
CAGTCGGTTGAGATGTCGCAATCCCCACCGAGCCAGAAGGCCCTCACCCGTTCAAGCACCCAGCACGCGTGTCACCAACGTCCCGGGACAACACACCTAGGCCGTGTCCGGCGGATCTTCGTCACGCAGCCACCACGGCGCCCCGTAGGGGCGCGGGGAACTGCGCGACAAGCCACGACGCGCCCGCAGACGGGGTGCCGCGCTTCGCCCCCGGCGCGTCGACTGCGGGCCGTCACTGGCTGATCGCGCAGTTCCCCGCGCCCCTACGGGGCGCCTAGGACGGCCCGGCCAGTTCGGCCCAGACCGTCTTGCCCACGGCGCCCTCCTGCCGGGTGACCCCCCAGTCGAGGCAGGGTCGCTGCACGATGAACATGCCGTGGCCGCCCGGCCGCCCCGCCCGGTGCGGGCTGCGCGGGGTCGGGGTGCCGGCGCCCAGGTCGCTGACCTCCAGCCGCACGACCTTGCCCGAACGGCTGACGCACAGCTCCTCGGGGCCGTCGGCGTGCAGGCAGGCGTTGGTGACGAGCTCGGAGACCACCAGCAGGACGTCCTCGGCCGCCGCCCGGTGGTCCGCCGTGGCCGCGGGCAGCCAGCCCCAGTCGTACAGGGCCTGCCGGGTGAAGTCGCGGGAGAGCGGCACGGCGCCGCCGACCCCCACGAGGCGAAGCCGGCGGGCTGCCCGTGCGGCCGGTGCCGGGGAGCCGGCGGAAGCGGGGCCTCCCTGCTCCCGGCCCGGTCCGTCCGGCGGTGGGCACGCCCGGGTGGTGCTCATCAGCGCTTCACCTCACCGATTCACCTATACGTACACGAACATCTTCCACGGATTTCAGCTGTCTCCTGCCCGCCGGAATCGGAGGAACACCATCGGATTGCGGCGGGACCCTGTGAGCAGGGCAACGGAACCAGCGCGACCTCTTACTCGGCCAGGGCGGAGTCGAGCGTGTCGTGCACGGTGAAGACGGCCCCGGCGCCCGTGATCTCGAACACGCGAGCGACAACGGGGGTCATGGCGGCGAGGTGGACGGAGCCGCCCGCGGACTCCGCGATCATCCGGGCGGCGAGCAGGACGTTCAGTCCCGTGGAGTCGCAGAAGTCGAGCCGTGAGCAGTCGACCACGATGCGTGCGCCACTCTGTCCGGCGCACTCCTCCAAAGGCTCGCGCAACAGCTCCGCCGTGTGGTGATCGAGCTCACCCGAAGGCGAGACGACCGTGCTGGCCCCCTGGCGCCGGACCTCCACATGCAGCCGGCCCCTGCTGGCGTTGCCGACCATCCCGCGATCCATGCGCTCCCCTTCGTGCCTTTGTCCTGTGCCCGCGTGGCGCTTGAAGAATCCCCCCGGAACACTACGCCTTCCCTACGCCCGTCCGGAAGCTGAACTTCCGCCAAAGCTGGCGAATATGGACATAAAGGACTTGCCATCGGGAGGTGAAGACCGGTAGGGCTAGAGGGTCACATCCACCACGGACGGCTTCGGAGGCGCCGCAAACCGCAGCAAAGAGGTCACGGCACCGGCTGCCATATGCCGAGAATGATGGAGGAGACCCATGTCACCCCGGCTCGACGAAAAGCATTCCGAGACGGAAGCCGCCTCGTCGACTACCCCGTTCGAGCACGATGAACCCGGCCTCGCCGGGCTCCCCGAGATCCCCCCGTACGACGAGGTGGGCGCCGTCGACGCGCGCGCCCTTTCGAAGACGCTCTTCGCGCGTCTCGCGTCGCTCGAAGAGGGCACCCACGAATACGCGTACGTACGCAACACCCTCGTCGAACTCAACCTGGCCCTGGTGAAGTTCGCTGCCTCACGGTTCCGCACCCGCAGTGAACCGATGGAGGACATCGTCCAGGTGGGCACCATCGGCCTCATCAAGGCCATCGACCGCTTCGAGCTCAGCCGCGGCGTCGAGTTCCCCACCTTCGCCATGCCGACCATCATCGGCGAGATCAAGCGGTTCTTCCGCGACACGAGCTGGTCGGTGCGCGTGCCCCGGCGGCTGCAGGAGCTCCGGCTCGACCTGGCCAAGGCCGGCGACGAACTCGCCCAGCAGCTCGACCGCTCGCCCACCGTCGGCGAACTCGCCGAGCGGCTCGGCATCTCCGAGGACGAGGTCCTCGAAGGCATGGCCGCGAGCAACGCCTACACCGCCAGCTCCCTCGACGCCCAGTCCGAGGAGGACGAGCCCGAGGGCGCGCTGTCC
Source organism: Streptomyces sp. NPDC049585 (assembly GCF_040675615.1). Classification (NCBI taxonomy): domain Bacteria; kingdom Bacillati; phylum Actinomycetota; class Actinomycetes; order Kitasatosporales; family Streptomycetaceae; genus Streptomyces; species Streptomyces sp. NPDC049585. The sequence continues at coordinate 202,068 of NZ_JBFAPE010000009.1, read as the reverse complement.
GACCGCATCGGCTACGAGGACCACGGGCTGGAGGGCATCGAGTACGTCGAGTCCCTCAAGCCCCTCATCGCCGAACTCCCGCCCCGGGACCGGCGGATACTCTCCCTGCGCTTCGTCGCCAACATGACGCAGTCGGAGATCGGCGACGAGCTGGGCATCTCGCAGATGCACGTCTCGCGCCTGCTCTCGCGCACTCTCGTCAAGCTGCGCAGAGGGCTGCTGACGGAGGATTAGCGGCCGGCGGCGGTCATCACCGCTTCGTGTGCGTCGCACGGGAATCGATCGTCCCGTGCGGCGCACGCGGTGTGCCCGCGCGGCATAGCGTGGTCGTCATGACGAACAACGCTGTCAACAGCAACCCGTTCAATCTCCGTGTCATCGAGGAGTTCCGCAGGAACGAGGGCCGCGTCGGCGGCCCCTTCGCCGGCAGGAACCTGCTGCTGCTCACCACGCGCGGTGCCCGCAGCGGACTGCTGCGCACCACGCCGCTGGTCTACCTCCCCCACGACGGGCAACTGATCGTCTTCGCCTCCAACGGCGGCTCCCCCACCGCGCCCGGCTGGTACCACAACCTGGTGGCGGTGCCCGAGGCGACCGTCGAGGTGGGCACCGAGCGCCACGCCGTACGCGCCCGGTTCCTGGAAGGGCCGCAGGCCGAGGAGGCGTGGACCCTTCAGATAGCCGTCGACCCCTCCTTCGCCGACTTCAGGGAGCGGGCGGCACGCGGCGGACGGGAGGTCCCCGTCGTGGCACTGGAGCGCACCGCCGGCTGAACCCCGTCCTCGCCCCGCGGGCCGAGCGGGGCGAGGGCCAGCAGGAAGAGCAGCCCGCCGACCGGGATCAGGTCCAAGGTGGCCGCCGTGACCACCACGCCGGCCACCACGGCGACCGGCCGCCACGGTGCGATCGCGCGCTGCGCCGCCAACTGCACGAGCAGTAGCACCAGTCCGACGTAGAAGAGCACCGGGCCGACCGTGTAGACGACCGGCATCACGCCCGGGACGCTCTGGACGTGCGCGAAGAGGCGGTCCATGGTGGCGCGGTCGGCGGAGCAGTACGCGACGGCGAGGTCGACGGCCGCCTGCACGGCACCGGCGGCCGCACCGGCCAGGCCCACGACGGCGCCGGACGCGGCCAGGGCGCGCGCCACCGGGCCCCGGCCCCGGGCCGCCCGGTCGCGCAGCCCGGCGAACACGGGGACGAACAGCAGCAGGCCCGCCAGCAGCGCCAGGTGCCCCAGCGACCAGTCCGGGCCCGGGCCGTGCCGGTCGTCGATCAGGCGCAGCAGGCCGTAGGCCACCATGCACAGCGGTCCGGCGGTGAAGGCCGCCCGTCCCCACGTCGTGTTCCTCATGGGAAAGGATCCTTCCGGCCCGCGGCGCCCCCGGCCTCCGGGAACACCCCTGATGCGACCCCGAGTCAGCCCCGAGGCGACCCGTGGGCCAAGGCGCCGCCGCGCCACACCGCCGAGACCAGCGGGACGCCGGGGCGGTAGGCGAGGTGGACGTGCGAGGGGGCGTCCAGCAGCGCCAGGTCGGCCCGGGCGCCCGGGGTCAGCCGGCCGATGTCCTCGCGTCGCAGGGCGGCCGCGCCGCCGGCCGTGGCGGACCACAGGGCCTCGTCGGGGGTCATGCCCATGTCGCGCACCGCGAGCGCGATGCAGAACGGCATCGAACTGGTGAAGGACGAACCGGGGTTGCAGTCCGTGGACAGCGCGACCGTCACGCCCGCGTCCAGCAGCCGTCGCGCGTCGGGCCACTGGGCGCGGGTGGAGAACTCGGCACCCGGCAGGAGCGTGGCGACGGTGGTGCCGGACGCCAGCGCGTCGACGTCGGCGTCGCTCAGGTGGGTGCAGTGGTCGGCGGAGGCGGCACCGAGCTCGACGGCCAGCTGCACACCGGGGCCGTGGCCGAGCTGGTTGGCGTGCACGCGCGGGACCAGGCCGCGGGCCATGCCGGCGGTCAGCACCGCCCGCGCCTGGTCGCCGTCGAAGGCGCCCCGCTCGCAGAAGACGTCGACCCACCGGGCGTGCGGCGCGCAGGCGTCGAGCATCCCGCCCGTGACGAGCTCGACGTAGCCCGCCGGGTCGTCGGCGAACTCCGGGGCGACGACGTGGGCGCCGAGGTAGGTGACCTCGTCCGTGTGCGCCGCGGCGATGCGCAGCGCCCGCGCCTCGTCCGCGGTGGTCAGGCCGTACCCCGACTTGGTCTCCAGGGTGGTGGTGCCCTGACGCAGCGCCTCGTCGAGGTAGCGCAGGAGGTTGGCCTCCAGCTGCTCGTCGGTGGCGGCGCGGGTGGCGGCGACGGTGGTGCGGATGCCGCCGGCGGTGTAGCCGCGCCCGGACATACGGGCGTTGAACTCGGCGGTGCGGTCCCCGGCGAAGACCAGGTGGGAGTGGGAGTCGACGAAGCCGGGGACGACGGCCCGGCCGCCGGCGTCGACGGCGTTGTCAGTGGCGGGTGCTTTGCTTGACGCACCGATCCACACGACGCGGTCGCCGTCGACGACGACCGCCGCGTCCTGGATCAGGCCGAGGGGGCCTTCGCCGAGGGAGGGGTCGTTGGTGACGAGACTGCTGATGTTGATGATTGCCGTGCTCATGCTTGCTCCGGTCCTCGGCGTCAGCCGTACAGGGCGGCGATCGACTCGGCCAGGGTCCGCGGCACGTCGGGCACGAGCCGGTGCTCCCCGTCCCGTACGACGTGCCGGCCCCCCACCACCGTGTGCCGGACGTCCGCTGCGGTCGCCGCGAATACGGCCGTCTCGGCGCCCAGCAGCGCGGGCGGTCCTGCCGTACGGACCGAGTCCAGCGCGATCGTCGTGAAGTCCGCGAGCGCGCCCGCCCCGATCCGGCCGGCGTCGTCCCAGCCGAGCGAGGCGTGGCCGTCGGCGGTGGCGGCGCGCAGCAGGGCGGCCGCCGTCCAGTGACCGCGGGTGCGGGTGCGCAGGCGCTCGTCGAGCTCCATGGCGCGGGCCTCTTCGAACAGGTCGATGACGGCGTGGCTGTCGCTGCCCAGTGACAGCGGGCTGCCGGCCCGCTGGAGGGCGACCGCCGGTCCGATGCCGTCGGCGAGGTCGCGTTCGGTGGTCGGGCACATGCAGGTGCCCGTGCGCGAGCCGCCGAGCAGCGCGACGTCCTCGTCCGTGAGGTGCGTGGCGTGCACGGCCGTGGTGCGCGGGCCGAGGACACCGTGGTCGGCCAGCAGCCGGGTGGGGGTGCGGCCGTGCGCGGCGCGGCAGGCATCGTTCTCGGCGGTCTGCTCGGACAGGTGCACGTGCAGCGGCGCCTCGTGCCGGGCGGCCCAGTCGGCGACGATCGCCAGCTGGTCGGCCGGCACGGCCCGCACGGAGTGCACGGCCGCGCCGATGCGCGCGTGCTCGGCAGGCTTGAGCCCACCGGCCCGCTCGGCCCAGGCCTCGGCGGTGCCGTCGCAGAAGCGCAGCTGGTGCGCGTTCGGCGGCTCCCCGAAGCCGGAGGAGAGATAGGCGGTGTCGAGGAGGGTGATGCGGATGCCGGCCTCGGCCGCGGCGGCGATCAGGGCCTCGCCCATGGCATTGGGCTCGGCGTAGCGGGTGCCGCCGGGGGCGTGGTGGAGGTAGTGGAATTCCCCGACGGAGGTGATGCCGGCGAGGGCCATCTCGGCGTAGACGGCACGGGCGAGGGCGAAGTAGCCGTCGGGCGTGAGCCGGTCGGCCACCCCGTACATCACCTCGCGCCACGTCCAGAACGTCCCGTTGCCCGCCTGGGTGCGGGCGCGCAGGGCGCGGTGGAAGGCGTGGCTGTGCGCGTTCGCGAGCCCCGGCAGGGTCAGGCCGCGCAGGGGTACCGCGCCCGGCGGCGGGGCCGGTACGGCCGTGCGCACGGCCGTGATGCGGCCGTCCGCCACCTCGATGACCACGCCGTCCTCGACCGCCGGGTCGAGCCACGCGTGCTCCGCCCAGTACGTCACCTGCACGCGAGCCCCTCCAGTACGTCGGCGAGTGCGGCCACCCCGGCCACGCAGTCGTCCTCGGTGGCCGTCTCGGCCGGCGAATGGGAGACACCGGTGGGATTGCGCACGAACAGCATGGCGGTGGGCACGGCGGCCGACAGGATACCGGCGTCGTGGCCGGCGCCCGTGGGCAGCACGGGCACGCCGCCCAGCAGCTTCGCCAGCTCGTCGCGCAGGCCGTGCGCGAACTCCACGACCGGCGTGAAGGACTCCCGCGTCACCGTCACCTCGACCCCGTCGCGGGCCCCGCGCTCGGTCGCGGCCCGCTCGATCTCGGCGACCACGGCCGCCAGCGTCTCCTCGTCGGCGGCGCGCGAGTCCAGCCAGCCGCGCACCAGGGAGGCGATGGCGTTGACGCCGTTCGGCTCCACGGCGACCTTGCCGAACGTCGCCAGGGCACCCGCCAGGTGCGCCTTCTTCCGTGCGGCCAGCACGGTGTTGGCGTACGTCAGCATCGGATCCCGGCGGTCCTCGATACGGGTGGTGCCGGCGTGGTTCGCCTCGCCCCGGAAGTCGAAGCGCCAGCGGCCGTGCGGCCAGATCGCGGAGGCGACACCCACCGCGTGCGGCGTCCCGGCCAGGGCCCGGCCCTGCTCGACGTGCAGCTCGACGAAGGCGCCGATGCGGGCGAGGCGCTCGGGGTCCGCTCCGATGGCGTCCGGGTCGTAGCCGGCACGCTCCATCGCCTGCGGCAGGCTGACGCCGTCCGCGTCCCGCAGCTCGCGGGCCGCCTGCGGCGTCAGCTGCCCGGCGGTCAGCCGGGAGCCGACGCAGGCCAGCCCGAAGCGGGCGCCCTCCTCGTCACCGAAGTTCACGACGGCCAGGGGTCGGGTGGGCGCCGCGCCGCGGGCCCGCAGCTCGTCGAGGGCGGCGAAGGACGACACGACGCCGAGGGGGCCGTCGAAGGCGCCGCCGTCGGGGACGGAGTCCAGGTGCGAGCCCGTCACGACGGCGTCGCCGGCGGCGGGGTCGCCGAGCCAGGCCCACTGATTGCCGTTGCGGTCGACCTCGTAGGTCAGGCCGCGCTGTTCCGCTTGCGAGCGGAACCAGCTCCGGCAGTCGCCGTCGGCGCCGGTCCAGGCGAAGCGGCGGTAGCCGCCGCTGTCGGAGCTCCGCCCGATGGGCGCGAGGTCCCGCCACATCTCGTGGAAGGAGGACCCGCCTGTGGCGGGCCTTTCCCCCGCCCCGCGCGGCACCATCCCGGGGCCCGGGTGGGCCGTGCCTTCGTGGTCCGGTGCGGCCCGGTGGTCGGGTTGTGCCCACCCTCCCCCGGCTACCGCTGGGAGGTGCCCCCATCGCCCTGCGGAACGATTGCCCACAACCCCGTTGGGCCCGGGGTCCGGGGCGGAGCCCCGGTTTCGGGAAGGGGCGGGGTCGGGGAAAGAACCGTCGGTCACTCGCCCTCCCGCATGGGAATGCGCACCCCGCGGTCCTCGGCCACCGTCTCCGCGATGTCGTAGCCCGCATCGACGTGGCGGATGACGCCCATTCCGGGGTCGTTCGTCAGGACGCGGCGGATCTTCTCGCCCGCCAGGGCCGTGCCGTCGGCCACCGTGACCTGGCCGGCGTGGAGGGAGCGGCCCATGCCGACGCCGCCGCCGTGGTGGAGGGAGACCCAGGACGCGCCCGACGCGACGTTGACCATGGCGTTGAGCAGCGGCCAGTCCGCGATGGCGTCGGAGCCGTCGAGCATGGCTTCGGTCTCGCGGTAGGGCGAGGCGACGGAGCCGCAGTCGAGGTGGTCGCGGCCGATGACGACGGGGGCGGAGAGTTCGCCGCTGGCGACCATGTCGTTGAAGCGTTCGCCCGCGCGGTCGCGTTCGCCGTAGCCGAGCCAGCAGATGCGGGCGGGCAGGCCCTGGAAGTGGACGCGTTCGCCGGCCATCTTGATCCAGCGGGCGAGGGACTCGTTCTCGGGGAAGAGGTCGAGGATGGCGCGGTCGGTGGCGGCGATGTCCTTGGGGTCGCCCGACAGCGCGGCCCAGCGGAAGGGGCCCTTGCCCTCGCAGAAGAGGGGCCGGATGTAGGCGGGGACGAAGCCGGGGAAGGCGAAGGCGCGCTCGTAGCCGGCGAGCTGGGCTTCGCCGCGGATGGAGTTGCCGTAGTCGAAGACCTCGGCGCCGGCGTCCTGGAAGCCGACCATGGCCTCGACGTGCCGGGCCATCGACTCGCGCGCCCGGGTGGTGAAGTCGGCGGGCTTCTCGGCCGCGTAGGTGGCCATCTCGTCGAAGGGGATGCCGATGGGGAGGTAGGCCAGCGGGTCGTGGGCGGAGGTCTGGTCGGTGACGATGTCGATGGGCGCGTTCATCGCCAGCAGCTGCGGGACGAGCTCGGCGGCGTTGCCGAGAACGCCGATGGACAGCGGGCGGCGGGCGTCGCGGGCCTCGACGGCGAGCTGGAGGGCGTGGTCGAGGGAGTCGGCCTTGACGTCGAGGTAGCGGTGTTCGATGCGGCGCTCGATGGCGCGGGGGTCGCAGTCGATACAGATGGCGACGCCGTCGTTCATGGTGACGGCGAGGGGCTGGGCGCCGCCCATGCCGCCGAGGCCGGCGGTGAGGGTGATGGTGCCGGCGAGGGTGCCGCCGAACTTCTTGGCGGCGACGGCCGCGAAGGTCTCGTAGGTGCCCTGGAGGATGCCCTGGGTGCCGATGTAGATCCAGGAGCCGGCCGTCATCTGGCCGTACATGGTCAGGCCGAGGGCCTCCAGGCGCCGGAACTCCTCCCAGTTGGCCCAGTCGCCGACGAGGTTGGAGTTGGCGATGAGGACGCGCGGGGCCCACTCGTGGGTCTGCATGACGCCGACCGGGCGGCCGGACTGGACGAGCATGGTCTCGTCCTGCTTCAGCGACTGGAGCGTGCGGACCATGGCGTCGAAGGAGCGCCAGTCGCGGGCGGCCTTGCCGGTGCCGCCGTAGACGACGAGCTTGTCGGGGTGCTCGGCGACCTCCGGGTCGAGGTTGTTCTGCAGCATGCGCAGTGCGGCTTCCTGCTGCCAGCCCCGGGCGCTCAGCTCGGTGCCTCGGGGTGCTCGCACGGGTCGCGGTCCGGACATGGGGCCCTGCCTCCCTGGCTCTGAATAGAACACTGCACAGTCTGGGTGGCTGAATACTGCTAGTCAACAGGGTGGGCCGGGCACATCAAGCCGTGTGGAGACGCAGAGCGCGGCAGGACGCCGGGACGCGGCCGTGCGGGCCGCCGTGGGGCAGGGCATCGTCGGGGAGGGCCGGCCGGTCGCCGGACTGCTGGACGTGCGGGGCATCCGGCAGGCCGCGGCCGGCCTGCGGGAGGCGTTCGCGCAGGTGGGGGCGGGGGACGCGCTGCACGCGTTCGCGGTGAAGGCCGCACCGCTGGTGCCGGTGCTGCGGCTGCTGGCGGACGAGGGCCTGGGCGCGGAGGTCGCCAGCCCCGGTGAGCTGGCGGTGGCGCGGGCCGCCGGGGTGCCGGCGGAGCGGATCGTCGTGGACTCCCCCGCCAAGACCACCGCGGAGCTGCGCGAGGCGCTCGCCTCGGGTCTGGCGGTCAACGCCGACAACCCCCAGGAGCTCGCCCGGCTCGACGCGCTGGTCGCAGCCCTGCCGGGGGCCGTCCCACCGCTCGGCCTGCGCATCAACCCGCAGGTCGGCGGCGGCAGCATCGGGGCGCTGAGCACGGCGACGGCGACGTCGAAGTTCGGGGTGGGGCTGCGCGACCCGGGGGCGCGGGAGTGGGTGGTGCGCGCCTACGCCGAGCGTCCCTGGCTCACCCGCGTCCACGCCCACACCGGCTCCCAGGGCTGCCCCCTGGAGCTGCTGGCGGAGGGCGTACGGGCCGTGTACGAGCTGGCGGAGGAGATCAACGCCGCGGCGGGCGAGCGGCGGGTGCGCACCGTGGACATCGGCGGCGGTCTGCCGGTGAACTTCGCCTCCGACGAGGTCGACCCCACCCACCGGGCGTACGCCCGGCTGCTGGCCCGGACCGTGCCCGGCCTGTTCGACGGGCGCTACGGCCTGGTCACCGAGTTCGGCCGGTCCCTGCTGGCGAAGAACGGCGTGATCGTGGCCCGGGTGGAGTACACGAAGTCGGCGGGCGGTCGCCGGATCGCGGTGACGCACGCGGGCGCCCAGGTGGCCTCGCGCACGGTGTTCGACCCCGGGTCCTGGCCGCTGCGCGTGGCGGCGTACGACGCGGTGGGCCGGCCCCGCACGGGCGCGCCCGTGGTGCAGGACGTGGCCGGCCCCTGCTGCTTCGCGGGCGACCTGGTCGCGACCGGCCGCCCGCTGCCGCCGCTGGAGGCCGGGGACCATGTGGCGCTCCTCGACACCGGCGCGTACTACTTCGCGCACCACTACGCGTACAACACGCTCCCCCGTCCGGGGGTTTACGGCTATGTCTGCGACGAACAGGGTGTGCGTTTCGCTCCCGTGCGCCCCCCGCAGTCGCTCGACGAGCTCGTGGCCGAGAACGGCGCCGGGCACGCCGCGGGGCTCAGCGCGCTGCGCTGACCACCGCGCCGCCCGTGGTCGGGCGGGTACGGCGCCGGGCACCGCCGGGCAGGGCGTCGCCGGCGGCGAGCCCGGTGGCGAACCAGCCGCTGACGGCGGCCGCGACCGGGCTGCCCTGGGCACGCTCGGTACGCACCCACAGCAGGGCGTCCGCGCGGCGCTCCACGCTCCCCAGCCACAGGGCCTTCGCCCACAGACCGACGCCCAGCCCGGCCAGTCCCAGACCCACCGCGGCGGGCACGGCGAAGGACGAGCCGACCGCGACCAGGAAGGCGACGGCCAGCCACCAGCGGCGCGCCCGCCGCCAGTTGCGCAGCGAAACGGCGCGGTCCTGCAGGTAGACCGAGCGCCCGGCGCGCTCGGCGCCGCCCGCCAGCTCGGTGTAGCGCCTGCGGCGCGCGAGGAACGCCACCGCCCCCGTGACCACGAACAGTCCCGCGCCCGCCAGCAACCCGATCCGGCGCCCGGTCAGCCCCGGCACCAGGGCACCGATGCCCGCACCCAGGGCCCCGAGCCAGAACAGCCAGCGGGCCGGCGCCCGCACGATCACGGCCACGCGCGCCAGCGCATACGCTCCGCGACCCACGTCAGACCTCCTCGATCCATGCCTTGTCGGTGACAGTTGCCCGGCACGCTAGCCGACGTTTCTGAGGACGATCTGAGAGACGCCCGCCGTACTGGGCCAGTGGAGTCATACCCCGGTATCACGGGCGAGTTGGCACCCGCGTATGTCGTGTCGTCGTACGGGCGGTCCCTATGGTCGTCGTATCGACGGGTGACCGACGGCAGCGGAGGGATGCGCCATGCCGGTGAACGAGCGGGCCCTGCGCAGGCGGGCCGTGGTGGCGGCGGCCGCGCTGGCCCTGACCGGACTGCTCGGGGTCCGCGCGCCCCACGCCCACGCCGCCGCGGCGGACGTGCAGCTCCCGGCGCCCACCGGGCCGTACCCGGTGGGCACCACCGCCCGGCACCTGGTGGACACCTCCCGCACCGACCCCTGGCACCCCGGGCGCCACGCGCACCGCGAGGTCATGGTGAGCCTGTGGTACCCGGCGGCCCGGGAGGGCTGGCGCGCGGGCGGTCCCACCGCCCCGTACATGCAGCGGCGGGCGGCCGACCACTTCGGCCGGGGCACACCCCTGGGGGCCGTCGACTGGTCGGCCGTGCGCACCCACGCGCGCCCCGACGCGCCGGTGGCGCGCGGCAGCCGGGTGCGGCCCGTCCTGCTGTACTCCCCCGGGCTCGGCGACCCGCGCACCTGGAACACCTCGCTCGTCGAGGACCTCGCCTCCCGCGGCTACGTCGTCGTCACCGTCGACCACACCTACGATGCCTCCGAGGTCGCCCTCCCCGGCGGCCGGCTGGCCACCTCCGTCCTGCCCGCACTCGCCGCACGGCGCGACGTGGACCCCGCCGCGGTGCTGCGCAAGGCCATGCGGGCGCGGGTCGACGACCTGCGCTTCGTCCTCGACCGGCTCGGCGACCGGCGCGCCGCCCGCCTGCCGCACGCCCTGGCCGCCGCCATGGACCTGCGGCACGTGGGGGCGCTGGGACACTCCGCGGGCGGCTTCACGGCCGTCCAGGCGCTGTACGAGGACCGGCGCGTCGACGCCGCCGTCGACCTCGACGGCACCCTCGCCTTCCCCGGCCCCGGCGGCCTCTCCGCGGTCGCCCGCGCCGGCGTGCACCGGCCCCTGCTGCTGATGGGCACCGACGCGGCCGACTCCGGCCCCTACGACCACCAGCCGTCCTGGCTCGCCCTGTGGCGGCACTCGCACGGGGCGTGGAAGGGCAACGCGACGCTCACGGGCGCGGAGCACGGGGCGTACACGGATGCGACGGTGGTGCTGCCGCAGCTGGCGCGACGGGGGCTGATCCCGTGGGACACGGTGCGGGAGGCGGTGGGCACGGTGCGGCCCGAACGGGCCGTGGGGGTCACGCGGGCGTACGTGGCGGCCTTCTTCGACCGCTTCCTGCGCGGGGGCGGCCCCCTGCCCCATTTCCCCGAGCTCCGGGAGCGGTAGCGCCTGCGGCGGGCTGATCCCCGGCCCCGCCGTCCGGCTGCCGCCGCGTGGGCGCGACACGGCACCCCGTCTCGGGCGCGTCGTGGCTTGCCGCGCCCACACGGCGGCAGCCGCAGATCGACAACGCCCGCGCCCCTGCGGGGCGCCCCGTAGGGGCGCGGGGAACTGCGCGATCGGCCATCGACGGCCCGCAGTCGACGCGGCGGCAGCCGCAGATCCTGCGCCGCCCCGCGCCCCTACGGGGCGAGCGTGGCCGGCCGGGCTGAAGGGTGCACGCCGGTGGGCACCGTCACTCCACGAACAAGCCCCGCGCAGCGGCCCGCGCATCGAATTCCTCCAGCCGCGCCTGCGCGTCCGGCAGCGCGTCGCACATCGCTTCGAGCAGCACCCGCCCCAGCAGCATCGGCGCGCACGCCGTGTCGAAGGCCAGGCCCGTGCCGACGGCCGCCGGGAGGAGGAGGTCGCTGTGGCGGGCCACGGGGGCGAAGGTGGAGTCGGCGACGGTGACGACCGTCAGGCCCGCGGCGCGGGCGTAGGCGAGGGCCTCGACGACCTCCCGCGGGTGTCGCGGCAGCGCGAAGCACAGCAGGGCACCGGCCCCCGCGCGGACTGCCCCGTCGATGCGGTCGGCGAGCAGCGTGCCGCCCTCGTCGAGGAGCCGGACGTCGGGGTGGACCTTGCGGGCGAAGTAGCAGAAGCCGGTGGCCTGGGCGGCGGCGGCGCGCAGGCCGAGGACGGGCAGGGGGCGGGAGGCGGCCAGGAGGCGGCCGGCGCGTTCGACGGGGGCGGGGTCGGCGAGCAGCCCGGCGAGGTGGCGGAGGTTGTCGATCTCGGCCTGGACGGCCTGCTGGTACTCGTTGGCGGAGGCGTCCTCCGCCGCCTCGGCGGTGGGGACGACGTCGCGCAGGTGGCGGCGCAGGGCGGGGTAGCCGTCGAAGCCGAGGGCGACGGCGAAGCGGGTGACGGAGGGCTGGCTGACGCCGGCGAGTTCGGCGAGTTCGACGCTGGAGAGGAAGGGCGCGTCGGCCGCTCGCCGCACCATGCAGTGGGCGATGCGCCGCTGGGTGGGGGTGAGCCGGTGGCCTTCGAAGAGTTTTTGGAGGCGTGCCGTGGCCTCCGGTTCACCGTTGGTCTCGCCCATCGGCCGGGCCCTCCTCGCCATTCACCGTTCACCATTCACACAGGAATCCTTCTGCATGAAATTATGCAGGGCGCTCAGAGCGGCGGCAGCAGCTTCTTCTGCGGCTTGCCCATGGCGTTGCGGGGCAGCGCCGACAGGAAGCGGATGCGGCGCGGCCGCTTGTGTACGGACAGGTGGGCGGCGACGAAGTCGATGAGCTCCCGCTCGCCGATCCCGTCGGCGACGACGTAGGCGACGATCTCCTGGCCCAGGTCGTCGTGGGGGACGCCGACGACGGCGGCCTCGCTGACGGCCGGGTGGTCCAGCAGCGCGTTCTCCACCTCGCCCGCGCCGACGCGGTATCCACCGGTCTTGATGAGGTCGGTGGAGGCGCGGCCGACGATGCGATGGGTGCCGTCCTCCTCGATGGTGGCGATGTCGCCGGTGCGGAACCACCCGTCGTCGGTGTGGGCGGCCGCGGTGGCCTCCGGGCGGCCGAGGTAGCCGGTGAAGAGGGTGGGGCCGCTGACCTCCAGTTCGCCGATGCCGCCGGAGACGGCGGCCAGGCGGGTGCGCACGCCGGGCAGCGGCACTCCGACCGCGCCGGGGCGGCGCTCGCCGTCGGCCCGGGCCGAGACGGTGATCAGGGTCTCGGTCATGCCGTAGCGCTCGACGGGGCGCTGCCCGGTGAGCGCTTCGAGGTCGCGGAAGACGGGGGCGGGCAGCGCGGCGCTGCCGGAGACCAGCAGCCGGGCGCCGGCCAGGACGCGGGCGGCCGAGGGGTCGCGCACGACGCGGGACCAGACGGTGGGCACGCCGAAGTACAGGCTGCCGCCGGCGGCCGCGTACGCCTGCGGGGTGGGGCGGCCGGTGTGCACCAGGCGGCACCCGGTGCGCAGGGCGCCCAGCACGCCGAGGACCAGGCCGTGCACGTGGAACAGCGGCAGTCCGTGCACGAGGGTGTCCTCGGCGGTCCACTGCCAGGCCTCGGCGAGACCGTCGAGGCCGGCGGCGATCGCACCGCGCGGGATGAGGGCGCCCTTGGGTGCCCCGGTCGTGCCGGAGGTGTAGAGCACGAAGGCGGTGGCCTTGGGGTCGGGTTCGGGGCCCGACCAGGACGCGCGGGCGCGGAGGTCTACGGGCTCGTCCTCGCCGAGGACGAGAGTGGCGCCCGAGTCGCGCAGGACGTGGTCGCGTTCGGCGGGCCCGGCGTCGGGGGGCAGCGGGACGACGGGCACGCCGGCCAGCAGTCCGCCGACGACGGCGACGACCGTCTCCAGTGCCGGTTCGGCGCGCACGGCGACGCTGTCCGCGCCCGCGATGCGGGAGGCCACCGCGCCCGCGGCGCCGAGGAGTTCCTCCCACGAGCAGGAGCGCCCGGCGATCGTCAGGGCGTCCGGCCGGTCGGCGACGGCGGGCGCCGAGAGGGCCGTCAGCAGGGGTGGGGTCACGGTCCGCTCCTTCCGGCCCCGCCGGCGCGGGGCACGTCCCGACCGTACCGGTGACGCACGCACCGGGAGCAGGGGGAACGGGGCGACGAACGCGGCACGGGGGCCGCCGCACCCCGGCCGGAGCCGGGGTCGGGACGACGGCGGTCCCCGCGCGGGGCACGGCCGGGGATCCGGGTACGGGCCCGGTCGGCCGCGCCCGGACGGCCTGGGGTCCGGGAGCCGCTCCGGAGCACCCGCCGCCGCGTCGGCGCTGCCGGCCCGGGGAGCGGGGCTCGCCCTTGCCGGCGAGCACCACTATGCCGGACCCGTGTTAAGTCCATGCTGCGCCCACGTGACGCATACGTACCTTTCACGGTCCGGCAGTTGGCCGGCGCGCGGCCGAACGGCTCCTACTTGGTGCCGCCGTTGCCGCCCTTGCCGCTCTCGGCGAGGAAGGCGAGCAGGTCCTGACGGCTGACCACACCGGTGGGCTTGCCCTCGACGAGGACGATCGCCGCGTCCGCGCCGCCGAGGACGGCCATCAGGTCGCCGACCGGCTCGCCGGAGCCGACCTGGGGCAGGGGGGCGCTCATGTGCTTCTCCAGCGGGTCCTCCAGGGAGGCCCGCTGGGCGAACAGCGCGTCCAGCAGGTCGCGCTCGACGACCGAGCCGACGACCTCGGCGGCCATGACGTCGGGGTGGCCGGCGCCGGGCTTGACGATGGGCATCTGCGAGACGCCGTACTCGCGCAGCACCTCGATGGCCTGGCCGACGGTCTCCTCGGGGTGCATGTGCACCAGCGAGGGCAGGCCGCCGTCCTTGCGGCGCAGCACGTCGCCGACGCGGGCGGCGTCGCCGGCCTCCTCCAGGAAGCCGTAGTCGGCCATCCACTCGTCGTTGAAGATCTTGCTCAGGTAGCCGCGGCCGCTGTCCGGCAGCAGCACCACGACGACGTCGTCCGGGCCGAGGCGCTTGGCGACCTCCAGGGCGCTGACGACCGCCATGCCGCAGGAGCCACCGACCAGCAGGCCCTCCTCCTTGGCCAGGCGGCGGGTCATCTGGAAGGCGTCCTTGTCGGAGACGGCGATGATCTCGTCGGTCACCGTGCCGTCGTAGCAGGAGGGCCAGAAGTCCTCGCCGACGCCCTCGATCAGGTACGGCCGGCCGGAGCCGCCGCTGTAGACGGAGCCCTCGGGGTCGGAGCCGATGACCTGCACCCGGCCGTTGCTGATCTCCTTGAGGTAGCGGCCGGTGCCGCTGATGGTGCCGCCGGTGCCCACGCCCGCGACGAAGTGGGTGATCTTCCCCTCGGTCTGCTCCCAGAGCTCGGGGCCGGTGGAGTGGTAGTGCGACAGCGGGTTGTTGGGGTTGGAGTACTGGTCGGGCTTCCAGGCATTGGGCGTCTCGCGCACCAGGCGGTCGGAGACGTTGTAGTAGGAGTCCGGGTGCTCGGGGTCGACGGCCGTCGGGCAGACGACGACCTCGGCACCGTAGGCCCGCAGCACATTGATCTTGTCCTGGGAGACCTTGTCCGGGCAGACGAAGATGCACTTGTAGCCCTTCTGCTGGGCCACGATCGCCAGGCCCACGCCCGTGTTGCCGGACGTCGGCTCGACGATCGTGCCGCCGGGCTTGAGCTCCCCCGACTTCTCGGCGGCCTCGATCATCCGCAGGGCGATGCGGTCCTTGACCGAACCACCGGGGTTGAAGTACTCGACCTTGGCCAGGACGGTCGCCTGAATGCCTTCGGTGACGTGGTTGAGCTTCACGAGCGGGGTGTTGCCAACGAGCTCAATCATCGAATCGTGATACTGCACGGTGATCTCCGCGGTCGGGGGCAGCCGTCGTCGCATGCCCGTGTCGCCAGCGTAGAGCGCATCCGACCTGTCGCGACGCGCGTTGTGACCACCGGCTCACGGGGCAACCTGCTATTGGCGCGCACTGGCAAGGGCGAGCCGGTTCCGTGAAGCTTTTATGAAGCGTGTGTAAAACGCGCACCGTGGCGCATTGTGTGCGCTCACGGCACGAAGGAGGCCGTCCGATGTCCAAGGCGAGGGCGAGGGCCGCCCGGCGGATCGCCGCCGCGGCGGCGTACGGGGGCGGCGGGGTCGGCGTGCTCGGCGGGGCGGCGCTCGGGGTGCTGCTCACCGAGGTGGCGCTGGCCCGGCGGGTCGTCGGCGGCGCCGGCGGGGTGCCGCCGCAGGCGGACGGCCGCTACGGCTCGGCGTTCGTCCACCAGCTGGGACGCGAGCCGCTGCGGCTGGGGGTGCTGGGCGACTCCACGGCCGCCGGCCAGGGCGTGCACCGGGTTCGGCAGACGCCGGGGGCCCTGCTGGCCACGGGGCTCGCGGCGGTGGCCGAGCGGCCGGTCGACATGCGCTGCGTGGCACTGTCGGGCGCACAGTCGTACGACCTGGAGCGGCAGGTCACCCAGATCCTCAGCGATCCGCAGTGGGCCCCGGACGTGTGCGTGATCATGATCGGGGCGAACGACGTCACCCACCGGGTGCCGGCCGCGCGCTCGGTGCGGCTGCTGGCCGAGGCGGTGCGGCGGCTGCGGGGCGCGGGGTGCGAAGTGGTGGTCGGCACCTGTCCCGACCTCGGGACGATCGAGCCGGTGTACCAGCCGCTGCGCTGGCTGGCCCGGCAGCTGAGCCGGCAGCTGGCCGCCGCGCAGACGATCGGGGTGCTGGAGGCGGGCGGGCGCACGGTCTCCCTCGGCGACCTGCTGGGTCCGGAGTTCGCGGCGAACCCCCGGGAGCTGTTCGGGCCGGACAACTACCACCCCTCGGCCGAGGGGTACGCGACGGCGGCGATGGCGGTGCTGCCCACGCTGTGCGCGGCGCTGGGGCTGTGGCCCGAGGAGGAGCGCCCGGACGCGGCCCGGCGCGAGGGCATCCTGCCGGTCGACCGCGCGGCGGCGGAGGCGGCGGCCGAGGGCGGCACCGAGGTGGCGCCCACGTCCCGCTCCCGCTGGGCGCTGCTCAAGCGCCGCCGCAGGCGGCGGCTGCCGGGCGCCGACGTGGGGGCCCCGGGCACGGGTTCCGGTGCGGGTCCGGGGGTGACGGCGGCGCCGGTGACGGGCGAGTGAGGGCCCCGGGGGGGCTTGCGGGGCGCGGGAGACTGGAAAGAGGTCCGTTTCACAGGCGTGAAGTCGTGACCGGCACCGTACTTGCGGGTAACTTCCCGGTGGGACCGGAGAGTCCCGCCCGTCCGCGCCCCCTGGAGCCGTGATGCCCGAAGCCGTGATCGTATCGACCGCCCGCTCCCCCATCGGCCGTGCCTTCAAGGGGTCCCTGAAGGAGCTGCGGCCGGACGACCTCACCGCCACGATCATCCAGGCCGCGCTCGCCAAGGTGCCCGGGCTGGACCCGCGCGACATCGACGACCTGATGCTCGGCTGCGGCATGCCGGGCGGCGAGCAGGGCCACAACCTCGCCCGCATCGTGGCCGTGCAGATGGGCATGGACCACCTGCCCGCCACCACGATCACCCGCTACTGCGCCTCCTCCCTGCAGACCTCCCGCATGGCGCTGCACGCCATCAAGGCGGGCGAGGGCGACGTGTTCATCTCGGCGGGCGTCGAGATGGTCTCGCGATCGGTCAACGGCTCCTCCGACGGCCAGCCCGGCACCCACAACCCGCTGTTCGCCGACGCCGAGGCCCGTACGGCCGCCCGCGCCGAGGCCGGCGGCGAGGGCTGGCACGACCCGCGCGAGGACGGCCTGGTGCCGGACGCGTACATCGCGATGGGCCAGACCGCCGAGAACCTCGCCCGCCTCAAGGGCGTCACGCGCGAGGACATGGACGCATTCGGCGTGCGGTCGCAGAACCTCGCCGAGGAGGCCATCAGGAAGGGCTTCTGGGAGCGCGAGATCACCCCGGTCACCCTCCCCGACGGCACGGTCGTCTCCACGGACGACGGTCCGCGCGCGGGCGTGACGCTGGAGGGCGTGGCGGGCCTCAAGCCCGCCTTCCGCCCCGACGGCCTGATCACGGCGGGCAACTGCTGCCCGCTCAACGACGGCGCCGCCGCGGTCGTGATCATGTCCGACACCAAGGCGCGCGAGCTGGGGCTGACCCCGCTGGCCCGGATCGTCTCCACGGGCGTCTCGGCGCTCTCCCCCGAGATCATGGGCTACGGCCCGGTGGAGGCCAGCCGGCAGGCCCTGAAGCGGGCCGGGCTGACCATCTACGACATCGACCTGGTCGAGATCAACGAGGCGTTCGCCGCGCAGGTCATCCCCTCCTACCGGGACCTGGGCATCGACCTCGACAAGCTCAACGTCAACGGCGGCGCGATCGCGGTCGGTCACCCCTTCGGCATGACCGGCGCCCGCATCACCGGCACGCTGATCAACTCGCTGCAGTTCCACGACAAGCAGTTCGGCCTGGAGACCATGTGCGTGGGCGGCGGCCAGGGCATGGCAATGGTGATCGAGCGGCTGAGCTGAGGCGACTGAGCTGAGGCGGCTGAGCTGACGGGATTGCCCGCCGGGCAACTGCCAACAGCAACTATCGGCCACCTTGCCGAAACGTGACCGAATCTCCCCCAGGATGTGACCAACGTCCCGGGGGCGATTCGTTTCCCCAGGTCAGAGTGGTTGAAGGAACAACGTCCGGGTCCTTGGTCCCGTCCGTTTACTGACGTTTTGCACTGTGGGGCTCCCGAGGCATGCGCAATGCTGAGGTAGGAATTCGGGGGATCCAAGCAACCGGGAGTACGTCAGTGAGCGCCATGTCCCTTGCCCTGCTGCTGGGCGCTGCGGCCGCCACGGCCTCGGGCGTCGCCGCCCTGTACAGCACTCGCGGTCTGCGCCGGCAGATCACGGCCCTGCGCGCCGACCTGGTCGCGGTTCTCGCGGACCGGGCCGAGCGCCCCGCGGTGCCCGCGGCGCGCACCGCCCCGGCCGCCGAACTCGCCGAGATACGGGCCGCCGTCGCCGACGCGCTGGCCGAGGAGCGCGAGCGCGAGCTGGCCGAGGCCCGGGCGTTCTGGGCCGCACAGGAGGCCCGCGACCTGGCCGGCGCGGCGGACGCGGCGGCCCTGCTGGGCGGCCTGCCCGACCTCGCGGCCGTGGACCCGCTCACCGAGCTGGAGTCCGAGGCCGCCGACTCCCCGGAGCTCGCGGCGGCACGCCGCCGCCACCCCTCGCACCCGGACTTCACGCCCACGGCCGCCTCGGCCGTCGGGGACCACGAACGCACGATCGAGCGGCTCACCGAACTCGCCGACGGGCGCATCCCGCTGGCGGACGTGCGTCCCGGCCCGCTGGGCACGCTGGACGTGTACGTCTTCGCGGACGGCACGACGGTGTGCATGACGCCGGGGCACCGGGAGACGGCCGAGCGCCTGGCGGAGGCCCTGCGGGCCGGCGAGGCGCCCACGCTCCTGGGCGGCTCGGGCGTCTCGGGCGCCTACGCCCTGACGTTCCGGTGCGAGGCCGGGCCCGTCTACGTCCTCGCGGACCGCGTCATCGCTTCGCTGTAGGCGCCTACAGCCCGCAGCGGTGGGCGGCGGCCTCCACCAGGCGCACGGCCTCGGCGACGTCCCCGCCGGACGCGCAGAGGGCTTCGGCCAAATCGTGACCGGCCACCGCCACTTGGTCGGCGACCGCGAACATGCCCGCGTCCGGCATCTCGCGCACCTCGCTCATCTGCGGCTCCTCGATCCGCTGGGTCCAGGCGGCCAGCTCCCTGGCCAGGGCCAGGGCCTCGGCGGCCGCGCCCCGGCTCAGGCGGGACTGCGGCAGGGTGCGCAGCCGGTCCGCGAACGTGTCCACGGCGGTGAGGAGGGGGGTCACATCGTCCACGCCCAGAGCCTATGCGTCCGCCACCGACTGTTGCCAACGCTTGAACACTCGGGCACGGTGACATGAAGGACCATCATTCGACGCGTCCGGAGGCGCCGATGTCCCACGTCTTCTCCGACGAGACCCACCGGAACATGCTCTCCCGCATCCCCCAGTGCACGGGGCGCGAGATCGCCGACTGGCTGCGCACGGTCGAGGAAGGACCCTCCCTCTCCCGCTTCGAGGAGAAGGTGAGCTGGCTGCGCGGAGCGCACGACCTGGCCTACGGCCACGCCAAGGCGATCGTCCACGAATACGACCTGCGACGGGCGGCGCGGAAGCTTCGGTAGCCGAGCGGAACGAGAAGGGCCCGGGAAGGCTGTGCCTTCCCGGGCCCTGCTGCCGACTGCCGTGCGGGCTAGTCGTTGTTCAGGATCGCGATGATCCGCAGGATCTCGGTGTAGATCCACACCAGCGACAGGGTCAGGCCGAAGGCGGCCAGCCAGGACTCCTCGCGCGGGGCGCCGTAGCGCACGCCGTCCTCGATCTGCTTGAAGTCCAGCGCCAGGTAGGCGGCGCCGATCAGCACGCCGAGGACGCCGACGGCGATGCCCAGCGGGCCGCTGCGCAGGCCGAGGCCGTCACCGCCGCCGAAGACGGCGAACAGCGAGTTGGCCAGCATCAGCAGGACGAAGCCGATGCCCGCGCCGATCGCGAAGCGGGCGAAGCGGTTGTCGACCCGGATGATGCGGGTGCGGTAGGCGACGAGGACGCCGGCGAAGACGGCCATCGTGCCGAGCACGGCCTGCACGGGCGCGCCGTAGGCCATCGCGTTGTAGGCCTTGCTGACCACGCCGAGGAACAGGCCCTCGAACGCGGCGTAGGCCAGGATCAGCGCGGGGCTGGGCTTGGCCTTGAACGTCTGGACCATGCCGAGGACGAAGGCCACGATGCCCGCGCCGAAGCCGAGGCCCACGGGCAGCGAGAGCGCCCAGGCGGCGGCAGCGGCGAGAACCACCAGACCCAGCGTCATGCCGGTGCGCGTGACGACGTCGTCGATCGTCATCCGTCCGGCGGTCTGCACGGGCGCCTGCGGCTGCCCCGTGTAGAGGTCCTGGCCGCCCTGGGCGTACGGGTTCG
The DNA here is from genome assembly GCF_040675615.1 of Streptomyces sp. NPDC049585. Classification (NCBI taxonomy): domain Bacteria; kingdom Bacillati; phylum Actinomycetota; class Actinomycetes; order Kitasatosporales; family Streptomycetaceae; genus Streptomyces; species Streptomyces sp. NPDC049585. The sequence continues at coordinate 182,089 of NZ_JBFAPE010000009.1, read as the reverse complement.
CCGCGTAGGGGTTGGTGGGCTGCGCGTACGGGCCGCCCGGCTGGGCGGTGCCGGCGTACGGGTTCGACGCGTAAGGGTTCGCGGCCCCGGCCTGCGGCCCCGCTCCGAAGCCCGCGTAACCGCTGTCGCGGCTGAACCCCCGTCGCGAGAAGACCGGGTTGCTGCTCCTCATCTCACTCCTCCATGGCCACCCTGCGTGGCCTTGGCCTCAAGCGTAATGGGTAGGCAAAGAAAAGGCGCTCCTGCCAGGGGACGATCTTTTTTCACGCGTCGGCACAGCAGACGCCCCCACAGCAGACAACGCGAACCGTCGCCGATCGGTTCCGCGGGCGGGGCCGCGGAGGGAGCACGGGGAGAGAGGTGCCCGGAGCCGGACTTGAACCGGCACGGCCCGAAGGGCCAGCGAGGTTTAAGCTCGCCGTGTCTGCATTCCACCATCCGGGCGGGGGGCTGGAGCACCCCGAGCCTAGCCGGGGAGCGCCCCCCAAACAGCGGATCCGGGACCGGAGGTTGTCTTATTTTATTGGCAACTGAGGGGGCATCAGTCATGGGACGACGCCATTGGCACATGCCAGAGGCCGATCTCCCCCGTTCATCACCCCACCCCCACGAGCAAGCGGAATTGTCGCAATCTCGTCGCCCTCGGTAAGGGCCGCTCTCCTACCCAGGGATGACACGGCGGCCACGGCATACCTCCGGAGACTGTCACGGGAACCGGAGCTGGGGCGGATCCCCGGCGCCGGCGGGGCACCGACGATGGAGTACGTCCGCCCATCGCTGTCCCGCAAGGAGTGCTCCACCGTGACCACCACGCCCTTCGGCGCCCAGACCGCTGTCCGCACCACCGCCGTGGCCGCCCGGGCCGCGGACCTGACCAAGGTGTACGGGCAGGGTGAGACCCAGGTGGTCGCCCTGGACGCCGTCTCGGTGGAGTTCCGGCAGGCCGAGTTCACCGCGATCATGGGTCCCTCCGGCTCCGGCAAGTCGACCCTGATGCACTGCATGGCGGGCCTCGACACCGTCTCCTCCGGCTCGGCCCGCATCGGCGACACCGAGCTGACCGGGCTGAGCGACAAGAAGCTCACCCGGCTGCGGCGCGACAAGATCGGCTTCATCTTCCAGGCGTTCAACCTGCTGCCGACCCTGACGGCGCTGGAGAACATCACGCTGCCGATGGACATCGCCGGCCGCCGGCCCGACAAGCAGTGGCTCGACACGGTCGTCGACACCGTCGGCCTGTCCGGGCGGCTCAAGCACCGCCCGAGCCAGCTCTCCGGCGGCCAGCAGCAGCGCGTGGCCGTCGCCCGGGCCCTGGCGAGCCGCCCGGAGATCATCTTCGGCGACGAGCCCACCGGCAACCTCGACTCCCGCTCCGGCGCCGAGGTCCTCGGCTTCCTGCGCAACTCCGTGCGCGAGCTGGGCCAGACCGTCGTCATGGTCACCCACGACCCGGTGGCCGCCTCCTACGCCGACCGCGTGGTCTTCCTCGCCGACGGCCGCATCGTCGACGACCTGCGCGACCCCACGGCCGACTCGGTGCTCGACCGCATGAAGCGGTTCGACGCCAAGGGCCGCACGAGCTGACCACCGCCGGATCCGACCACCAGGACTGACACCCCATGTTCCGCACTGCGCTGCGCAATGTGCTCGCGCACAAGGCCCGCCTGATGATGACCGTGCTCGCCGTGATGCTCGGCGTGGCCTTCGTCTCCGGCACCCTGGTCTTCACCTCGACCATCTCCGACGCGTTCCAGAAGAGCTCCGAGAAGGGCTTCACGGGCGTCGACGTCGCCATCGAGCCCCGCCACAAGGAGGAGGGCCGGCCCGGCGCGACCCCGCGGCTGAGCCAGGACCTGCTCGACCGGGCCGCCAAGGTGCCCGGCGCCGCCTCCGCGACCGGCACGGTCAGCGGCTTCGCCGCCATCGCCGACAAGAAGGGCAAGCTGGTCGGCGAGGGCTTCGACTCCGCCGGCTCCAACTACTACCCCGGCGCCGGCGGCAAGGACCCCCGCTACCCGCTCAGGAGCGGCCGGGCGCCGCGGAACGCCGGCGAGATCGCGCTGGACGCCAAGACCGCCGAGCGGGCCGGCTACAAGGTCGGCGACACCGTCCGGGTATCCGTCGACGGTCCGGTGCTCTCCGAGAAGCTGACCGGCATCTTCACCACCGACGACGGCAACGTCTCCGCCGGTGGCAGCCTCGCGCTGTTCGACACCGCCACCGCCCAGCGCCACTACGCCAAGCCCGGCGAGTTCAACCGCATCGACGTCAAGGCGGCCACCGGCACCTCCCAGGCCGCGCTCAGGACCTCCCTGAAGCAGGTCCTGCCGAAGAACGCCGAGGCCACCACGGCCAAGGAGCTCGCGGACGAGCAGAGCCGCGCCATCGCCCAGGGCATGGACGGCATGCGCAGCGTGCTGCTGGTCTTCGCCGGCATCTCCCTGTTCGTCGGCATCTTCATCATCGCCAACACCTTCACCATGCTGGTCGCCCAGCGCACCAAGGAGCTGGCCCTGCTGCGCGCGGTCGGCGCCAGCCGCCGCCAGGTCACCCGCTCGGTGCTGATCGAGGCGATCGTCGTGGGCGCCGTCGCCGGCGTGCTCGGCCTGCTCGTGGGCATCGGCATCGGCGCCGGTCTGCGCGCCCTGCTCAACAGCACCGGTGCGACCATCCCGGACGGCCCGCTGGTCGTCTCCCCCTCGACGATCGCGACCTCGCTGGTCGTCGGCGTCATGGTGACCAAGCTCGCCGCCTGGCTGCCCGCCCGCCGCGCCGCGAAGATCCCGCCGGTCGCCGCGATGAACAGCGTGCACGCCGTGGCCACCACCAAGTCCCTGGTGGTCCGCAACTCCCTCGGCGGTGCCCTCACCGCCGCCGGCGCCGCCCTGGTCCTGACCGCCACCAGTTCCACCATGATGGGCATCGGCGCCGCCCTGGTCCTCATCGGCATCTTCGTGCTGACGCCGCTGCTGTCCCGCCCGGTCATCGCCGCCGCGGCGCCCGTCCTGCGCATGTTCGGCATCTCGGGCAAGCTCGCCCGGCAGAACGCGGTGCGTAACCCGCGCCGTACGGCCGCGACCGCCTCCGCGCTGATGATCGGCCTCACGCTGATCACCGGTCTGACGGTGATAGCCGGCAGCGTCCAGCAGGCCGTCGACAAGATGGCCACGAGCTCGCTGAAGGCGGACTACGTCGTCTCCATGGCGAGCATGACGCCGCTCTCGCCCGACGTGGCGCAGAAGCTGGCCGCCCACGCGGACGTCGCCGCCGCCAGCCCGCTGCGCTCGTCCCCGGCGCGGATCGACGGCGGGCACCAGAGCCTCACCGGCGTCAACGGCCGGACCATCGGCAAGCTCACCAGCCTGGAGTTCACGGCGGGCTCCTTCGCCGGTCTCTCCGGCGACAAGGTCGTCGTGGACGACGCGACGGCCCGCTCGAACCACTGGAAGCTCGGCTCGTCCCTCGACGTCACCTACGAGGACGGCACCAAGGGCAGGCTGTCGGTCTCCGGCATCTACAAGGGCAACGACCTGATGCGCGGCGTCTGGGTCGACAAGGACGCCCTGGCCCCGCATCAGAGCCAGATCGACGACCGCCAGGTGATGGTCAAGACCAAGGGCGGCGCCACGGAGGCCACCAAGGACCGGCTGGCCAAGGCCCTCGGCGACAACCCCGCCATCCAGATCCAGACCAAGCAGGACATCTCCGACGGCATCTCCAAGGCCATCGGCCTGCTGCTGAACATGCTCTACGGCCTGCTGGGCATGGCCGTCGTCGTCGCCGTCCTCGGCGTCGTCAACACCCTGGCGATGTCCGTCTTCGAGCGGCAGCAGGAGATCGGCATGCTGCGGGCCATCGGCCTGGACCGCAAGGGCATCAAGCGGATGGTCCGCCTGGAGTCGCTGGTCATCTCGCTCTTCGGCGGTGTGATGGGCGTGGGCCTGGGCGTCTTCTTCGGCTGGGCCGCGGGCGACCTCATCAAGAAGGGCATCAGCACCTACGAGCTGGTCCTGCCCTGGGGCAGCATGGCCGTCTTCCTGCTGCTGTCCGCCCTGGTCGGCATGCTGGCCGCGCTCTGGCCGGCCCGCCGGGCGGCCAAGCTCAACATGCTGGCCGCCATCAAGGCGGAGTAGGCGCAGCCGTACGACAGCAGGGGCCCGGTCCTGGGACAGGACCGGGCCCCTGCCCGTTGTCCGTGGCGCCGGTCAGCCGCGCCAGTCGCGGGTGCGCAGCGGCAGCCCGGACTCGCCGGAGTCCGGGGTGCGCACCGCCAGCACCTGGTTCACCCCTATCCGGTTGGCCTCGAACGACAGGGCCGATGCGGCCATGTACAGCCGCCACACCCGGGCCCGGCCCGGCGAGGTCAGGCGCACCGCCTCGGCCCAGTGCCGCTCCAGGTTGGCCACCCAGCTGCGCAGCGTCAGCGCGTAGTGCTCGCGCAACGACTCCACGTCCCGCACCTCGAAGCCGGCCTCCTCCAGCTGCGCCACCGTGCGCCCGACGGGTGCGAGCTCGCCGTCGGGGAAGACGTAGCGGCCGATGAACTCGTCCACCTCGTAGGCCGTTTCGTCCTGCAGCGGGCGCCGGGCGATCTGGTGGTTGAGCAGCCGCCCGCCGGGCCGCAGCAGCGCGAACAGGTCGGCGGCGTACTCGGCGTAGCGGGCCGAACCGACGTGCTCGGCCATGCCGATGGAGGAGATCGCGTCGAAGGGTCCGTCGGCGATCTCGCGGTAGTCCTGGACGCGGATCTCCACGCGGTCGGCGAGGCCGGCGTCGGCCACGCGCTTGCGGGCGTAGGCGGCCTGCTCCTCGGAGAGGGTGATGCCGACCGCGCGCACGCCGTAGGTGCGGGCGGCGTGCGCGACCATCGAGCCCCAGCCGCAGCCGACGTCCAGCAGTCGCTGGCCGGGGGCGAGGGCGAGCTTGCGGCAGACGAGGTCGAGCTTGGCCTCCTGGGCGTCCTCCAGGGTGGCCTCCGGGCTCTCCCAGTAGGCGCAGGAGTAGACCATCGAGGGGCCCAGGACGCGCTCGTAGAAGGCGTTGCCGACGTCGTAGTGGTGGCTGATGGCGCGCTTGTCGCGGTGCAGGCTGTGCCGGGCGCCGCCGCCGGTGCGGGCCTCCTCGGGCGGCGGGGCGGGCGGCAGCCAGGGCGGGGTCAGCTTCAGCAGTTCGCGGCCGACGGCGCGCAGCGCCGGGTCGCGCAGGGCGGCCAGGCGTCCCGTGCGGCCGCGCGGCTCGCCGCGCTCCCACAGGTGCCCGGCCAGCAGCCGCAGGGCCTGGAAGAGGTCGCCGTCGACGTCGAGGTCACCGGCGACCCAGGCGCGGGCCAGGCCGAGCTCGCCCGGCTGCCACAGCAGCCGGCGCAGGGCCCGCCGGCGCCGCAGTACGAGGACCGGGCTGCCGGGAGTGCCGGGCGGGCCGTACTCGCTGCCGTCCCAGGCGCGCAGCCGCACCGGGAGCGGGGTGCCCAGCGCCTGCTGGGCCAGGTCGGCGAGCCGTCGAGCGGCCTCGGGCATGTCGCACACCTCCATGATCGAGGGTCAGGAGATCCTGACGCCTCAACACCGGTGGATTCGTGCCTTAGTCCTTGCCCTTCGGCGGGGTGCGCACACGCCGAAGGGCGCCCACCCCACGGATCGGTGGACGCCCTTCGCGAGGAAGACCGTTGTTACGAGGCCTTGGCCTTCTCGGCCGGCGAGGTGGCCTGCGGGGCCGGCTTGGCGGCCTCGTAGAACTCCTCGCGCGGGTTCTCCATCGCCCGCAGCGAGACGACCTCGCGCTTGAGGAAGAGACCGAGGGTCCAGTCGGCGAAGACGCGGATCTTGCGGTTCCAGGTCGGCATCGCCATGCCGTGGTAGCCACGGTGCATGTACCAGGCGAGACGGCCCTTGAGCTTGATCTTCATCTTGCCCATGACGATCATCGCCACGCCCTTGTGGAGGCCGAGGCCCGCCACCGCACCCTTGTTGGCGTGCTTGTACTCCTTCTGCCCGGCCTCGAAGCCGCGCAGGGCCGCCACGACGTTGTCGCCGAGGACCTTGGACTGGCGCAGGGCGTGCTGGGCGTTCGGCGGGCACCAGGCGTTCTCGTTGCCGGCCGCACGGCCGACCAGGTCGGGCACCTGGGCGTTGTCGCCGGCCGCGAAGGCGTACGGCATGTCCTTGATCTGCAGCGTCGGCAGGGTGTCGACGTGGCCGCGGGGGCCCAGCGGCAGACCGAAGCGGGCGAGCGCCGGGTTGGGCTTGACGCCGGCGGTCCACACGATGGTGTTGGCGTCGACCTCGAGGCCGTTCTTGAGCACGACGTGGCCGTCGACGCAGGAGTCCATCGAGGTGCCGAGGTAGACCTCGACGCCGCGGCTCTCCAGGTGCTCCTTGCCGTACTGGCCGAGCTTGGGGCCGACCTCGGGGAGGATCTTGTCGGCGGCGTCGACGAGGATGAAGCGCATGTCCTCGCGCTTGATCGTCGGGTAGTACTTGGCGGCGTCGCGGGCCATGTCCTCGACCTCGCCGATCGTCTCGGCGCCGGCGAAGCCACCACCGACGAAGACGAAGGTCAGCGCGCGGCGGCGGATCTCCTCGTCCTTGGTCGAGTCGGCCTTGTCCAGCTGCTCGAGGACGTGGTTGCGCAGGCCGATGGCCTCCTCGATGCCCTTCATGCCGATGCCGTTCTCGGCCAGGCCGGGGATCGGGAAGGTACGGGAGACGGCGCCGAGCGCGATCACCAGGTAGTCGAAGGGCAGCTCGTAGGCCTCGCCGACGATCGGGGCGATCGTGGCGACCTTGCGGTCCTGGTCGATGGTGGTGACGCGGCCCGTGAGGACCTCCGCCTTGGGGAGCACACGTCGCAGCGGCACCACGACGTGGCGGGGAGAGATGCTGCCGGCGGCTGCTTCGGGAAGGAAGGGCTGGTACGTCATGTACGAGCGCGGGTCGACGACCGTGACGGTCGCCTCGCCGTACCGCATCTTCTTCAGGATGCGGCGCGCCGCGTACAGGCCGACGTACCCACCGCCTACTACGAGGATCCGTGGACGCTCCGTGGTGCTCATGTTTCGAGTATCCAGCACGTCTCGACGGGGTGCTCGTGAGCCCCTTCACAAGAACGGTGGGGGCATCTGCTACACTCCGCCGCCACCGTGACCGACGCCATACCCGCGCAAGGGAACCGCAACGCCGCCAAGGGCGTTGAGCACCCGCCCTGAACTGGCCTTGAGGGTCGCGTGACGACTGGACCACCCGCCGTCGCGGCTGCGCATAAGCGTTTCTTTAACACGACCGAAACCAGCCGGATTCCGGACGCCGGGGGGCCACACGGCCCGGAATGCGGGCCGAAGGCCCTCTTCCGCGAACTGGTTGGCCCTTTTTCATGTGAAGGATTTCACGAACAATTTCCCGGCGCCCGATCGGGCTGCGCCCCTTACACGAGGGAAAGAGCGATCCCGTCCAGAATGTCCAACTCGCTGACGATCACCTCGTCGACGCCCACGCGCTCCATCACGCACTGCAGCACCAGGGCCCCCGCGGCGATCACATCGACCCGCCCCGGGTGCAGCACCGGAATCGCGGCGCGCTCGTCGTGGGTGGAGGCGAGCAGCCGCGCGGTGATCGCCCGGACCTGGTCCAGGGAGATCCGCGCGTGGTGGATGACCGAGGAGTCGTACTCCTCCAGCTCCAGCGCGATGGCCGCGACCGTGGTGACGGAACCGGCCAGCCCGACCAGCGTACGGGCCTCGCCCAGCGGCACCGCCTGCGCGGCCAGGTCGAGGGCCGCCTCGACGTCGGCCCGTATGGCGGCGACCTGTTCGGCCGTCGGCGGGTCGGTGACCGCGCCGTCCACCACCAGATGACGCTCCGTCATGCGCACGCAACCCACGTCCACGCTGCGGGCGGCCCGCACATGCTCCTCGCCGACCACGAACTCCGTCGAGCCGCCGCCGATGTCGACCACGAGGAACGGCGCGGCCAGATCGGCGCGCCCCACCAGCTCCCGCGTCGCACCGGTGAAGGAGAACTCGGCCTCCTGGTCACCGGTGACGACCTCCGGCTCGACGCCGAGGATCTCCACCACGCCGCGCACGAAGTCCTCGCGGTTCTGTGCGTCGCGGGAGGCGGAGGTGGCGACGAAACGGATGCGCTCGGCCTTCAGGTCGCGAATGACCTCCGCGTACGCGCGGCAGGCCGCGAACGTGCGCTCCAGCGCCTCGGGGGCCAGACGGCCGGTGCGGTCGACGCCCTGGCCGAGGCGGACGATGGTCATCCGGCGGTCGAGCTCGTCGAGTCGGCCCGTGGCCGGGTCGACGTCCGCCACGAGCAGGCGGATGGAGTTGGTGCCGCAGTCGATGGCCGCGACGCGCGTCATGCGCCGTCCTCCTGCTCGCCGCAGGGGTTCACGCACGGGCCCTTGCGCCACCACTCGGGGAGCATGGCGATCGCCTCGTCGCCCAGGGGGTTCACGCCCGGGCCCGCGGCCAGGGAGTGACCGACCAGGACGTGCAGGCACTTGACGCGGTCCGGCATCCCGCCGGCGCTCGGGAAGCCCTGCAGGACCTCGATGGCGTCCCGGCGGCGGATGTAGTCCTCGTGCGCGGCCCGGTAGGCGGCGGCCAGCTCCGGGTCGCTCTGCAGCCGCTCGCTCATCTCCTTCATGACGCCCTCGGCCTCCAGCGTGCCGATCGCCGAGGCGGCGCGCGGGCACGTCAGGTAGTACAGCGTCGGGAAGGGCGTGCCGTCCTCCAGCCGCGGGGCGGTCTCGACGACGTCGGGGTTGCCGCAGGGGCAGCGGTGGGCGATGGCGCGCAGGCCGCGCGGCGGGCGCCCCAGCTGCGCCTCGAACGCCGCGATGTCGGCGTCCGTCGGCTCGGTGGGCTCGGTCGTGGGCGGGGGCGTGTCCATGTGCTCGAATGCTCGCTCGTGCTCGGTGGGTCGGGGGGCCGGTGGCGCGGGACGCTCAGCGGTGGGTGTCGGAGGCGTCCACGTCGTCGAAGAGGTTGAGGTACCAGGGGCGGTCGGCGGCGCCCTCGTCCTTGTGGCGGCCGTCGGCGGCGGTGCCGTCGACGACGTTGTAGCCGGTCTCTCCGGGGCGCAGGTAGTGCAGGTGCTCGCGGGCCAGCTGCTCGACGTAGGCCGGGTCCTCCAGCCGGGCCTTCTCGTCCTGCAGCCGTTTGACCTGCTCGCGCGCGTGCTCGGTGCGGCGCCGCTGGTCGGCGATGTCGGAGCGCTGGGTCACCCACTGCCGCATCGGGTAGGCCAGGGCCACCACCAGCGAGCAGACGACGAGCGCCAGCAGGGCCGCCCGGCCGGTGAGCCGGGAGCGGCGCGGCTGACGGGCGCGGTACGTCCGGGCCGCGGCGGGCCCCTGCACCAGCGCCGTGCCGAGCGCCTTGAGCCTGGTCGCGGTGGAGAACCGGTCCGCGCCCACGTCGCCTCCCCTGTCGGTCCGCTACGAACGTACGTCCCCGGACACGGTACGGGACCGCGGCCGGGGACGTACGGAGACTGGCGAGAGCTCAGCCGTTAAGGCTCAAGCGTCAAGGCTCAAGCCGACGCGGCGCTCAGCCCTGCTGTGCTCATTAGTTCGCAGAGCGAAACCGCGGGAAGGCGCTGCGGCCGGCGTACACCGCGGCGTCGTCGAGGATCTCCTCGATGCGCAGCAGCTGGTTGTACTTGGCGACGCGCTCGGAGCGGGCCGGGGCGCCGGTCTTGATCTGGCCGCAGTTGGTGGCGACGGCCAGGTCGGCGATGGTGACGTCCTCGGTCTCGCCGGAGCGGTGGGACATCATGCACTTGAAGCCGTTGCGCTGGGCCAGCTCGACGGCGTCGAGGGTCTCGGTCAGCGAACCGATCTGGTTGACCTTGACCAGCAGGGCGTTGGCAGTGCCCTCCTCGATGCCGCGGGCGAGGCGCTCGGGGTTGGTGACGAACAGGTCGTCACCGACGAGCTGGACCTTGTCGCCGAGCTTGTCGGTGATGGTCTTCCAGCCGTCCCAGTCGTCCTCGAACAGCGGGTCCTCGATGGAGACCAGCGGGTAGGCCTCGACGAGCTCGGCGTAGTAGTCGGTCATCTGGGCCGCGGTGCGGTCCTGGCCCTCGAAGGTGTAGACGCCGTCCTTGTAGAACTCGGAGGCGGCGACGTCCAGGGCGAGCGCGATGTCCTGGCCGGGGGTGTAGCCGGCCTCCTTGATGGCCTCGAGGATCAGGTCGAGGGCCTCGCGGTTGGAGCCGAGGTTCGGGGCGAAGCCGCCCTCGTCGCCCAGGCCGGTGGACAGGCCGCGGCCCTTCAGGACCTTCTTGAGGGTGTGGTAGACCTCGGTGCCCCAGCGCAGGGCCTCGGAGAAGGACTCCGCGCCGATCGGCGCGATCATGAACTCCTGGATGTCCACGTTGGAGTCGGCGTGCGAGCCGCCGTTGAGGATGTTCATCATCGGAACGGGCAGCAGGTGCGCGTTCGGGCCGCCGAGGTAGCGGAAGAGGGGCAGGTCCGAGGCCTCGGAGGCGGCGTGCGCGACGGCCAGGGAGACGCCGAGGATGGCGTTGGCGCCGAGCGAGCCCTTGTTGTCGGTGGCGTCCAGGTCGAACATGGCCTGGTCGATCAGGCGCTGCTCGGTGGCGTCGTAGCCGACCAGCTCCGGGCCGATCTGCTCGATCACGGCGAGGACGGCCTTCTCGACGCCCTTGCCGAGGTAGCGGTCCGGGTCGCCGTCACGCAGCTCGATGGCCTCGAAGGCGCCGGTGGAGGCGCCGGACGGCACGGCGGCACGGCCCGTGGAGCCGTCGTCGAGGCCGACCTCGACCTCGACCGTGGGGTTGCCTCGCGAGTCGAGGATCTCGCGAGCTACGACGACGTCGATGGACGGCACGAGGGTCTCCTTCGTGTGTGTCTGGAGTTCTGCACCACGAGCCTAACGGGCCCCGCGGGCTCTCCCCGCGCTGGACCGGGCCACGGGCCGAAAATTGGCACAAATGCCGATATCACGGGATGAAAACCCAGTATGTTCGCTCAACGGACAGTCGACGGGGCGCGGCCGGCACGGCGGCTCGAACGGCGAAGCCCCGCTCCGGTGCGGCTCGGGGGGAAGCGCAGCGAAGCGGGGCGGTCGTACGGCCGGTCGTCGTGCGGCCGGGCGGCCATGGGCCGCCCGGCACCTTCGATCGGCTTCGATCGACTCCGGTCAGTGCAGGTGCAGCTGCTGACCGGGGAAGATCAGGTCGGCGTTGTCGATGACGTCCTTGTTGAGGTCGTAGAGCTTCGCCCAGCCACCGCGCACCTTCTGCGCGTCGGCGATGGTCCCGAGGGTGTCGCCCTCCTTGACCTTGTACTCGCCGGTGCCCTGCTTGACCTCGCGCGGGGCGGCCTTCTTGGCCTCCGCCTTGGCCTCCGCGGCCTCGTCGTCGGCGTCCGACTCCCGGGTGACCTTCTTCGGAGCGCTGTGGCGCTCGCTGCGGTCCGAGTGGTTCTTGGTGGAGTGGGCGCCCTCGGCGGAGGTGGTCTTGCGGGTCTTCTTGGCGGAGGCGGAGCCGGAGTCGTCGGAGGGGTCGACGTCGGCCTTGGCGCCGCCGGAGCGCAGACCGCCCTCACCCGCGCAGCCCCAGGCGCCCGGGCCCTGCATGGCCAGCAGCCGCTCGGCGGTGGCGATCTGCTGGGCCTTGGTGGCGAGGTCGGCGCGCGGGGCGTACTTGGTGCCGCCCGCGGCCTTCCAGGAGTCGTTCGAGAACTGCAGGCCGCCGTAGTAGTTGTTGCCGTTGTTGAGGTGCCAGTTGCCGCTGGACTCGCACTGGGCGACCTTGTCCCAGGTGGAGACGGAGGCGGCGTTGGCGGAGGTCGCGACCATCAGTGGGGCGGCGACCGCGGCGCCGGTGACGCCGGCGAGCGTGACGATTCGGACGGCCTTGGACGGACGACGGTGCTTGCCCTTGGACATAAGTCGTTTTCCTCACCGACGCCTACGAGGTGAGCTGTCGGGTTCGGGCTGTGAGACTGCCCGGCCCGGTGCGAGCACCGGGCTTCACCCCAAGCCGTCCGTCCCTGCGGTCTGCCGACCGCCGGTCCGTCCGGCGCCTACCTTGGTTCCCCCGCTCCTGCCTACGGCGCTTGCGCGACGACTCCCCCGGCCGCCGGCAGGATTCGGCGTGGCGACCGTGGTGCTCGCGATGGCGAGCGGTGAAGACGGTAAGCACAGGCGGCCTGCGGGTTCAAACCCCACTTTTCAGCCAAGGCCGCCATCGGTTACCGCGGGAAACCTGACGTTTCCGCAGGTGGCCCTGGGTAGACGCAAATCGGACGGACGCTCTCCGCCGCCGAGTCGAAGAGACCCATGTCTCACTTTCGACTGGAACGGACATTCGGCCCTTTCCGCATGGCTATTGACGGATATCCAGGCGCTGACCAGGACGGATAAGGTCCGGATCAGTTCCGACAACTTTTTCGTTCTTCTGATACAGCGTCTGCCAGCCGCCGGCGACCGAGTGCTCCTGGGCGATCACTGACAGGTTGTCACCGGGCTGCACGGTGTAGTCGTTTGCGGCCGGGATGCCCGGCCGGGAATCGCCCCCGCGCGAGGGTCGCTGTGCGCCGTCGTCCGGGCCGTTCGGGGTCGCGCGGTGGCGCCCCGAGCCCTCCGCCGCGCCGGCGTCCCCGGCGGACGCGCCGTCGGCTCCCGGCGTGCCCGACGGGCTCGCGGAGCCGTCGGCCGGAGCCGACGGGAGGTCGGTGCCGGGCTCCTTGCGGTGCTTGCCCTGCCCGGCGTCCGGCGTGCCGCTCGCGGGAGCTGACGGGGTGCCACCGGCGTCCGGCGTCGCACCGGAGGGCGCACCGGACTGGCCGGGCGCGGGCGTGGACGACCCGGACGGCGACGTCGACGGCGATGCGGACGGCGTCCCCGACGGCGCCGAAGGCGTGGGGGTGGCGTCGGGGGCATGCGAGGCGTCCGGAGCGGGCGAGCCGTGCTCCGGCGCGGGCTTGGTCGTGTGCTCCGGTGTCCGGCTGCGCTCCGGGGCCGGCGGCGGGGTGGCCTTGGTGCCCGGGTCGACCTCGGGCGCCCGCTCGCTGCGGGTCAGACCCGCGCCCTCGCCGCAGCTCGTCCACGGGCCGGAGCCCTGCGACTTGAGGATGCTCTCGGCGATGGCGATCTGCTCGGAACGACTCGCGAGGTCGGGCCGGGGCGCGTACGAGATGCCGCCGTGCTGCTCCCACAACTCCTGGGTGATCTGCAGGCCGCCGAAGAAGCCGTTGCCCTGGTTGGCGCTCCACATCCCCCCGCTCTCGCACTGGGCGACCTTGTCCCAGGTGCCCGCGTCGGCCGCGGTGGCGGTGGTGGCAGCCAGCAGCGGCATGGCGACGCTGGCTCCCGTCACCCCCGCCGCGAGCACGATGGCGGGGACCTGACGGGGACGGCGATGTCTACCAGTGCCTGAGCGCATGTTCGGGCCCTCTCGGGTAGGCGGCTTCGGATGGTCGTCGAACATAGCGACGGCCCCCCGGAGTCACAACCCGGTGTAGCGGAGGTCACGCTGCGATAACTGCGAGGTGACCGGACGTCATGCGCTAAGGGCATGCAGGCGCCTGCGCGGGCGGACGCGCCGTGAATTCCACGGGCAGCGTGCGCAGGCCGCGCATGATCAGGCCGCCGCGCCAGCGCAGGTCGTCCGGCTCGGCGGCGAGCCGGAGGTCGGGCAGTCTGCGCAGCAGGGTGGCGAGCGCGGTCTGCCCTTCGAGGCGGGCGAGCGGTGCGCCGAGACAGTAATGGATGCCGTGTCCGTAGCCCAAGTGCTGGTTGTCGCGCCGGGAGAGGTCCAGGACGTCGGGATCGGCGAACCGTTCGGGGTCGCGGTCCGCGGCCGCCAGCACCACCAGGACGGGGTCGCCCTCGGCGATCCGCTGCCCGCCGATGACCAGGTCCTGGGTGGCGAAACGCCAGGTCGCAAGCTCTACGGGGCCGTCGTAGCGCAGCAGTTCCTCGACCCCCGTGGCGAGCAGCGACGCGTCCCCCTCGGCGAGGGCGCGCTGCAGGCGTTCGCGTTGTTCGGGGTGGCGCAGCAGCGCGTAGGTTCCGTTACCGATCAGGTTCACAGTTGTTTCGAAACCGGCGAAAAGAAGAATGAAGGCCATGGCGGCGGCCTCGTTCTCGGTGAGGTGCTCGCCGTGGTCGCTCGCCCTGATCAGTCCCGAGATGAGGTCGTCGCCCAGATCCTCCCGCTTCCGGTGGATCAGTTCCGCGAGATAGGTGCGCATCTTCTTCACCGAGCGCGCCACCCCGCCGCGCGGCCCGCCCCCGTGCCGGATCATCATTCCGGCCCAGTCGCGGAAGTCGTCCTGGTCCTCCGGCGGGACGCCGAGCATGTCGCAGATGGCGTAGATGGGCAGCGGGAAGGCGAACTCGTGAATGAGGTCCGCCGCGCCCTTCTCGCAGAAGCCGTCGATGAGCCGGTCGGTGAGCTCCTGCACCCGGGGCGCGAACTCCGCGACCCGGCGCGGGGTGAACGCCTTGGAGACCAGGCGGCGCAGCCGGGTGTGGTCCGGCGGGTCGATGTTGAGCAGGTGCGTCATCAGGTTGGCGCTGCGCTCGCCGGGGATGCCGACCTTGCCCTTGCCGTGGGCGTGCTCCGAGTGGTGCACGGGGTTCTTCGACAGCCGCTGGTCGGCGAGCGCCTGCCGGGCGTCGGCGTACCGCGTGACCAGCCATGCCTCGACCCCGCTGGGCAGCTCCGTCCTGTGGACGGGCGCGTGCTCGCGCAGCCAGGCGTACGCCGGGTACGGGTCGCTGGCGAACTCCCAGGTGAAGAGCTTCGGGGCAGGGGGCGTGGGATTCTCGTGCACGCCCCCGACGCTAACGGGTGCGGTGCCCCGCAGGGCGCCCAGGCCGTGCCCCGTAGGGGCACGGGGAGTGCCCGTTCTGCGGCTGCCGCCGCGTGGGCGCGACAAGCCACCATGCGCCCGCACGTGCGCGTTCGGCTGCAGGCCGTCGATGGCTGATCGCGCAGTTCCCCGCGCCCCTACGGGGCGCTAGTGGCTGCCCGCTCCGCCGCTGCCGAAGGAGCCGCTGCTGCCGGGCTTCCACTTGCGGCGCTCGTCGGAGAGCTCCTCCGGGTGGCTGCCCGGGTTGTGGATCTCGTGCGGCAGGACGCGCTCACCGTCGGCCTCGGACTGCAGCTGGTCGCTCTCGCGGTGCTCGACGACGTACCCCAGGGCGTTCTCCTCGTCGTCGTTGTGGCCGGGCCCGTGGTCGGGCGACTCGGGGCCGCGCTGGTGCTCCTGCGGCGTCTGCCAGGAACCCTGGCGGCGCTGCGGGTGGGCGGGCGGCGGGGGCTCGCGGTCCCGCCACCGCTGCCCGAAGAAGAAGGCGAGGATCAGCAGGGCGCCGACGCACAGCCCCACGAGGAAGGGGGCGGCGCCGCCGACCCAGGGCGGGAGGGCGAGATCGATCTGCTCAGTGCGCATGGAGGTCGGGTACCCGGCCGCCGCCCGGTCAAGACTGCCACTGAGCCGAACGGGTGATCGAGGCCGCTACCGCTCCGCCGCCCGCTCGGCGGCGAGGATCGCGTCCCGGTACGCCCGGGCCGCGGCCCGCAGCGCGGTCTCCGGCTCGACGCCGGCCGCCTCGGCCCGTACGGCCAGCGCCAGCAGCTCGTACCCCACGCCGTCGCCGGACGGCAGGGCCACCTCCAGGCCCTCGGCGCGGGCGCGGGAGGCGAGCTTGGCGGCCAGGGCGAGGGCCGGCTGGCCCAGCGGCACGCCCTCGGTGACGGACTCGCGCCGCTTCTCGGCGGCCTTGGTGCGCATCCAGTGCGCCTTGACGTCCTCGGGGGTCTGCGCGTCGGCGTCGCCGAAGACGTGCGGGTGGCGGTGGATGAGCTTGTCGACGATCCCGCCGGCGACGTCGTCGACGGAGAACGGCTCGTCGGGGTCGTCCTGGGCGATGCGGGCGTGGAAGACCACCTGCAGCAGCACGTCGCCCAGCTCCTCGCGCAGCGCCTGGCGGTCGCCGGTCTCGATCGCCTCCAGGAGCTCGTACATCTCCTCCAGGCCGTACTTCGCCAGGTCCTCGTGGGTGCGGATGCCCGTCCACGGGCAGGCGAGCCGGATGCGGTCCATGACCTGCACCAGGTCCAGCAGCCGGGCGCCGGGCAGGTCGTAGGAGCCGGGGAGCAGTTCCAGGGCGGGCATCGTCTCGCGGCCGGAGCCGGCCAGCCGGGCCAGGCCGTCGGTCAGGGCGCTCTCGCCCTCGGCGGAGGTGACCACGACGGCGGTGCGCGAGCCGTCGGTGCAGTAGTCGACCAGCTCGCGGGCGGTGGGCGCGGCGTGCTCGACGTCCACGCCGGCCTCGCGCAGGTACGGCAGCTGGGGGTGGGCGGCGTCGGCGCACAGCACGCGCTCCGCCTCCCGCAGCGTCTGCCAGGCCGGCCAGGACAGCAGGCCGGGGGCGACCCGGTGGCTGGTGGTCAGGAGCACGATGCGGCCGGTGGAGTCGTAGGCGTTCACAGCACCGAGCCTATGCGGGCGGGCGGGGGTTCCTCGCCCCCGCCCGTGCCCCGTCCCCTCAGGCGGGGTCCGCCGGCTCGTCCTGCACGGCCGGGCGCAGCCACGGCTCCTGCGCCGGGCGGGCGGTGCCGCGCTTGGCGTCCCAGGTGCCGTAGCGGGGGTTGACCTGCACGCCGAGGGAGTCGGAGGTCTTCCTGAGCACCTCGCCGGCGCGGTCCTTGCCGAGCTTGTCCTCCAGCTTGGAGCGGATCAGGCCCACCCGCAGGTCCTGGTCGATCCCGTCGGGGGCGATGCCCGCGGCCAGGAAGCGCGCCTCGACCGCCTGCGCCCCGCCCAGCATCCGGTCGACCTGCGCCCGGCGCTCCTGCACCTCGCGCCGGGTGACCTCGACGCCGCTGTCCTGCCCGGCCTTCTCGATGACCCGGTATTGGATGAGCCGTACGAGCGTGTCCTGCCCCAGCCGCCCGCTGGCCGCCAGCAGCTGGGCGCCCTGCGGGGCACTGCGCTGGGCCTCGCGCACGTCGTCGACCCGGCCCTGCAACTGCGCCACCGTGATCCGCTCCTTGCCCACCACGGCGGCCGCCCCCGGGTGCGGGGTGGAGCCGCAGGCGGTGAGCAGGGGCGCGACGGCGAGGAGACCGGCGGCGGAGACGACGAGCGCTGTCCTGCGGCGGATCATGAAGCCTCCCGAAGGGGTCGTGCTGCATGGGGTCGTGCTGCATGGGTGGGACGTGCTGCTGTGCACCTGGTCCACCTCGGGTCACCGACGTCGGCCCGGCGGTGATCGATGGTAGGCACCGGACGTGGCCCGCGTCACTGATTGGGCCAACGATTCGCACGCCGTCCGGGCACGCGGCAGCGGCGACAGGCGGGCACGGACCGGGGGAAACCCGGCTGAACCGGGTGGCTCCCGCGCTCGTCTTCGAGTGGGAGGCCCGGGCGACCGACGGACCCGGCATATCTTTCGAAGGGGCCGGTCCTGCGGCGGCAGCGGCTGCCGGCCCCACGAAGCGCACCCGAGAGAAGGACGTCCATGGACTCGGCCACCGCCGTTCCGGCACAGGCCCGCAAGTCGGCCGAGACCGCTCCCTCGGGGCAGCGGACGGGCTTCGCCCGGCTGGGCGCGCCCCGGCTGGACCCCTACTGGCTGGCCGGCGTCCTGTTCGTCCTCTACACCACGCTGTCGGTCAGCCGGCACCTGCGGATGCTCACCATGTCCTGGGACCTGGGCATCTTCGAGCAGGCGATACGCGGCTACGCCGAGCTGCGGGCGCCGATAGCCGACCTGAAGGGGCCCGGCACCAACATCCTCGGGGACCACTTCAGCCCGATCACCGCGCTGGTCGCCCCCTTCTACCGCGCCTTCCCCACTCCCCTGACCCTGCTGGTGGTGCAGGCCGCGCTCTTCGCGCTGTCGGCCGTGCCGGTCACCCGGCTCGCCGCGCACCTCCTGGGCCGCGGCCGGGGGCTGGCCATCGGCGTCGCCTACGGGCTGTCGTGGGGCGTGCAGCGGGCGGTCGACTTCGACTTCCACGAGATCGCCTTCGCGATGCCGCTGCTCGCCTTCTCCCTGGAGGCGGTGGTCCGCCGGCGCTGGACGCCCGCCGTGCTGTGGGCGGCGCCCCTGGTCCTGGTGAAGGAGGATTTGGGGGTGACCGCCGCCGCCGTCGGCGCGCTGGTCCTGCTGCGGCTGCGCGGCGCCCGCGGCCGCACCCGGGCCGTGGCGCAGGGCGCGGCCCTGGTGGCGTTCGGCCTGGCGGCCACCGCCCTCGCCCTCGGTCTGATCATTCCGAGCTTCAACAGCGGTGGCTCGTACGACTACTGGAACAAGCTCGGCGGGGACGGCGGCCCCGCGCCGGTCATCCCCGCGGACACCGCCGTGCGCACCCTGCTGTGGACGCTGCTGCCCACCACCGGCCTGCTCGCCCTGCGCTCACCGGTGCTGATCGTGGCGCTGCCCACCCTGGGCTGGCGGTTCGTCTCCCACGACGACCACTACTGGGGCACCGACTGGCACTACAGCGCCGTGCTGATGCCCGTGGTGTTCATCGCCCTCACCGAGGCGCTCGCCGCGTCCCGCACCAGCCCCCGCCGCCGGCTGCGCACCTACGCCCACCACCTGCCGGCGGCCGTCCTCGCCGCGGCCCTGGCCCTGACCGCGTCCCTGCCGCTGTACGGGCTGACCATGCCGGACACCTACCGCATCCCGCCGCAGGTCCGGGCCACCGAGCGACTGCTGGACCGCATCCCCGACGGCGCCACCGTCGAGGCGGACGTCGTGCCGATAAGCCGGCTCGCGGGCCGCTGCCGGGTCTTCTGGGTCGGCGGCACCGGCGGCATCAGGCCCGACTACGTCGCCGTGCACCTGGGCGACGGCCGCACGCCCGCCGACGCCGCGGCCGACGCCGCCCGCACCCACGCGGGCGCCCGGTACGTCGTCGTGGGCAGCGAGGGCGGCTACGTCGTGCTGCGGCGCGCCGCGCCGTAGCCGCTCCGGGCGCGGGGCGCCGTGATGCCGCGTGGCGAAGCGGTCAGCTGCCCAGGATTGTCGTGAGGAACTCGCCCGTCCACGCCAGCAGCTCGCGGCCGACCAGCGGCTTGCCGCCGATCGGGCGGGTCGCCGGGCGCGGCACCAGGATCTGCTGGGTGGCCGGCTTCATCACCGTGCGCGGGTACAGGCGCTTCAGGCGCAGCTCCTGCGACTCGCGCAGCTCCACCGGGCCGAAGCGCACGTTGGCGCCCTGCAGGGTGATGTCGGTGACCCCGCAGGCCCGGGCCAGCATCCGCAGGCCGGCGACCAGCAGCAGGTTCTCCACGGGCTCGGGCAACTTGCCGTAGCGGTCGGTGAGCTCCTCGCGGACGGCCTTGATGTCCTCCTCGGAGTTGGCCGAGGCGATCGCCCGGTACGCCTGCAGGCGCAGCCGCTCGCCCGGCGCGTAGTCGTGCGGGACGTGCGCGTCCACCGGCAGCTCGATCTTCACCTCCAGCGGGGCCTCCGCCTCCTCGCCGCCGCCCTCCACCGACGCCCGGTAGTCCGCCACGGCCTCGCCGACCATGCGGATGTACAGGTCGAAGCCGACGCCCGCGATGTGGCCGGACTGCTCGCCGCCGAGCAGGTTGCCCGCGCCACGGATCTCCAGGTCCTTCATCGCCACGTACATGCCCGCGCCCATCTCCGTGTGCTGGGCGATCGTCGCCAGCCGCTCGTGGGCGGTCTCCGTCAGCGGCTTCTCCGGCGGGTAGAGGAAGTAGGCGTAGCCCCGCTCCCGGCTGCGGCCCACCCGGCCGCGCAGCTGGTGCAGCTGCGACAACCCGAAGTTGTCGCCGCGCTCGACGATGAGGGTGTTGGCGTTGGAGATGTCGATGCCCGACTCCACGATCGTCGTCGAGACCAGCACGTCGAACTTCTTCTCCCAGAAGTCGACCACGACCTGCTCCAGCGCCGACTCCGACATCTGGCCGTGCGCGGTGGCGATGCGCGCCTCGGGCACGATCTCGCGCAGCCGCGCAGCCGCCCGGTCGATGGACTCGACCCGGTTGTGGATGTAGAAGACCTGGCCCTCGCGCAGCAGCTCGCGGCGGATGGCCGCGCCGATCTGCTTCTGGTCGTAGGGACCCACGAAGGTCAGCACCGGGTGGCGCTCCTCCGGCGGCGTGGTGATCGTCGACATCTCGCGGATGCCGGTCACCGCCATCTCCAGCGTGCGCGGGATCGGGGTGGCGGACATCGTCAGCACGTCGACGTTGGCGCGCAGCTTCTTCAGCTGCTCCTTGTGCTCGACGCCGAAGCGCTGCTCCTCGTCGACGATGACCAGGCCCAGGTCCTTGAACTTGGTCTCGGAGGAGAAGAGGCGGTGGGTGCCGATGACGATGTCGACGGAGCCCTCCCGCAGCCCCTCCAGGACGGCCTTCGCCTCGGTGTCGGACTGGAAGCGCGACAGCGCCCGCACATTGACGGGGAACTGCGCGTACCGCTCGGAGAACGTGCCGAAGTGCTGCTGGACGAGCAGGGTGGTCGGCACCAGCACCGCCACCTGCTTGCCGTCCTGCACGGCCTTGAACGCCGCACGGACCGCGATCTCGGTCTTGCCGTAGCCGACGTCGCCGCAGACCAGGCGGTCCATGGGGACGGACTTCTCCATGTCCTCCTTGACCTCGGCGATCGTGGTCAGCTGGTCGGGCGTCTCCGCGTACGGGAAGGCGTCCTCCAGCTCCCGCTGCCAGGGGGTGTCCGGCGCGAAGGCGTGCCCGGGGGCCGCCATGCGGGCCGAGTACAGCTTGATCAGGTCGGCGGCGATCTCCTTGACCGCCTTCTTCGCCCGCGCCTTGGTCTTCGTCCAGTCCGCGCCGCCCAGGCGGTGCAGGGTGGGCGCCTCGCCGCCGACGTACTTGGTGACCTGCTCCAGCTGGTCGGTGGGGATGTACAGCCGGTCGCCCGGCTGGCCCCGCTTGGCCGGCGCGTACTCCACCAGCAGGTACTCGCGGGTGGCACCCTGCACCGTGCGCTGCACCATCTCCAGGTAGCGGCCGACACCGTGCTGCTCGTGCACGATGTAGTCGCCGGCCTGCAGCGTCAGCGGGTCGATGCTCTTGCGCCGCCGCACCGGCATGCGGCCCAGGTCCTTGCTGGCCGACTTCTGGCCGGTCAGATCGGACTCCGTCAGCACGGCGACCTTCAGGCCCGCGTGGACGAAACCGCTGTCCAGGCTCGCGCAGGAGACATGCACCACGGACGGCGTCAGCTCCGGCAGGTCCGCATCCAGGCGGGCCGGAATGCCCTCGCCGCCGAGCACCTCGACCGTACGGGCGGCCGGGCCGTGGCCCTCGGTGAGGAACACCGTCCGCCAGCCGTCGGACACCCAGCCCTTGGTGTCGGCCAGGGCCCGGGCCGTGTCGCCGCGGTAGGTCTCCGGCGCCTGCATGCCCAGCTTGAGGGTGTCGCCGTCCTCCTCGTCCTCCCCGGCCGCGAACGGGCTCACCGACCACCACATCATGTCCAGGTCACGGGCATGATCACGGACGTCGGCGATGCCGCGCAGGGAGGCGGCGTCCACATCGATCGGCGCCTCGCCGCCACCGGCCGACGCCGCCCAGGAGGCCTGCAGGAACTCCTGCGACGTCGCCACCAGGTCCGCCGCCCGCGTCCGCACCCGCTCCGGGTCGCACACCACGGCCATCGCACCCGCCGGCAGCACGTCCAGCAGCAGCTCCATGTCGTCCACCAGCACCGGGGCCAGCGACTCCATGCCCTCGACCGCGATGCCCTCCGCGATCTTCCCCAGCAGCTCGCCCAGCTCCGGGTGCTCCTCCGCGAGCGCCGCGGCCCGCCGGCGGACGGCGTCGGTCAGCAGCAGCTCACGACAGGGCGGCGCCCACAGGCCGTGCTCGGCGACCTCCAGCGACCGCTGGTCGGCCACCTTGAAGTAGCGGATCTCCTCGACGTCGTCGCCCCAGAACTCGACCCGCAGCGGGTGCTCCTCGGTCGGCGGGAACACGTCCAGGATGCCGCCGCGCACGGCGAACTCGCCGCGCTTCTCCACCAGTTCCACGCGGGCGTAGGCGGCCGCGGCGAGGGCCTCCACGACCTCCTCGAGATCGGCGCCCTGCCCCGTGCGCAGGCTCACCGGCTCCAGGTCGCCCAGCCCCTTCACCTGCGGCTGCAGCACGGAGCGCACGGGCGCCACCACGACACTGACCGGACCGGCCGCCGGGTCGTCCTTGCTCGGATGCGCCAGCCGGCGCAGCACCGCCAGCCGCCGGCCGACCGTGTCCGACCGCGGCGAGAGCCGCTCGTGCGGCAGCGTCTCCCAGGCCGGGTACTCCACGACGGCATCGGCCGGCAGCAGCCCGCGCAGCGCCGCCGCCAGATCCTCCGCCTCCCGGCCCGTCGCCGTCACCGCCAGCACGGGCCGCTGCGCGTCCCTGGCCAGCGCGGCGATCACGAACGGCCGGGCCGCGGGCGGCCCCACCAGGTCGACGTGCGGCCGGTTGCCGTCACCCGCGGCCTCGACCGCTTCGGCGAGCGCCGGATCCTTGACGACGGCGTCGAGCAGACCGTGCAGGCTCATGAAGAGATTTCCGTCCCGGTGGTGGACAAGCTGAACAACGCGAGCACCCGGCACGCGGGGCACGGCCGGGGCTTCCAGCGTACGACTTCGCCCGGCGCGAGGCCCGCGGGCGCCGAAGCCGCGCCCCGTAGGGGCGCGGGGAACTGCGCGACAAGCCACGACGCGCCCGCAGACGGGGTGCCGTGTCGCGCCCACGCGGCGGCAGCCGCAGATCGACACCGCCCCGCGCCCCCGCGGGGCGCCCCCAGGGGGCTGCGGGGCGCCCCCAGGGGGCGCCGTGAACGGACT
Organism: Streptomyces sp. NPDC049585; assembly: GCF_040675615.1. Lineage (NCBI taxonomy): Bacteria > Bacillati > Actinomycetota > Actinomycetes > Kitasatosporales > Streptomycetaceae > Streptomyces > Streptomyces sp. NPDC049585. The sequence goes on along the minus strand of NZ_JBFAPE010000009.1, from coordinate 159,257 downwards.
CCGCCACCCTCAGCGCACCGCATACGCACGGACGCCCAACTTCCGCTACGTACAACGCCGCAGGCGCCACCCCGTGCGAGGGAATCGCCCGGCGAAGAGTACGTGAAGCCCGTCCCCGGACAAGACAATTGCGGCTACAGGGAATTAGTGTTCGGGTCTATGGCCGAGGGGGGCAGTCGTGCGGCCCCCCTCGCACGGCCCGCCGGTCTCCCCGAGGAAGCAGTCTCCGTGAAGATACTTCGTACCCGCGCTGCGAGCGTCTCCCGCCAGGGACTGTGCACTGCCCTACTCGTCGCCAGCCTCACCACCGCGGCCGTCGGCGCCAGCCCGCCGCACGGGACGGGTGCCGACGACCCCACCCCGGGTCCCGACAACCCGCAGCGCCAGCCGCACGGTGTCCCCAACCTCTCCCTCCCCGACCTCGTGCCGCGCCCCGGCGCCACGCCCAAGCCGGGCGAGCCCGGCAGCGGTACGGGCGGCGGCAGCAGCGACATCCCCGCGACCGCCCTGGCCGCGTACAAGAACGCCGAGGGCCTGGCCAAGGGCCTCTACCCGAACTGCCACATCAAGTGGGAGCTGATCGCCGGCATCGGGAAGGTGGAGTCGGAGCACGCCGCCTCCTACGGCCTGCAGCCCGACGGCAGCACCACCAAGCCGATCCGCGGCCCCCAGCTGACGGGCGACAAGTTCGCGCTCGTGAAGGACACCGACGGCGGCGCCTGGGACGGCGACCCCGTCTACGACCGCGCCGTCGGCCCGACCCAGTTCATTCCGTCCACGTGGAAGGACTACGGCGCCGACGGCAACGGCGACGGCAAGCTCGACCCCAACAACATCTTCGACGCCGCCGCCGGCACCGCGCGCTACCTGTGCGCGGGCGGCAAGGACCTCTCGGACGGGGCCCAGCTCGACAAGGCGATCCTCAGCTACAACAACTCCCGCGAGTACGTGAACGCGGTCCTCGCGTGGATGCACACGTACGAGAACGGCGGCAGCGGCTCGACCCCGGGCGGCAGCACGCCGTGGATCCCGACCCCGACCAGACCGTCCGGCACCACCCCGGTCCCGGGCCCGGTGCGCCCGAGCACGCCGAGCACGCCCGCCAAGCCGTCGCAGCCGAGCAGGCCCAACAAGCCGTCGGAGCCGAACAAGCCGACGAACCCGCCGACTCCCAACAAGCCGGACAATCCGAGCAAGCCGGATAATCCGGGTGGTGGTGGCGACAAGCCGACGCCGTCGAAGCCGGTCGAGTTCAAGGCCATCGAGCACGTCGGCACGGCCGAGCTCACGGCCACGGTCGACGACGAGGCGTTCGCCGATCACGCGAAGGTCAAGGTCGTCACCGCCGACGGCCGGCCCGTGCCCAAGGGCACGCAGGTGCGCTTCGAGGTCATCGGCCCGAAGACCAAGGCGCGCTTCACCGTCGACGGCAAGGACAGCACGTTCGCCCTCGCCACCGTCGCCGAGGACGGCACGGCCACCGCGCCCGACCTCAAGGCCGGATCCGTGGCCGGCGACTTCGCCCTGCGCGCCACGGTCGACGGCAAGGACGGGGCCAAGGCCGGCAAGTTCGACTTCGCCGCCACCGTCAAGCCCCGCCTCGCCACCGCACTGCAGCGCATCGGCAAGGACGAGCTCAAGGCCACCCCGAAGGGGTCGTTCGCCGGGCGGATCACCGTCGAGGCGAGCGGCGACGGCAAGGTCGTTGCCGGCGCCAAGGTGACCGCGAGCATCCTCGGCCCCGACGGCAAGCCCGCGACCACCGGTCCGTACTTCAAGGACGAGAACGGCAAGCCCGCGCGCAAGCCGCTCACGTTCACGACCGACGACAACGGCCGGATCGTCCTGCCCGAGCTGTTCACCGACGAGCAGTCCGGCACCTACACGCTGGAGCTCACCACCACCAACGGTGCGGTCCTGAAGCTCACGCTGACCGTCGCCGCCCCCGCCCCCGAGCCGACGAAGCCGGCGCCCTCGCCGAGCCCGTCGGCCACGGCCAAGAAGTAGTCCCGGCGCGGCCGGCCCGCCCGCATCGTGGGCACGATGCGGGCGGGCCGGCCGGCCTCACTCCGCCGCCGCGTCCTCCGCGACCGGCTTGCCCGTCAGCGCCGCCAGGCTGTGCCGCACGTGCGCCATGTGGGACTTGAGCTCCTCGCGCCGTTCCTCGTGCTCGCGCAGCACCCGCTCGGTGTCGCGCGCGATACGCTCCTCGCGCACCCGCGCCTGGGCGATCACCGCGGCCGCCTGCGCCTCGGCGTCCTCCTGGCCGTGCCGCGCGGCCTCCTCCGTGTCCGCGTAACGCCGGCGCGCATCGCCCAGGGCCGTGCGGGCGTACTCCTCCAGAGCCGCCACCCGCGCGTCCATCGCCGCCTCGCGCTCGGCGATCTCGCGGCCCGCCGCGTCCCAGCGCTCGGCGTGCTCCTTCTCCTGCTCCGCCAGGATCATCGCCGTGCGCTGGCGCATCTCCTTCAACGCCGCCAGCGACTCCTCGCGCCGCTCGGTGCTCTCCTGGCGGGCCGTCGTACGGATGTCCTCGGCAACCGTCCCGGCCGCGAGCAGGGCCTGCCGGGCCCACTCCTCCGCCTCGGCGCGCACCGCCACCGCGTACTCGTGGGCGGCGTCGCGCACCTGACGGGCATGCGACTGGGCGGCCTCCTGCAGCTCCGCCGCCGCCACCTCCGCCCGCTCGCGCAGGCCCGCCGCCTCCAGTTCGGCCGTGGTGACCAGGCCCTGGGCGCGCGGGCCCAGGGACTCGTACGTCTGCGGGGGGAGCTTGGCGACGACGTGGGCAAGCCGCCGCACCTCGTCCTCCATCTCCCGCGCCAGGACGGTCAGCCGCGCCGCGCGCTCCCAGGCGGAGTCGCGCTGACGGGCATACTCCGCCAGCGCACGGTCGACCTGATCAGGCCGGTATCCACGGCCGCGCACGACTGTGAAACCGTCAGGAGACACCGATGAACTCATCCTTGTAGCCCCTTATATCCGGAAATCCGGTATGCGACACGGTCCGGCGTACATCATTCCCGGACGGGCGAAGTGCCCCGGACGCGACACTCCGCAGCCCGGGACACCATCCGCGTACACCGCACCGAACGCTAGAAGAGACCGTCCCACATCTGCTCCAGCAGCACCGCCCACCAGTTCTCGGGCGACGCGAGGGCCGCGGGGTCCAGCGAGGCCAGCTGCTGCTGAAAGTCCACGGTCCAGCGCCCGGCCTGCTCCGGCGAGAGCCCGTAGCGCCAGCGCCACATCTTCCCGAGCAGCGCCAAAGAGCGTACGAACTGAGGCAGACTCGTGTTGACGAATTGCGGTGGCACGGGGCCGCCGTCCGGACCGGCCTCCAGGGGAACGGCCACGATGTGGGCCGTGCCGTACTGGACGCACAGCTGCCGGCCGAAGTCCGTCCCCATCACGAGGTACGAACCGGCGTCCGGCGCCGGACGCACACCGCGCTCCGCCGCCAGCTCCGCCAACGTCGGCACCGGACGACCCGGCTGGGCCTGCGCCCAGAAGAACGGCCCGAAGTCCACCGGCAGACCCGCCCACACCAGCGTCTGCGCCACCAGCTCCGGCACGCCCTGCCGCGAGACCGCACGCTGATCGAAACGGAACACACCCTGCGGACCGAACGCCTCCGCCAGCTCACGGCCGATCACGTCCTGCCCCACCGCGGGCGCCACCGGCACCTGACCGGGAGGCGGCAACGGCACCGGATTCGGCGCGGGGCGCGCCGGACCGTCCGCGACCTGATGCAGTTCGCCCTGGTGGGCGACGAGGTGGCGCACACCCTGCTGCCGGGTGGCGTGATCCCGCCCGTACGGAGCGGTATGACTGATCCGCACCTGCGGCCACGTCTCGCGGATCATCCGCGCACAGTAGCCACCGGGCAGATCACACGACTCCAACTCGGTGTGCAGCTCCAACACCTGCTGCGGGGGTACGCCCATGGCGCGCAACTCGTGCAGGATCTGCCACTCGGGATGCGGGGTGCCGGGGGCACTGCGCCGGATGAGCTGCTGCTCCTTCCCGTCCTGCGCGCGGTAGCGCAACACGGCCATGTACCCGGGCCCGACGGTGGGCACCCCGGGCGCCGGCGGGGTGCCGGGCGCCTGCGGCGGCTGCGGGGTGCCGGGAGCGCCGGGTGCCTGCGGCGGCTGCGGGGCGCCGGGGCCGCCGGGTGCCTGCGGCGGCTGCGGGGCGCCGGGGCCGCCGGGGCTGGCGAGCATGGTGGCGGCGGCATGCACCGGCGCCTGCGGGGCGCCGGGGGCGCCCGGGGCCCGCGGGGGCTGCGGCGCACCGGGCCCGCCGGGGCCGGCCAGCATGGTGGCGGCGGCATGCACCCCACCGGGCGCACCGGGCGCACCGGGGGCCTGCGGGGGCTGCGGCGCACCCGGCCCACCGGGACTGGCCAGCATCGTGGCGGCAGCATGCACCGCGCCGGGCGCCTGCGGCGCCTGACCGGCACCGGGCACACCGGCACCCTGCGACGCCCCCGCCCCGGGCGCACCAGGCGCCTGCGGCGGCTGGGGCACACCAGGGGCGCCCGGCGCCGCGGAGGCACCCGGGACGCCGGGAGCGCCCGGGACGCCGGGAGCGTGAAGCCCGCCGGGCGTACCGGGGGCTCCGGGAGCCTGCGGGTGCCCAGCACCGGGGGTACCAGGGGCACCTGGGGCACCGGGGGTACCCGGAGCAGCGGGAGCCGGGGGGACGCCGGGCGCACCCGGAACAGAGGCACCCGGGGCGCCCGGCCCAGCCGGAGGCTGGCCGGCACCCGGCATACCCGGGCCACCCGGATCGCCCGGGGCGCCAAGAGCCTGGCCGCCCGGGGCACCGGGAGCGCCAGGCGCAGCCGAGGCACCGGGGGCACCCGGGCCGCCGGCGGCCTGAGGCCCACCCGGCGTACCCGGGGCACCGGGAGCCGGAGGAACGCCGGGCGCACCCGGGGCACCGGGCGCTGCGGGCGCGCCGGAACCCTGCGGCTGACCGGCACCGGGCCAGCCCGGAGCAGCAGGGGCGCCGGGCGCACCCGGGCCTCCAAGGCCGGCCGAGGCACTCGGCACGCCAGGGACAGCTGAGGCACCGGGGGTCATGGGGCCACCCGGGGCGCCCGGAGCCTGAAGCCCACCCGGCGTACCCGGGGCACCGGGAGCCGGGGGAACGCCGGGCGCAGCCGGAACGCCGGGGCCCTGCGGGTGCCCGGCACCGGGCCCGCCGGGGGCACTGGGGACGCCAGGCACACCCGGAGCGCCGGGCGCCGCGGGGCCACCGGGGCCCTGCGGCTGACCGGCACCGGACCCACCCGGGGCACCGGAAGCACCGGACCCACCTGGGGCACCGGGAGCACCAGGGCCGCCAGGGGCACCGGGGAAACCGGGGACACCGGACCCACCCGAGGCACCGGGCGTACCGGGGGCACTAGGGGCACCGGAGGCACCGGAGGCACCAAGGCCACCGGGGGCACCCGGGACACCGGGCGTACCAGGGCCACCGGTGGTCTGAGGCCCGGGGCCGGCGGGGCCGTGTGGCGGCGCGGGTGTGCGGGACGCGTCGAGGGACTCCAGGGACGGGGCGATCGCCGTCGGGGGCAGTGCGCTGCCCCGCGGCATGAGCGCCGTCTTCGCATCCGGGCGGACGCCCGGCGGCGGGGTGTCGTCGGCGTCCGAGCCCGACAGGGCCGGCGCCAGCACCGTGGCGGGCAGGCCGACCGAGCGGTCGTCGTCCGCGTCGTCGTCCGCGCGCACGTCCGTCCCGGCCCACGCCTTCGCGACCGCGTCGTCGTCCGTACCGCTGTCGGTCTCCGCCGCGTCGGCCTTCTCCGGCGACGGCGGCGGAAGTACCGGAGGCGTCGCCTCCTTCTCCGGCTCGGGAACCGGCTCCGGAGCCGGCGGCGGCGGGACCGCAGCCTTCTCCAGCCCCGGCGCCGGCGTCGGCGTCGGCGTCGGGCGCCGGTCCGGGATGCCCATCGCGTCCGCCGCGTCCTGCAGCCACTGCGGTGGGCTCAGCAGGAACGACGTCGCCTCCAGGTCCACTCGGCGCGGCGGCGCCTCCGGCGCCGAGGCCGGTTCGGATTCCGGCGTGCCGTATTCCTCCTCGTAGCGGCGGATGACCTCGCCCACCGGCAGGCCGGGCCACAGCGTGGTCTCGCCGCTGTCGCGGGCGATGACCAGGCGGTGGCGGGCGCCACCGCCGGTGGGGCCGTCGTCGCGGTCCTCGGCCCACACCACGAAGCCGAGGTCGAACTCGCGGACCCGCACCTCGCGTTGCAGATAGGCCGGCACGTCGCCGTTGACCCAGCGCTCTCCGCGCTCCTGTGCCTGCGCGAACGTCACCATTGCGCCGCTCATCCCTCCACCGGTACGGCGTACGCGAAGCCGCCGTCGACCATCAGGTTCGCCACCGTCTCCAGCTCGGGCGGGCCGCCTGCGAGCCGGGACAGGAAGTCGTCGAAGTCCTCGCCGCAGGGAAGCATGAGGTGCTCGACGCGTTCCCCCACGCTCCAGCCGTCGCGGTCGCGCGCGTCGTCGTAGGCGCAGAACCACACGGAGCCGACGGCTTCGCCCTTGACCTTGACGGCGAGGACGCCGCCTTGGACGAAGGCGACGCCGAGGTAGTCCTTGGTGAAGTGGTCGCGCAGGCATTTGTTGATGTAGACGAGGTCGTTGACCGCTGCTTCTTCGCGCACGGTGAAGAAGGGCTGGTCGACGAGCAGTCCGAGTTCGGCGTCGAGGGCGGCGCCGACGGGGGCGCAGCCGCCGGCGGCCTTGAGGAAGGCACGGTAGGCGCCGGGCAGGCGGTAGCCGAGGTCTTCTTCGACGCCCTGGACCTGTTCCTCCGTCACGGCGAGGTCGCGCTGCGGCAGGGCGAAGTGGACGGGCCGGGTCTCCTGCAGGGGCCGGGTGCCGCGCTTGTCCTGGTCGACGGCGGCAGTGGCGAGTCCGCCGTGGTGCCGCAGCAGGGCCTTGACCTCGACGGGGACGAGTTCGAGCCGCCGGGTGCGCGGGACGTGGTGCCAGGTCCAGCCGTGCGGGGTGGCGACGGGCGAGAGGCTGGCCCACAGTTCGTGGCCGGCGGCGTGCAGGGCGGCGTTGGCCGAGACGTAGTCGGTCAGCCGCAGCTCGTCGACGCCGAAGCCCTCGGGGGGTTCGGCGATCTCGGCGGCGGCGCGGGCGTACGGCGAGAAGTCGGGGTAGCCGTCGTCGTCCACGTGCACGCCCTTGGGGTGGCGGCTGCGCCGGACCGGGTCGGGGAAGTGCACGACCTGTCCGGCGTAGGCCGCGTTCGGTGGCGCGGTCTGTTGCCCGAGCCGGCCTGTCGTCATGGCGGAAGCCCCCTGCTGACTGTGTCTCCTACGTGTCCGACAGCCTATGCGGTGCTGCAAGGAGGACAGCGGCAGCCGCTTGCGACTGCGTACGTTCCGGCCCCACAGTGATCATCTGGAACACGCGCCCCACGCAACACCGACCTGCCTTCCGCACCCGGCATCCCATTTGGCAGGCTGATCCCCGCAACAGGGGGATTGCACGGGAGGGAAAGAACCACCATGCACACGACTCAGGAACGCCACACCGACGGCTCCGCGCCCGGCGACCCCCGGCTGACCTGGAGTTCCTCCGAGGATGCGGCCCGGCCGCCGGTCCTGCTGCGCCGCCGCGACGGCATCCTGCCCGCCGTCGCCGCCGCCCTGTCCGTCCGGGGGGAGACCCTCACCTGCACCGCGGGCAAAGCGGACCAACCCCCCAGACTCCACCCCCTCGTCCAGGACTTCCTGGACACTCTGACCAGCGAACGGCGCGAACGCTTCACGGGCCGCTGCCCCGAGGCCGTCCTGCTGACCCGCTATCTGACGGCCCACGAGGCCGGGCGCAGCAAACGCGCCGCCCGCAAACCGCTCACCCACGGCGAGGCCCGGCGCGCGCTCAAGCAGGCCAAGCTGACGGCCCGCCACATCCGCGAGGACGGCGACCCGCGCCACGGCGCCTACGCCCCGCCGTGCCGCTCCTGCGGCGAGCTGCTGGCCCACTTCGGCGTCCGCCCCGTCGACCCCGCCGCCCCGACCACCGGCAGGAACTGACCACCACACCATGCGCGCATTCGACCGCACCGCCGCCACCCGCTTCCCCGTCGCCGTCGACGCCGCCCTGCGCGAGGCGGGCTGGCAGCCGGGCCGCTGGGACATCAAGGCCGCCGAGAACTGGGCCGACACCCTGCGCGCCCACGTCTCCCCCGCCGGGCACCGGCACACCGTCTTCCCGGCGGCGGTGGAGGCGTGGGCGGAGTTCGGGGGACTGCGGGTGGTGCCGCCGGGGGCCGGGCGGCACATCGCACCCACGCCCTTCGAGATCGACCCGATGCACGGCCTGCACCTCGCCCGTACCGTCGCCGACCTCGGGCGGGCCCTGGGCGCGGACGTGTGCCCGCTCGGGCAGGAGCTCGACGGACAGGCGGTGCTCGTGATCGACGCACACGGCCGCGTCTACAGCCTGGACGCCACCGGCGACTGGTACCTCGGCTCGGACATCGACCACGCCATCGGCACGCTCGTCACCGGCACCCGCCCCTCCCGCCTCTCGGCCGCGCGGGGGTAGGGCGTGCTGTGCCCCGAAGGGGCGCGGGGCGGTGTCGATGTGCGGCTGCCGCCGCGTGGGCGCGACAAGCCACGACGCGCCCGCAGCTGGCGTGTCGGCGGCGGGCCGTCGCCGGCTGATCACGCGGTCCCGCGCCCCTACGGGGCGCCGTGGTGGCGCCTGACGACGATCCGCCTGACCCGCCCTAGGCCGCGGCCGCGTCCGGTATGACCGCCGAGACCCGGAAGCCGCCCGCGTCCGTCGGACCGGAGACGAACACGCCCCCCAGCGCGGTCACCCGCTCCCGCATGCCCACCAGTCCGTTGCCGCCGCTCGGCAGGCCGGCGCCCGGCTGCTCGCCGTCGGAGGGACCGTTCTCCACCTGCAGGGCCACCTCGGCGCTCCGGTGGGCCAGCCGCACCACGGCCTTCGCGCCGGGCGCGTGCTTGTGCACGTTGGTCAGCGCCTCCTGCACCACGCGATACGCCGTCTGCTCGACGTGCGGGGCGTACGAACGCTGGTCGCCGTGCACCGTCAGCTCGACGACCATGCCGGCCTCCCGGGACTGGTCGACCAGGTGCTCCAGGCCCTCCAGCGACGGCCCGCCGTCCACCGCGTCCCCGGCGGCTTCGCCGGCCGCGCCGCGCACCCGCGCGGCGGCCACGGCGGCCACGGCGGCCAGCCGCTCCGGCTCGGCCGCGGCCCGCGCGGGCGCCGGCGAGGCGGCCTCGGACGAGGTCGTGCGCAGCACGCCGAGCATCTCGCGCAGCTCCGTCAGCGCCTGCCGGCCCATGTCGCCGACCAGGGCCGCGTTGCGCGAGGCCTTCTCGGGGTCCTTCAGGGCGACGGCCTGCAGCGCGGCGGCGTGCACCACCATCAGCGACACCCGGTGCGCGACGACGTCGTGCATCTCGCGGGCGATGCGGGTGCGCTCCTCGTTGCGGGCCCATTCGGCCCGCTCCTCGGCCCGCTCGGCCAGCAGCGACAGCTCCCGCTCCAGGCCGTCCGCGCGCTCGCGCAGGCTCTCCACGAGGCGCCGCCGGGCGCCGACGTACAGGCCCAGGAGCAGGGGCGGGGCGGTGACGCCGAGCGCCATGACGACGGAGAAGGCGACCGTCGGCCACAGGCCGGGGTGGTAGGTGCCGGTCGCCACGTCCTGGTGGAAGCGGGCGAGGGCGACGATCACCGTGCCCGCGAACGACGCGGCCGCCAGCACCACGGTGATCCGCCGCGCCACCTCGGAGGCCGCGAGCGTGTACAGGCCGACGACGCTGATCAGGAAGCCCATCTCGGCGGGCGTGATCGCGATCGACACCAGCACCACGGCCACGGGCCACCGCCGCCGCAGCACCAGCGCGGCCCCCGCCGGTACGCCGACGAGACCGCCGGCCACTCCCGGCAGCCCCAGCTCGTGGGCGAAGGCCACACCCTCCAGCAGGCACTCCAGGGCGGACGCCAGGGCCAGCACCACGTCCAGCGCCATGGCCCGTCGCCGCGCCCACCACCAAGGCCCCGAGGGCGCGCCCCGCGCGCCCTCCTCCACTATTGCCCCCGTTGTGGTCATACCACCCAGACTACGGGCGGGTGCCACCGGTTTTCGCGTGTCCACGACACGTGCGGGCGTGCCGCGCAGATGATCATCACTCGAACTGGTGAAGCAATCCGGTATGCCCCCTTCCGCCCGATGGGCGGGGCGAGGCTGCCGCCATGGCAAAACCAGACATGCGGGCCCGGGCCCGCGAGCTACGGACGGCAGGGTGCACGTACGACGAGATCGTCGCGGAGCTGGGTGTGTCGAAGAGCTCGGTGTCGCTGTGGGTGCGGGATCTACCGAAGCCGCGAAAGACGCCGGAGCAGCTGCACGCCATGCGAGAGGCCCGGTGGGCGCCGCACCGGGCCGCACAGCAGGTCAAGCGCGTCGAGACGAAGCGTGGGGCGGCCAGTGAGATCGGCCGCATGACAGACCGCGAACTCTTCCTCGTCGGAGTCGGCTTGTACTGGGCGGAGGGCTCGAAGAGCAAAGCGCACCGGCCCGAGGAGCGTGTGACTTTCATCAACAGCGACCCGGACATGATCCGCCTCTACCTCTCCTGGCTCGACCTGCTGGGTATCGAGCGAAGCCGCCTGAGATTTCACGTGATGATCCACGAGTCGGCAGACGTCAAAGGCGCGGAAGCATTCTGGGCCGCCATTGCGAGGGTCGAAACGAGCGCACTGGGCAAGACCACCCTGAAGAAACACAACCCGAAAACAGTGAGGAAGAACGTCGGGGGCGGCTACCACGGCTGCCTGACCGTCCGCGTCACGAGCAGTGCCGACCTGTACCGTCGCATCGAAGGCTGGTGGTACGGCATAGTGTCTTCTGCGCGCGACGCCGATCAAGCTAATCGGACATAGTGCGCAAACCATCCCGGGTCGTCTAAAGGCAGGACAAACGGTTTTGGTCCGTTGAATGAGGGTTCGATTCCTTCCCCGGGAGCCCGGACTTCGGTTCTCACAGGGTCCTGACCGCCCAGGTCAGGACCCTTGCGCGTTTCACCTCTCTTACGCCCCGGTATCCTGCGGGTGTCCACCCCCTCGAAGCCGAAGGGCACACCCGTGAGCGCCAACCGCCCGGCAGCCGTCGTCGTCCTCGCAGCGGGTGAGGGCACCCGCATGAAGTCCGCGACCCCCAAGGTCCTGCACGCGATCTGCGGCCGCTCCCTGGTCGGGCACGTCGTCGCCGCCGCCCGTGAGCTGGAGCCGGAGCACCTGGTGGTGATCGTGGGGCACGCCCGCGAGCAGGTTTCCGCGCATCTTTCCGAGATCGACCCCGGTGTGCGCACCGCCGTGCAGTACGAGCAGAACGGCACCGGTCACGCCGTGCGCATGGGCCTGGAGGAGCTGGCGCGGGGCGGCGTCGCCCTCGACGGCACCGTGGTCGTGGTCTGCGGTGACACCCCGCTGCTGACGGGCGAGACGCTGCAGCGTCTGGCGAGCACGCATGCCGCCGACGGCAATGCGGTGACCGTGCTGACGGCCGAGGTGCCGGACTCCACGGGGTACGGCCGTATCGTCCGTGACGACAGCGGTGCCGTGACCGCGATCGTGGAGCACAAGGACGCCTCCGACGCGCAGCGCGCGATCCGGGAGATCAACTCGGGTGTGTTCGCGTTCGACGCGAAGCTGCTGGCGGACGCCCTGGGCAAGGTGCGCACGGACAACAGCCAGGGCGAGGAGTACCTGACGGACGTCCTGGGCATCCTGCGCGAGGCCGGGCACCGGGTGGGTGCGGCCGTGGCCGGCGACCACCGGGAGATCCTGGGCATCAACAACCGCGTCCAGCTCGCCGAGGCCCGCCGTCTGCTCAACGAGCGGCTGCTGCACGCGGCGATGATGAGCGGCGTGACGGTGGTGGACCCGGCGACCACGTGGGTGGACGTCACCGTGACCTTCGAGCCGGACTCGCTGGTGCAGCCGGGCACCCAGCTGCTGGGCGCCACGCACGTGGCCACCGGCGCCGAGGTGGGCCCGAACACGCGGCTGAGCGACACCACGGTGGGCGAGGGCGCGCGGGTGGACAACACCGTGGCCGACTCCGCCGAGATCGGCGCGGGCGCGAACGTCGGCCCGTACGCCTACCTGCGGCCGGGCACGAGGCTGGGTGCGAAGTCGAAGGCCGGCGCCTACGTCGAGATGAAGAACGCCACGATCGGCGAGGGCACGAAGGTGCCGCACCTGTCGTACGTGGGCGACGCGACGATCGGCGAGTACACGAACATCGGCGCGGCGAGCGTCTTTGTGAACTACGACGGTGTGAGCAAGCACCACACCACGATCGGCTCGCACTGCCGCACCGGATCGGACAACATGTTTGTGGCTCCGGTCACGATCGGGGACGGCGCGTACACCGCCGCCGGCTCGGTCATCACCAAGGATGTGCCCCCGGGTTCGCTGGCCGTCGCACGTGGCCAGCAGCGCAACATCGAGGGCTGGGTGGCGCGCAAGCGCCCGGGAAGCGCGGCCGCCGAGGCCGCCGAGGCTGCTCGTCTGGACAGCGAGGGCGAGCAGTGACCGTGACACCGGCACGCCGTGCGGGGCGTACCGTGATAAGCGCACACAAAGCGACATCCAAGGAGACTGTGCTGTGACCGGGATCAAGACGACCGGCGAGAAGAAGCTGATGCTCTTCTCCGGCCGCGCCCACCCCGAGCTTGCCGAGGAGGTCGCGCACCAGCTGGGCGTCGGCCTGGTCCCGACCAAGGCCTTCGACTTCGCCAACGGTGAGATCTACGTCCGCTTCCAGGAGTCCGCGCGCGGCGCCGACTGCTTCCTGATGCAGAGCCACACGGCTCCCATCAACAAGTGGGTCATGGAGCAGCTCATCATGATCGACGCGCTCAAGCGCGCGTCGGCCCGCTCCATCACCGTGATCCTGCCGTTCTACGGCTACGCCCGTCAGGACAAGAAGCACCGCGGTCGCGAGCCCATCTCCGCCCGTCTGATCGCGGACCTGATGAAGACGGCCGGTGCCGACCGCATCCTGACGGTCGACCTGCACACCGACCAGATCCAGGGCTTCTTCGACGGCCCGGTGGACCACCTGTTCGCGCTGCCGATCCTGGCGGACTACGTGGGTGCCAAGGTCGACCGCGACAAGCTGACCGTCGTCTCCCCCGACGCCGGCCGGGTGCGCGTCGCCGACCGCTGGTGCGACCGTCTGGGCGCGCCGCTGGCGATCGTGCACAAGCGCCGCGACAAGGACGTCGCGAACCAGGTGACCGTCCACGAGGTCGTCGGTGACGTCAAGGGCCGCGTGTGCGTCCTGGTCGACGACATGATCGACACCGGTGGCACGATCTGCGCCGCCGCCGATGCGCTCTTCGCGCACGGTGCCGCGGACGTCATCGTGACGGCCACGCACGGCGTGCTCTCCGGTCCGGCCGCGGACCGTCTGAAGAACTCCAAGGTGAGCGAGTTCGTCTTCACCAACACGCTGCCGACGCCGAACGAGCTGGAGCTCGACAAGATCACGGTCCTGTCGATCGCCCCGACGATCGCCCGCGCGGTGCGCGAGGTGTTCGAGGACGGCTCCGTGACCAGCCTCTTCGACGAGCTGGGCTGATCGATTCTGCTGATCGGGCATCGCTTCTGCTGATCGGGCACTGATCGATTTCTGGGCGGCCTCCCCCGCCGGGTAGACTCTGCGAGTTGCTCGGCGAGGGAGGCCGCACTCATGTGCGGCGGTCCGTTATCGACGCGCTCTTCGTAGCAGGCCTGTCGTGGGCCGGGTAACCCGTCCACCACACGTTCTGTTCACGAGGAGTGCACCATGGCCGAGGTCAAGCTCAACGCCGCCGTCCGCACCGAGTTCGGCAAGGGCTCCGCCCGCCGCATCCGCCGCGCCCACCAGGTTCCCGCCGTCGTCTACGGCCACGGTGCCGAGCCGGTTCACGTGTCCCTGCCGGGCCACGACCTGATGATGGCGCTCAAGACCCCGAACGTCCTGCTGTCCCTGGACATCGAGGGCCGCAACGAGCTGGTCATCCCCAAGCAGGTCCAGCGTGACGCCCTCAAGGGCTTCCTGGAGCACGTCGACCTCCTGGTCGTCAAGCGCGGCGAGACCGTCACCGTCGAGATCCCGGTCCACACCGAGGGCGAGCTGGCCCCGGGCGGCAACCTGCTGGAGCACACCCTGACCGCCCTGCCGGTCGAGGCCGAGGCCACCCACATCCCCGAGGCCGTCACCGTCTCCGTCGCGGGCCTGGAGGCCGGTGCCTCCGTCCTCGCCAAGGACGTCGTCCTGCCGGCCGGTGTCGCGCTGGCCGTGGACGCCGACACCGTCGTCCTGCACGTCGTCGCCGGTGACGTCGCCCCGGCCGAGGCCGAGGGCGCCGAGGCCTGATCCAGGCCCCCGGTAGTTCTTTGATCCGACCGCCGTCCCGCTTTCGAAGAGGAAGCGGGACGGCGGTTGGCGTATGAAGGAGACATGCAGATGACGGACGGCTCCAGCCCCTGGCTGATCGTGGGCCTGGGCAATCCGGGCGCCGAGTACGCGGGCAACCGCCACAACGTGGGCTTCATGGTCGCCGACCTGCTCGCGGAGCGGATGGGCGGCAGGTTCAAGGCGCACAAGGCGCGGGCCCAGGTCGTCGAGGGCCGGATCGGCCCGCCGGGCCCGGCGTCGCAGCGGGTCGTGGTCGCCAAGCCCATGTCGTTCATGAATCTGTCGGGCGGCCCGACGACCGCCCTGCGCGACTTCTACAAGGTGCCGGTCGAGCGGATCGTCGTCGTCCACGACGAGCTGGACATCGACTACGGCGTCCTGCGGCTGAAGGTGGGCGGCGGCGACAACGGCCACAACGGCCTGAAGTCGATCACGAAGTCGCTGGGCCCGGACTACTGCCGCGTCCGCTTCGGCATCGGCCGCCCGCCGGGGCGCATGCAGGTGGCCGACTTCGTCCTGAAGGACTTCTCCTCCACGGAGCGCAAGGACCTCGACTACGAGGTCGACCGCGCGGCGGATGCGGTCGAGTCCCTCGTACTGGACGGGCTCGAGCGCGCCCAGAGCACGTACAACGGCTGAGGCCGTCGGTACGGGGCTCCGCAGGGCCCCGTACCCCGTGCGCCGGCTCAGCCCGTGTTGCGCAGGCCCGCCGCAATGCCGTTCACGGTCAGGAGCAGGGCGCGCGAGACCACGGAATCCGGGGCTTCGCCCCGGGCCGCCGCCTCGCGCTGCCGGTGCAGCAGCGTCACCTGCAGGTACGAGATCGGGTCGAGGTAGGCGTCGCGGACGCGGAACGTCTGCCGCAGGACGGGGCTGGCCGCCAGCAGCTCGTCCTCGCCGGTGATCCGCAGGACTTCCTGCACCGTCAGCGCGTGCTCCTCCTTGATCACGTCGAAGACGTGCCGCAGTTCCTGCGGAACCAGCGTGTCGACGTAGTGCTGCGCGATGCGCAGGTCCGTCTTGGCCAGCGTCATCTCGACGTTGGAGAGGAAGTTGCGGAAGAAGTGCCAGCGCTCGTGCATCTCGGCGAGGACGGAGTCCAGGCCGGCCTCGCGGGCGGCGCGCAGGCCGGAGCCGACGCCGAACCAGCCGGGCACGATCTGCCGTGACTGCGTCCAGCCGAAGACCCACGGGATGGCGCGCAGGCCGTCGAGGCCGGCGCCGGAGTCGGGGCGGCGGGAGGGCCGGGAGCCCAGGTGCAGTTCGGCGAGCTGGTCGACCGGCGTGGAGGCGAAGAAGTACGCGGGCAGGTCCGGGTCCTCGACCAGGCGCCGGTAGGCGCCGTGGGCGGCGTCGGAGACGGTGTCCATGGCCGCGTCCCAGCGGGCGAGCGCCTCGTCGGACTGCCGGGGGGCGGTATGCAGGGCGGAGGCCTGCAGGGTGGCGGCGACGGTCAGTTCGAGGTTCTCCCGGGCGAGGGAGGGGATCAAGTACTTGTCGGAGATGACCTCGCCCTGCTCGGTCACCTTGATCTCGCCCTCCAGGGTGCCCCACGGCTGGGCGAGGATCGCGTCGTGGGTGGGGCCGCCGCCGCGGCCGACGGTGCCGCCGCGGCCGTGGAAGAGCCGCAGCCGCACGCCGTAGCGGTGGGCGACGTCGCGCAGACGGCGCTGGGCCCGGTGGATCTCCCACTGCGAGGTGGTGATGCCGCCGAACTTCGAGGAGTCGGAGTAGCCGAGCATGACCTCCTGCACGTCGCCGCGCAGGGCGACCAGGCGCCGGTAGGAGGGGTCGGCGAGCATCTCGTCGAGGATCCGGTCGGCCTCGCGCAGCTCGTCCGTGGTCTCCAGCAGCGGCACGATGCCGATCTTCGCCCAGCCGGCGTGCAGGTCGATCAGGCCGGCCTCGCGGGCGAGGACGGCGGCGGCGAAGACGTCGTCCGCGCCCTGGCACATGGAGATGATGTACGACTCGACGACCTCGGGGCCGAAGGTCTGCAGGGCCTCGCCGATGGTGTGGAAGACGCCGAGGGTCTTCTGGCCGGCCGCGTCCAGCGGTGCGGGGCTGGGGGCCAGGGGGCGGCGGGAGCGCAGTTCCTTGGCGAGCAGCCGGCCGCGGTAGTCGCGCGGCATGTCGGCGTAGCGCCAGGACTCCTCGCCGAGCCGGTCGAAGAGCTGGCCGAGGGCGTGGTGGTGGGCGTCGGCGTGTTCGCGCACGTCCATGGTGGCCAGGTGCAGGCCGAAGGCGGCGAGGGTGCGCAGGGCCCGCTCCAGGCGCCCGTCGGCGATGAGCCGGCCGCGGTGGGCGCGCAGGGAGTCCTGAATGAGCTGCAGGTCGGCCAGGAGTTCGCCGGTGCCGAGGTAGTCGCGGCCCTCCTGGTGGGGGGTGCCCTTGGCGAGCCGTTCGCGGGTGTTGACCAGCTTCTGGCGGATGCAGGTGGCCTTGAGGCGGTAGGGCTCCTCGGCGTTCAGCCGCTTGTAGCGGGGGCTGATCTCGGGGAGCAGTTCGAGGTCGCGCTGGAGGGAGGTGAGCAGTTCCTCGGTGGCGCCGCTGTTGCGGATGGAGTTGGACAGGGCGCCGCGCAGCACGTCGACGAGTTCGAGGGCGTCGGTGATGCCGTGCTCGTGCTGCAGTATCAGCACGTCCCAGGTGACGTCGGGGGTGACGTTGGGGTTGCCGTCGCGGTCGCCGCCGATCCAGGTGCCGAAGGTCAGCGGGCGGGTGGTGGCGGGCAGGTCGAGACCGACGCGCTCGAGCTCGGCCTGCAGGTCCTCCAGGACGTCGCCGACGGCGTCGGCGTGCAGCTCGTCGAGGTAGTAGATGGCGTTGCGGGCCTCGTCGGTGGGCTCGGGCCGGGAGACGCGCAGCTCGTCGGTCTGCCAGAGCAGGTCGATGTTCTCGGCGAGCCGCAGGTCGGTGCGGCGCCGGTCGCCCTCGCCGGGAGTGCGGGAGGTGGGGTCGTCGAGGAGCTCGGCGATGCGGCGGAGCTTGTTCAGGACGCTGCGCCGGGCGGCCTCGGTGGGGTGGGCGGTGAAGACGGGGCGTACGCCGAGGTGCTCGACGGTCTGCCGCAGGTGTTCGGGGTCGGCGTCCTTGAGCTGGTCGGCGGTGCGGGCGAGGATCGAGCCCTCGGCGGCGCGGCGGGCGCGCAGTTCGCGGCCGCGGTGCACCTGCTCGGTGACGTTGGCCAGGTGGAAGTAGGTGGAGAAGGCCCGCACCAGCTTGGCCGCGGTCTGCGGGTCGGTGCCGCCGAGGAGTTCGGCGGCGGCTTCGCCGTCCGTACGGGTCAGGGCGCGCACGCGCTCGACGAGGTCGAGGAGCTCTTCACCCTCCTGGCGGACCAGGGTCTCGCCGAGGAGGTCGCCGAGACGGCGGATGTCGGCGCGCAGGGCGGCGTTGGTGCTGTCGGCACTGGTGTTGTCGGCACTGCTCACAGGTGCGGCTCCTTGCGATGTTTCCGAGCACGTCTGGAGGGGTGGCGGACCGCGCTGTCCGACGCCCCCAGCATAGGTCGCCGGGCGACGCGCGGTCGGCCGCGGCCTCTTGCCCGGGGGCCGAGCCCTGCCATACTTACGAAGCCGTAGGTTACGGAACCGTAGCCACGAGACCGTAGCCAAGCCCCGACCCCCATGAGGGAACCCATGACTGCAAGCCCCGACGTGATCGAAAATGCGCCGAAGGCCCAGGAGACCCCCCTCCCCTCCGCCACTCTCGGAGGGGAGCAACGCCGGTCGATCGAGCAGATCACTCTGCTGCTGTTCATCGTCGTTCCGTTCATCGCCCTGCTCGCCGCGGTCCCGCTCGCCTGGGGCTGGGGCGTGAGCTGGCTGGATCTCGGCCTGATGACGGCCATGTACTACATCGGCTGCCACGGCATCACCATCGGCTACCACCGCTACTTCACACACGGTGCGTTCAAGGCCAAGCGGCCCCTGCGGATCACGTTGGCGATCATGGGTTCGATGGCGGTCGAGGGGCCGCTGGTGCGCTGGGTGGCCGACCACCGCAAGCACCACAAGTTCTCCGACGGCGAGGGCGACCCGCACTCGCCGTGGCGCTACGGCGAGAGCGTGCCGGCCCTGCTGAAGGGCCTGTGGTGGGCCCATGTCGGATGGATGTTCGACTCCGAGCAGACGCCGCAGCAGAAGTACGCCCCGGACCTGATCAAGGACCCGGCCATCCGCGCGGTCTCGCGGCAGTTCGTGCTGTGGACGACGGTCTCGCTGCTGATCCCGCCGCTGGTGGGCGGCCTGGTGACCTGGTCCTGGCAGGGCGCGGTGACGGCCTTCTTCTGGGGCTCGCTGGTGCGGGTGGCGCTGCTGCACCACGTGACCTGGTCGATCAACTCGATCTGCCACGCGGTCGGCAAGCGCCCGTTCAAGTCGCGCGACCGCTCCGGCAACGTGTGGTGGCTGGCCGTCCTGTCCTGCGGCGAGTCCTGGCACAACCTGCACCACGCCGACCCCACCTCCGCCCGGCACGGCGTGCTGCGGGGCCAGCTGGACTCCAGCGCCCGCCTCATCCGCTGGTGCGAGCAGGCGGGCTGGGCGTACGACGTGCGCTGGCCGGACGCGGGCCGGATCGCCGCCAAGCGGCGGCCCCAGGAGACGGGCGGGGAGGGAAGTGCCGCACACGCGGCATGATTGACGGCGTGGCGATCGACAGCAATACCAGCGACAAGGACCTGCCCGCCCCCTCCGGGAGCCGGCGCCCGCGCCCCCGCCGGGTGCGGATGACCGGCGCGGAGCGCCGCGAGCAGCTCCTGGACATCGGTCGCGCGCTCTTCGCCGAGCGGGGGTTCGAGGGCACGTCCGTGGAGGAGATCGCGGCGAAGGCCGGGGTCTCCAAGCCGGTGGTCTACGAGCACTTCGGCGGCAAGGAGGGGCTGTACGCGGTGGTGGTCGACCGCGAGATGCGCCAGCTGCTCGACATGGTCACCGGCGCCCTGACCGCGGGCCACCCCCGCGAGCTCCTGGAGCAGGCGGCGTTCGCCCTTTTGGATTACATCGAGAAGTACACGGACGGCTTCCGCATCCTGGTGCGGGACTCGCCGGTGGCCCAGTCGACGGGCACCTTCGCCTCGCTGATCAGCGACATCGCCACCCAGGTGGAGGACATCCTGGGCCTGGAGTTCAAGGCCCGCGGCTTCGACGCCAAGCTCGCCCCCCTCTACGCCCAGGCCCTGGTGGGCATGGTGGCCCTGACCGGCCAGTGGTGGCTGGACGTGCGCAAGCCGAAGAAGGCCGAGGTGGCCGCCCACCTGGTGAACCTGGCCTGGCACGGCCTGGACGGCCTGGAGCCCAAGCCCCGCCTGGTGGGCCACCGCAAGAGCTGACCGGCCGGCCCCCTCGGCCGGTCAGGACTTGGTGATCGCCTCGCCGATGACGAAGCCCTTGGCCGGGCCGACGGGGATCACGGCGTCGGTGCCGTAGGGGATACGGTGCTCGCCCGCGTAGGCGGCCTTGTCCGCGTCGGGCTCGCTGAGCAGGACCACCACGCCGTCGTCGTCGTGGTCGTCGATGAGGACGTACAGCGGAATGCCCGCCCGGGCGTACTCGCGACGCTTGCGGATGCGGTCGCGCTGGGTGTCCCGCCAACCCGGCGAAACGACTTCGACGACCGTTTCGACCGCGGACGCGTCGACGCCGAGGCCGTCCTCGTCCCAGGTCTCCTCGCTCAGATCGCGCAACGAGATCACGAGATCGGGAATCCACCCTCTGCGGCGGTGGACGACGTTCGTGTCCTGGTATGCGGCGAAGGCCGTGTCCGCCAGATGGGCTTCGAGCTCACGCCGAAGTCGGTTGATCAAGACAGCATGACGACGGCGGCCAGTAGGTGACACCTCGATGGACCCCTCGATGATCTCGGCCCGGTAGCCCTCCGGCGGAACCATGGCCTTCCACGTCTGCCACAGGAACTCGTCCAGGTCGGATACCGGCTCTTCGTCCGCCACCGGGATCACCTCTTGCGCGAGTGCGGTCATCGTGGAGCACCTCCTCCCTCAGTCTGGGCGCCGGCGCCACAGCGGCACAAGCGACACCGCCGACGCTAGGAGCCGCACACCGGCCTCATGATGCGAATGTCGTCCCTTCATTCGAATGAGTGATCAGTCCGGCTTGCGCGCCACCACGAACACCCGTCGGAACGGGAACGGCGTCCCGTACGGGCGCCTCGGGTACGCCTCGCGCAGCAGTGCCGCGTACTCCGCGAGGAAGGCCGCCGTCGCCTCCGCGTCGTCCGCCAGGGCCGTCAGGGCCGGGCGCAGGCCCGTGCCGCGGATCCAGTCGAGGACGGGGTCCTCGCCCTGCAGCACGTGGACGTACGTCGTCTCCCAGGCGTCCACCGTGCAGCCGAGCCGGGTGAGCCGGTCGAGGTACTCCTGAGGCGCAAGGACGTCCACCCGGCGCCGGCCCGCCTCGCCGAGGCGGTCGTGCCAGCGCGGGGAGGCGCACAGCTCGCGCAGCAGGGCGTGGCTGGGGGCGTCGCCGTTGCCGGGGACCTGGAAGGCGAGCGTGCCGCCGGGGGTGAGGGCCTTCGTCCAGGTCGCGAAGGACCGGGCGTGGCCGGGCACCCATTGCAGGGCCGCGTTGGAGACGATGAGGTCGTAGGGCCCGTCCGGCACCCACGTGGTGAGGTCGGCGTGGGCGAAGGTGATCCGGTCGCCGCAGTACGCGCGGGCCTCGGCGAGCATCTCGGGGGAGTTGTCGAGGCCGAGGACGTCGGCGTCGGGCCAGCGTGCGGTGAGCAGAGCGGTGACGTTGCCGGCGCCGCAGCCGAGGTCGGCGATGCGGGCGGGGCGCCGGCCCTGCCCGGGCAGGTCGGGGATGCGGGCGAGCAGGTCGTGGAAGGGGCGGGTGCGGGGGCCGCTGTGGCGCAGGTACTGGCCGGGGTCCCAGGAGGGTGTGGCTACTGGGGGCATGCCCTCAGGATCCGCACCTGCTTATCTTGATGTCAAGAGACTTCATGTCGACAGACCAACTACACTAATCACATGGAGGACGAGGTCGATCGGCTGGTCGCGGCGTGGCGTCGAGAGCGCCCCGATCTCGACGTGGAACCACTGGAAGTGCTCAGCCGGGTCTCCCGGCTCGCCCGGCACCTCGACCGGGCCCGGCGCGCCGCCTTCGCCGAGCACGAGCTCGAACCCTGGGAGTTCGACGTGCTCACCGCGCTGCGCCGCGCCGGCTCGCCGTACCAGCTCTCGCCGGGCCAGCTGCTCACCCAGACCCTGGTCACCTCCGGCACCATGACCAACCGCATCGACCGGCTCGCCAAGAAGGGCCTGGTCCACCGGGAGCCGGACCCGAGCGACCGGCGCGGTGTGCTCGTCCGGCTCACCGACGAGGGGCGGGACCGGGCCGACCAGGCGCTGGCCGGCCTGCTCGCCCAGGAGCGGGCCATCCTCGTCGAGCTCTCCCCCGCCCGGCGCACCGAACTGGCCGGGCTGCTACGCCAGTTGACCGCCCCGTTCGACAACGTCCCCGGTTAGGTCCACCGGGCCGACCCCGGCCCGCCGGGCCAGCGCCACGGCCGCCAGCGTCGAGTGCACGCCCAGCTTGCCCAGCACGTTCTGCATGTGGGTGCGGACCGTGTGCGGGGAGAGGTACAGCCGCTCGGCGACGGCCTTGCGGCCCAGCCCCGCCACCATGCAGCGCAGCACCTCCCGTTCGCGCGGCGTGAGCGACTCCACCAGCCGCTCGCTCTCCGTGCGGTGCTTGCGCGCGGCCGTCAGCTCGCGCAGCACGCCCGTCAGGAGGGCCGGCGGCAGGTGCGTCTCGTCGCGCAGCACCCCTCGTATCACCGCGAGCAGGCGGGAGAGCGAACAGTCCTTGGCCACCCAGCCGCCGGCGCCCGCCTGCAGCGCGGCCGCGGCCCGGCGCGGGTCGTCCCGCTCGGCCAGCACCACCGTGCGCACTCCCGGATGGCCCGTGCGCACCCTGCCGACCAGCGAGATCCCGTCGACCGTGCTGTCGGCGCCCTCCCCGCCGGGGCCCCGGGGCTGGGCCGGTACGTGCGCCACCTCCCCGCCCGCCGCCGCGCCGAGGTCGGCGTCGATCAGCAGCACGTCGAAACGCCGCCCTTCACCTGCCGCGCGCTCCAGCGCGCGCAGCGCCGCCGGCCCGCTGCCGGCGGCCGCGACGTCCACGTCCTGCTCCGCCGCGAGGGCGGCGGCGAGCGACTCGGCGAAGATGCGGTGGTCGTCGACCACCAATACCCGAATACGTGCCACAACCACCCCCATGTCCTGGTGGACGAACACAGCGCGGGTACGGCGCCCGGGCGGGGGCCGCCGCGCGCGCACGGCCGCCGCCGTGCCCGCCAACCACCCCACCCCGGGCGTCGTACCTGCCTGTCTCGCCCCCTGATCAGCACCGGCCCCCACCGGCGCTGTGATTCAGCGTACGGCCGGGGCGGGGTGCCGGTGGCGTATTGGCAAAAGTGCTTGACCCCGCTGTTTATGGTGAGCTTTATGTTCAGTATTGAGGCGGTGAACGATCCGGAACGACGGGATGTGGTGCACGCGCGTCTCCGGGCGAGCAATGCCGAACACTCGTCCGTCATCCGCGCGTTGGGCGGAACGTCCGCGCGGGAGGCCGTCCCGCTGCACGTCTTCGCCACCGGCCCGGACGGCGAACTGGCCGGTGGCGCCATAGGCCACCTGCAGTGGCACTGGCTCCACCTCGAACTGCTGTGGGTCGACGCCCGGCACCGCGGCAGCGGGCTCGGCAGCCGCCTGGTCGCGCGGGCGGAGGAGGAGGCCCGCACCGTGCACGGGGCCGTGGGCAGCCAGGTGGAGACCTGGGACTTCCAGGCCCCGGACTTCTACCGCAGGCTCGGCTACGAACTGGTCGCGACGATCGACGACTACCCACCGGGCGTGGCCAACCACCTGCTGACCAAGCGCTTCGGCTCCTGACGCCTCAGCGCGGCCGGGCCCGGTGCGCGCCCGGCGCCGGCACCGCCTCGAAGACGGCGGGGGCGCGGCCGCCCGCGGCGGTGAGCGCGGCGGAGACCGCCTCCGTCACCTTCCCCACCGCCCCCGCCTCCACCAGGGCGACGACCGAGCCCCCGAACCCGGCCCCCGTCATCCGCGCCCCCAGGGCGCCGGCCGCGACGGCCGCGTCCACCACGAGGTCGGACTCCGTGCAGGAGACGGCGAAGTCGTCGCGCAGCGAGGCATGACCGGCCGTCAGCAGGGGGCCGACCGCCCGGACGTCCCCCGCGTCGAGCAGTGCCGCCACCTGCGCGACGCGGTCGTTCTCGGTCACCACGTGCCGCACGAGCGGGCACAGCTCCGGGGCGCCCGATGCCTCCAACGCGTCGAGCGCGTCGTCCAGTTGGCCGTACGCCACGTCGCGCAGCGCGCGCAGGCCGAGCAGCCGGGCGGCGCGCTCGCAGCCCGCGCGCCGCCGCGCGTACTCGCCCGCCCCCACCGCGTGCGCGACCCGGGTGTCGACGACCAGCAGCCGCAGCCCGGCGCCCGCCGCATCGAACGGCACCTGCCGCCGCGCCAGGTCCCGCGTGTCCAGGTGCAGCACGTGCCCGGCCACGCAGCAGGCCGCCGCCATCTGGTCCATGACCCCGCACGGCACCCCCGCGAAGTCGTTCTCGGCACGCTGCACCAGCAGGGCCAGCGCGGGCCGCCCGATGCCCAGCCCGTACAGCTCGTCCAGCGCCAGCGCCGTGGCCACGCCCAGCGCGGCGGACGAGGACAGGCCCGCGCCCGCCGGCAGCTCGCTCTCCACGTGCAGGTCGGCGCCGCCCACCGGGTACCCCGCGGTGCGCAGCGCCCACAGGACCCCCGCCGGATAGGCGGCCCAGCCGCGCACCGTGCCGGGTGCCGGGTCCCCCGCGTCCACGATCCCGTCGCCGGCCGCCGCGGCCGAGTGCACCCGCAGCCGTCCGTCGGCACGGGCCCGGGCGGCCACCCACGTCCGCAGCGGCAGCGCGAACGGCATGACGAAGCCCTCGTTGACGTCCGTGTACTCGCCGATCAGGTTGACCCGGCCCGGCGCCGCCCACACCCCCGCGCACGGCATCCCGTACCGGGCGCGGAACGCCCGCGCGGCCCGCTCCGCGCTCACGCGCGCCGCCGGGCGAACTCCCAGGCGTCCTCGACGATCCCGGCCAGCTCCGGCCGCCGGGGCCGCCAGCCGAGCGCCTCGGCGGCCCGGGCCGCCGAGGCGACGAGGACGGCCGGGTCGCCGGGCCGCCGCGGCGCCGGGCGCTCCGGCACGGGGTGCCCGGTCACCTTGCGGACGGTCTCGACGACCTCGCGCACCGAGAAGCCGTTGCCGTTGCCGAGGTTGCACACCAGGTGCTCGCCGGGGCGCACGGCGGCCAGCGCGAGCAGGTGGGCCTCGGCGAGGTCGGCGACGTGGATGTAGTCGCGCACGCACGTCCCGTCGGGCGTCGGGTAGTCGTCGCCGTAGACGTCGATCGCCTCGCGCTCGCCCAGGGCCACCTGCAGCACGAGGGGGATCAGGTGGGTCTCGGGGGCGTGCCGTTCGCCGTGACGGCCGTGGGCGCCGGCGACGTTGAAGTAGCGCAGGGACACCGCGCCCAGGCCGTGGGCCGCGCACTCCCCCGCGATCATGTGGTCCACGGCGAGCTTGCTCGCGCCGTAGGGATTGGTGGGGGCGGTGGGGGCGTCCTCGGTGAGGGGGACGGCGGCCGGTTCGCCGTAGACGGCGGCGGTGGAGGAGAAGACGAGGCGGCGTACGCCGGCCTCCCGCATGGCCGCCAGCAGTTCGAGCGTGCCGCCGGTGTTGTTGCGCCAGTACTTCTCGGGGTCGGCGACGGACTCCCCGACCTGCGAGCAGGCGGCGAAGTGCAGCACGGCGTCGTACGAGCCGTCCACATGGCGCGCGGCGTCCTGCACACGCCCCCGGACGAAATCCGCGCCCTCGGGCACGGCATCACGGTGCCCCGTCGACAAATCGTCCAGGACCGTCACCCGGTGTCCCGCCCGCAGCAGGTGCGCCGCCACCACACTGCCCACATAGCCCGCACCACCGGTGACCAGGAACGTCCCCGCGCTCATGCGCCCGCCGCCTCTCGCAGTCGCTCGGCCGCGGCCTCCGGCGGCACGTCGTTGACGAAGACGTTCATGGCGGACTCCGAACCCGCGAGAAACTTCAGCTTGCCGGGAGCCCGGCGCACGGTGAAGAGCTGAAGGTGAAGGCCGAATTCATCCCTGTGGGGGTGGACCACGGGCGTCTGGTGCCACGCACACACGTACGGGGTGGGCGGCGCCCCCGCGCCGAACAGCCGGTCGAAGCGGCGCAGCAGGTCCAGGTACAGCGCCGGGAACTCGGCGCGGGCCGCGTCGTCCAGGGCGAGCAGGTCCGGTACGCGGCGGCGCGGATGCACCTGGACCTCGTACGGCCAACGGGCGGCCCGCGGCACGAAGGCCGTCCAGTGCGCGCCCTCGGCGACGATGCGGCGGCCGTCGGCGCGCTCCTCCGCCACGACGTCCTCGAACAGGTTCCGTCCGGTCCCCGCCCGGTGGGCGGCGGCACACTCCAGCATGCGGGCGGTGCGCGGCGTCACGAACGGATAGGCGTAGATCTGCCCGTGCGGATGCGCCAAGGTGACGCCTATCTCGATGCCGCGGTTCTCGAAACAGAAGACCTGCGCCACACCGGGCAGCTCCGACAGCTCCGCCGTCCGGTCCGTCCAGGCGGCGAGCACCAGTGCAGCGCGCTCCGGGGTGAGAGCCGCGAACGAGGCGTCGTGGTCGTCGGTGAAACACACCACCTCGCAGCGGCCCGCCTCCCCCGACAGGGCGGGGAAACGATTCTCGAAGACGACGACGTCGTAGTCGGCGGCGGGAATCTCCGTCGGCCGGCCCGGCCGGGACGGACACAGCGGACACTGCTCGGGGGGCGGCAGATGCGTACGGTCCTGGCGGTGCGAGGCGACGACGACGCCCTCGCCGAGCAGCGGATCGTGGCGGACCTCGCCGGCGGCGGGGCGCGGCGGGAGGGGGCGCACATCGGTGACGGCGCCGCGGGCGGCGTCGTCGCGGGCGTCGTAATAGATCAGCTCGCGGCCGTCCGCGAGCCGGGTGGCCGTCTTCTTCACGGCACCATCCCTCCCCGGGAGGGGGGTGCCCCAAAACTGTGCGGGTGCGCCCCGTCAGGGGCACGGGGAACTGCGCGACAAGCCACGACGCGTCCGCGGACGGAGTCCAGGGGCAGCGCCTCGGCTGCGGGCCGTCGGTGGCCGATCGCGCCCACGCGGCGGCAGCCGCACATCGACAGCGCCCCGCGCCCCTGACGGGGCACGTGGTGCCCTACGACGGCGAGCCGCCGGACAGTCTCTAGCGCCCCGGCTGTGCCGGGATCGCCCCCGCACCGCGTGCCGCCGCTCGTTCCAAGAGCCCCGTGCGCGCGGCCAGCGCCGCCGCCTCCAGCCTCGACCCGACGCCGAGTTTCATCAGCACCCGCTGCACGTGCGTGCGGGCCGTGCTGGGCGCTATTCCCATTCCCGCCGCGATGAGTCGCGTGTCCTCGCCCTCGGCGACCCGGACCAGGACCTCCACCTCGCGCGGCGTGAGCAGCTGCAGCAGCCGTGCGCCCTCGTCGTCCGGCTGGGCGGCCGGGTTGAGCAGTTCGACGAAGGCTCCCTGCAGCAGTTGCGGATCGACGGCGGCCTCGCCGGCGCGCGCCTTCATCATGGCGCGTTCGACGCCTTCGATGCGCTCGTTGTGCCGGACGTACCCGGAGGCGCCGGCGGCGAAGGCGGCCGCGATGCCGAGGGGGTTGGGCACGGGGCCGAGGACGACGACGGCGACCTGGGGGCGTTCGCGTTTGATGCGGACGACCGGGTCGAAGACGCCCGGTTCGGCCGGGGACGCGGTGCCGAGCAGGCACACCTCGGGTGCGCGGCTGATGACCAGTTCCGCCGCTCCCGCACTGGGCGCGGCCGCCGCGAGGACGCGGTGGCCGCGCAGCTTCAGCGCCGAGGCGAGGGCCTCGGCCAGCAGTCGATGGTCGTCGACCACCATGAGCCGCACGCCCATCAGCTTCCCCCCTGTCGCCCGACTGTCCGTGCGTGGTGGCCCGGTACCGACCACGCAAGTCTGTATGTCTCCATGTCTCCCCGGCACCCTCTTGCCCGGGAAGCTACACGCTTGTTCGACGTTCCGCGCCCCTTACCCGTGAGAAGTCCCCCGGAATGCCGAAATCCCTGCCCATCACGTGTACTTCCCGACTGAAACGGATCGTTCAGGCATGCACACACGGTGGACAGGGATACGGCTGGAGCGCTCGTCAAATGATCAGGATCAGCTGCCCCCGAAGATCATCAGGGCGTACTGCTTGCCGAACTGCACCGCACGCGGCTTGTCGGCGTACTTGCTGCCCAGGTAGAGCCGGCCCTGGCTCCACAACGCCGGGTTGAGGGTGGGCGTCAGCTGGCTCTCGCTCTGGGCCGAGGAGGCCGGATTCTTCAGCAGGACATCGGTCTTGAACGACTTCGGATCGATTCGTACCACTTTGCCACCCGACTTGTAGGTCGGGGCCTGGTACCCGATGGGGTAGCCGTCCTTGTCGATGCCCAGCGGGACCAGAGTGGAACCGGGCATGCCCTCGGCCTTGCCCCGCGACTGCCCGGTGGCCAGGTCGAATCCGACGATCTCGTTGACGCGGCCCGGCTGCTGCGGGTTACCGCTGGTGTGGTCGTCGGTCGGCAGGTAGAGGGTGTCCTTGCTGACGGCGAGCTTGAAGCAGCCCTCGACGTTGGTGGGCTCGCAGCGAGGGGTGTAGGCACCGCTCTCGGACGAAATCTTCGAGCGCAGCTTCGCCTCGCTGCCACTGTCGTCAAGCACCATGAAGTCGGAGGCGGTACCGCTTCCTTGCCCTGCCTCGACGGCGACTACCAGGGGATCGGTCGACGCCACATGGACCCACTTGAGCCCGGCGGGGATCTTGAAGACCGACTTGATGGCACCACTGCCCGGGTCGAGGGTCTGCACCTGCATCTGCGGATTGCCGTACTCGCCGCAGCGGCGCACCGCGACGAGCTTGCTGCCGCCGCCGTAGCCGTCGTCGCGGCAGTCGTCGCCCTGCTTGGGCTTCCACAGCTCCTTGCCGTCCAGCGACCAGGCCGCGCCGCCGCTCGTACCGCCCGCGGCGACGGTGCCGCCGCCGACGGTGACCTCGTTGAAGCGCAGTTCCTGGTCGCCGTTCTTCAGCGACTTCTGCCACAGCTTCTTGCCGTTGTTGAGGTCGATAGCCACGACCTGGCTGCACGGACCGCCGACCTTCTGGTCGGCGCTCGGCTTGCTGGACTTGGTGAGCACCGCGGTCTTGCCGTCGGCGGTGGTCTGCTGGGACGACCAGCAGATCTCGCCGTCGAGCGGGATCTCCCACTGCTTGCCGCCGGAGAGGCCGTAGCCGACCACCTTGTAGACGTCGGCCTTGGCGAAGACCTTGTCGGTGACCCACATGCCCTTGACGGTGACGAGGTCGGTGACGGGCGCCGGGTCGACGCTGAAGAGCAGCTTGCCGTCGACCGCGCGCGGCGCCTTGCCGCCGCCCTGCGGGCCGTTGCCGGACTGGCTGGTGGAGCCGCCGCCCTTGGCCTCGTCGTCCTTGCCGCCACCCTGGGTGGCGAACCAGATGCCGCCACCGACGACGAGAAGGAGTGCGACGGCGGCGCTGACGATGACCGCCGTGCGCTTCTTCGTACCGGCGGGGGCGGGGGCGCCCGGGTAGGGAGCGGCGCCCGGATAGGGGGCGGACATGGGCGGGTACGCGCCGGGCTGCGGTGGCTGGCCGGGGTAGCCGTAGCCGCCGGCGGGCGGCGCGAGCGGGTAGCCGTAGCCGGGGGGCGCGGTGGGCGGCGGGGGCGTCTGGGGGTAGCCGTAACCGGGGTCGCCGGGGCGCCCGCCGGGCGGGGGCGGCGGAGGCGGCGGGCCCTGCGGCGGCTGCGGGGCCTGGGGCGCCGGCACCTGCGGAGGCTGCTGCTGCGGGGTCACCACCAGCGTGGCCGGCGGCACCTGCGGTGCAGCGGCCGGCGGCTGGGCGGGGGGCGCCTGCGGCGGCTTCGCGGGCGAGGGGGCGCCGAAGCCCGAACGGGGGTCGTGTGGCGCGCCGAAGCCTCCGCCCGGCGGGGCCGGCGGGCCCTTCGGCGGCTCGGGGGGCTGGGGCGGCTGTGACATCAGCTTTCCTCTGTATGCGCGGACCGGGCAATGCAGTGGAGTGCACCGCATGATTCCCGCCATTGTGCGGCCAACGAGCGGGTGTTCTTTCTACCACTCGCCCCTGACCGCACACAGGCCGATCTCTGGGCTCAAGGAAGCCTGAGACCGGCCCGGTGGAGGATCGTTACACGCCTGTCGCCAACGCTCCGAAAGAGTGCTCAGTCACCGTCGTAGTTGTTCTCACGCCAGGGGCCCCGGGCGCAGGTCCCGTCTCCCCGGCAGACCTCGATGGTGGCCCACGCAATACCTGCGTTGTTCGAGGCGGGGAGGCCCCACCAGGACTCGTGGGTGCCGACGCCCTTGTTGTTGTAGCGCTTCGAATAGGCCGTCAAGTTGTCATGACGGTCACGAGTGAGCAGGCGGATGTAGACGTTGTAGCCATCCTCCTTGGTGTCACTCACAGTCATCGTCCTGATGGTCAGGTGCGTGGGGCTGTCATAGGTCCACGTCGCACTGCCGTCCACACCGTAGGTTGCAGCGTCCGCACCGCCGGCACCCGCGGCGGAACTCGAGCCGGCAAATCCCATCAGCACGGCGGCAGCCATCCCGACAACAACCGCACTGTTGCGCAACTTGCGCATGATTACCCCACTTCGGAATTTGAGAGCAGCACACGTCATTTCTGACGAGGCGTCAGCCGGACACTACCAAGATCAATCGAAATTGGCATGTTCGGCGCAATCCCCGAAGTGGGTGGTTCCGGCGACCCGCCGACTACGCGTCGTCGGCCAGGTCGAGCCAGCGCATCTCGAGTTCGTCGCGCTCGGCGGCGAGTTCGCGCAGCTCGGCGTCGAGCTTGGCGACCGCCTCGAAGTCGGTGGCCTGTTCGGCGATGCGCTCGTGGAGCTTGGTCTCCTGCTCGCCGATGCGGTCGAGGCGGCGCTCGATCTTCTGCAGTTCCTTCTTGGCCGCGCGGGCGTCCGCGGCCGGCTTGGCGGGCTTGGTGGCGGCCGGGGCGGGGGCGGGCGGGGCGGCGGCCTCGGCGGCCTGCTGCCGGCGCTCCAGGTACTCGTCGAGGCCGCGCGGCAGCATCCGCAGGGTGCGGTCGCCGAGCAGGGCGAAGACGCGGTCGGTGGTGCGCTCGACGAAGTAGCGGTCGTGGCTGATGACAACCATCGAGCCGGGCCAGCCGTCGAGGAGGTCCTCCAGCTGCGTGAGGGTCTCGATGTCGAGGTCGTTGGTGGGCTCGTCGAGGAAGAGGACGTTGGGCTCGTCCATCAGAAGGCGCAGGATCTGCAGGCGGCGACGCTCGCCGCCGGAGAGGTCGCCGACCGGCGTCCACTGCTTCTCCTTGGAGAAGCCGAACTTCTCGCAGAGCTGGCCAGCGGTCATCTCGCGTCCCTTGCCGAGGTCGACGCGGTCGCGCACTTCCTGGACGGCCTCCAGGACGCGCTTGGCCGGGTCGAGCTCGGCGACCTCCTGCGAGAGGTAGGCGAGCTTGACGGTCTTGCCGACGACGACCTTGCCGGCGGGCGGCTGCTTCTCGCCCTGCGTGCGCGCGGCCTCGGCGAGGGTGCGCAGGAAGGAGGTCTTGCCGGCGCCGTTGACGCCGACGAGGCCGATGCGGTCGCCGGGGCCGAGCTGCCAGGTCAGGTGCTGGATGAGCGCCTTGGGGCCGGCCTGGACGGTGACGTTCTCCAGGTCGAAGACGGTCTTGCCCAGCCGGGAGCTGGCGAACTTCATCAGCTCGGAGCTGTCGCGCGGCGGCGGCACGTCGGCGATCAGCTCGTTGGCGGCCTCGATGCGGAAGCGCGGCTTGCTGGTGCGGGCCGGGGCGCCGCGGCGCAGCCAGGCGAGCTCCTTGCGCATCAGGTTCTGCCGCTTGGCCTCCTCGGTGGCGGCGATGCGCTCGCGTTCGGCGCGGGCGAAGACGTAGTCGCTGTAGCCGCCCTCGTACTCGTGGACGGTGCCGCGCTGGACGTCCCACATGCGGGTGCACACCTGGTCGAGGAACCAGCGGTCGTGGGTGACGCACACCAGGGCCGAGCGGCGCTGCTGCAGGTGGCCGGCGAGCCAGGAGATGCCCTCGACGTCGAGGTGGTTGGTGGGCTCGTCCAGGACGATGAGGTCCTGGTCGGCGATGAGCAGCTTGGCCAGGGCGATGCGGCGGCGCTCGCCGCCGGAGAGCGGGCCGATGACGGTGTCCAGGCCCTGCGGGAAGGCGGGCAGGTCCAGGCCGCCGAAGAGGCCGGTGAGCACGTCGCGGATCTTGGCGTTGCCGGCCCACTCGTGGTCGGCCATGTCGCCGACGACCTCGTGCCGGATCGTTGCTGCGGGGTCGAGGGAGTCGTGCTGGGTGAGCACGCCCAGGTGCAGGTGGCCGACGTGGGTGACGCGGCCCTTGTCGGCCTCCTCCAGCTTGGCGAGGATGCGGATGAGCGTGGTCTTGCCGTCGCCGTTGCGGCCGACCACGCCGATCCGGTCGCCCTCGTTGACGCCGAGGGAGACACCGTCGAGCAGGGCACGGGTGCCGTACACCTTGTCGACGGCTTCCAGATTGACCAGGTTGGCTGCCATGGGGCTCCTCGCTTGCTGGGACTGTCTCCAGGATCCCACGCCCCCGCGGGCGCCCCGGACGGGCGCCCGCGGGGGGGGCGTGGGCCGTTATCGGCCGGGGTCAGATGTGGACGCGGCTGCCGGTGCGCTTGCCGGTGCCGGTGGCGATCGTTCCGGCGTCGCTCCAGCGGTCGGCGCGGCCGGCGCCCTTGTTGATCCAGGCGTGGACGGAGCCGTCCTCGTCCACGGCGAGGTAGTCGGCCTTCCCGTCGCCGTCGACGTCGGCGAAGCGCACCGCCGAGCCGGGCGCCGCCTTGGTGCCGGTGGCGATGAGGCCGGCGTCGCTCCAGCGGTCGGCCACGCCGGCGCCGGTGTTGATCCAGGCGTGGACGGAGCCGTCGTCGTTCACGACGAGGTAGTCGGCCTTCCCGTCGCCGTCGACGTCGGCGAAGCGCACCCTGGTGCCGGAGGCGTGGTCGCCGGTGGCGATGAGGCCGGCGCTGATCCAGCCCTTGCCCTGGTCGCCGCCGTTGTTGAGCCACGCGCGCACGGAGCCGTCGTCGTCGACCACGAGGTAGTCGGCCTTGCGGTCGCCGTTGACGTCGGCGAAGCGCACCCGGTCGGCGGGTGCCCCGGGGATGCCCGTGGCGAGGCGTCCGTAGCGCTTCCAGTCGTCGGGCTTGGCGGCGCTTGCGTTGTTGAGGAAGGCGCGGACCGAGCCGTCCTTGTCGAGGATCAGGTAGTCGGCCCTGCCGTCGCCGTCGATGTCGGCGAAGCGCACCTTGGTGCCGGAGGCGTAGTCGCCGGTGGCGATGCGGCCGAGGGGGGCCCAGCCCTTGCCGGTGTCGCCGCCGTCGTTGCGCCAGGCGCGCACGGAGCCGTCGTCGTCGACCACGAGGTAGTCGGCCCTGCCGTCCCCGTTGATGTCGACCTTGTAGTCGCCCTGCGGTGCGGCGGCGGGCGGGGCGGGTCTGACGTCGACGGTCGGCCGGATCCAGCCGTCGGCGGCGGCGCGGGCGATGCCGCCGTAGAAGGCGTCGGCCATCTTCGCGTAGCCGGCGTCCTTGGGGTGGAGCCGGTCGCCGATGTCGTCCGGGGTGACGGCGCCCATGTCCACGTACCCGACGTGCAGGCCCTTGCGCTGCCGCTCGGCGACGAGCCCGGGCAGGGTGCTGTTGTACTGCTTGACGCGCTCGTTGCGCGCCGGGTCGTCCTTGGTGTTGTTCGGTACGAGCGAGGAGACCAGGACGGTGACGCCGGGGGCCGCGGCGGTGATGCGGTCGACGAGGGCACCGAGGCGGGCGGGGGCGTCCGCGGAGTGGAAGTCGGCGTCGATGTCGTTGGTGCCGATGTTCAGCGTGACGACATTGGGCCGGGTCTCCGCGAGCCAGCGGTCGATGTTGTCGGCCAGGTCGTCGATCATCCAGCCGGGGTGGCCCTCGTTGTCCTGGCCGTCGGTCCGTACGGAGCCCACGAACCGCAGGTCGTCGGCGTGCCCGGTCAGGCGGTCGCGCAGGGCGACGCGGTAGCCGGAACCCGTGGAGCTGCCCACGCCGCGGGTGATCGAGTCGCCGAGCGGCATGACCGCGAGCCGCGGCACCCTCCAGTCGGCGGCGGGCGCCGCCGCGGGAACGGGTACGGGGGCGGGCGCGGCCGCCGCGGCGGCCAGGGAGGTGCCGGCGAACAGCCCGGTCGTCACCAGCGCCGTGGCCACGGCGGGCACGAGGCACCGGGTGGCGGCGGCACGGCGGCGGGAGGGTCGTATCCCGGAGGGTCGTATGGAGGTCATGGGCCCGGCCTCGGTCGGGGCCGCCCCTGCGGCGGCCGGAACACCCCTATTGTCCCAAACCCGTGATCTTCAACGGGGGCGGGTCAGCCCGCCACCACCGTCGCCCCCGGCACCGGGCCGCGGGCCGTGCGTACCGCCCGGCAGGTGCCCGAGGCGGTCAGGGCGTCGGCCACCTTGCGGGCCGTTGCCTCGTCCGCCGCCAGGAAGGCGGTCGTGGGGCCCGAGCCGGAGACCAGCGCGGCCAGGGCACCGGCCCCGCTGCCCGCGGCGAGGGTGCCGGCCAGCGCGGGGCGCAGGGACAGGGCGGCCGGCTGCAGGTCGTTGGCCAGCACCGCCGCGAGGGCGGGCGCGTCACCGGCGCGCAGGGCCGCCAGGAGATCCGCAGACGGCTCCGGGTCGGGGACGGCCGTCCCCGCGCGCAGGCGGTCGCACTCGGCGTACACGGCCGGCGTGGACAGGCCGCCGTCGGCGACGGCGAAGACCCAGTGGAAGGTGCCGCCGGTCTCCAGCGGCGTGAGCAGCTCGCCCCGGCCGCGGCCGAGGGCCGCGCCGCCGACGAGGCTGAAGGGCACGTCGCTGCCGAGCTCGGCGCAGATCTCCAGCAGTTCGTCCCGGGAGGCGCCCGTGCCCCACAGGGCGTCGCAGGCCAGCAGGGCGCCCGCGCCGTCGGCGCTGCCACCGGCCATGCCGCCCGCGACGGGGATGTCCTTGGCGATGTGGAGGTGCACGTTCGCCTCCCGCCCGTGCCGGGCGGCGAGGGCGAGGGCGGCGCGGGCGGCCAGGTTGGTGGCGTCCAGGGGCACCTTGTCGGCGTCCGGCCCCTCGCAGGTGACCTTCAGCCCGTCGTGCGGGCGCACGGTGACCTCGTCGTACAGGCCCACGGCCAGGAAGACGTTGGCCAGGTCGTGGAAGCCGTCCGGCCGCAGCGGGCCCACGGCCAGCTGGACGTTGACCTTGGCCGGTACGCGGACCGTGACGGATGCGGTCACTGGGCTGCGCCCTTCTGTTCGGCGATCGCGGCGAACTCGTGGACGGTCAGGGACTCCCCGCGGGCCTGCGGCGAGATCCCGGCGGCCACCAGGGCCGCCTCGGCGGCGGCCGCCGAACCGGCCCAGCCGGCCAGCGCCGCGCGCAGCGTCTTGCGGCGCTGCGCGAAGGCGGCGTCGACCACGGCGAAGACCTCTTCCTTGGTGGCCGTCGTCTCCACCGGCGCGCTGCGGCGCACCAGCGAGACCAGGCCCGAGTCGACGTTGGGCGCCGGCCAGAAGACGTTGCGGCCGATGGCGCCGGCACGCTTGACCTCCGCGTACCAGTTGGCCTTCACCGACGGCACGCCGTACACCTTGTTGCCCGGCCGCGCGGCGAGCCGGTCGGCGACCTCCGACTGCACCATCACCAGCGTGCGCTCGATGCTCGGGAAGCGGTCGAGCATGTGCAGCAGCACCGGGACGGCGACGTTGTACGGCAGGTTGGCCACCAGCGCCGTCGGCGCCGGGCCGGGCAGCTCGGCCACGTGCATGGCATCGCTGTGCACCAGCGCGAACCGGTCGGCGCGCCCGGGCAGCCGGGCGCCGATCGTCGCGGGCAGCGCGGCCGCCAGCACGTCGTCGATCTCGACGGCCGTCACCCGGTCGGCGACCTCCAGCAGGGCCAGCGTCAGCGACCCCAGGCCGGGGCCGACCTCGACGACCACGTCGTCGGGCCGCACCTCGGCGGTCCGCACGATGCGGCGCACGGTGTTGGCGTCGATCACGAAGTTCTGGCCGCGCTGCTTGGTGGGGCGCACCCCGAGGGCGGTGGCCAGTTCGCGGACGTCGGCCGGGCCGAGCAGGGCGCCGGACTCGCCGGAGGGGTCTGTGCTGGGGCTGGAGCTCACCCGTGAAGTTTACGGCCGCACACCGGCCACGGGCTCGCCCCCCGGCTGACGTACAGCTTCTTCGCCCGGAACGTCTGCTCGTCCGACGAGGCGTCCTGCGGGCGCCCGCTGCCGCCCAGCGACTGCCAGGTGCGCACGTCGAACTGGTACAGCCCGCCGTACGTGCCCGACGGGTCCACCGCGTCGGGCCGCCCGCCCGCCTCGCACTGGGCCAGCGCGCCCCAGTTCAGGTGGTCCGTGCCCTGCACGGTGGTCGGCCTGGCCTTCGTCCCCACCTTGATGATCTCCGTCTTCGGCTGCTTCACCACCTGCGTGGAGACCTTCTTCGGCTTCTGCTGCACTCCGTTGACCGTGCGCAGCGCGTACGTCACCCGCTGCACGCCCTTCTCACCGCGCTGCACGACCACCTCCGTGCCCTTGTACAACGTCGGGTCCTGGCGGCGCTCGGTCGGGAAGTCGATGGGTTCCTCACGCGTCTCGGTGTCGGCCGAGATCCGCATGATGGAGATCGTCTGCCCCTCGCGCGGGAAGCTCTCCGGATCCACGGACGTGGTGTCCTGGCCGTTCAGGCCGATCCCGGCCTGCTCCAGCGCCTCGCGCACGGTCGCCGCGTTCGTACGGATCGTGCGCTCCCGGCCGTCGGCCATGAACGTCACCGTGCGCTCCGTGCGCACATCCAGATCCAGGCCCTGGCGCCCGATGGGCGCCGAACGGGACGCCGACAGATACGCCCCCTCGGCCCGCACGCCCAGCTGCCGCAGGGCCCCGTCGACCGTACGGGCCGTCGTCCACACCTGGCGGCGCTCACCGTCGAGCGTCAGCGCCACCGGCCGCCCGTACCGCACGATCACCTGATCACCGGCCGCCAGATCGTGATGCGGCCCCGGCGCCACGATGTCGTGCTCCCCGACGGCCATCCCCTCGTCGGAGAGCAACTCGGCCACGTCGTCGGCGAACGTGTGCAGGGTGCGGGGCCTGCCGTCCACACTGAGCTGGACGGTCTTGTCCTCCGCGATGAACGCGGACGTCCCACCGGCCAGAAAGGCCACGACAAGCGCCTGCGGCACCAACCGCCGCAACGCCTCGGCCCCCTCCCCCCGCCGACGCCGCCCACCACCCGGCTCGGCGCCTCCTGCCGCCCGCGCCCGCCGCGCAGCGGCGCGGCCGCCGGGGGCGGCACCCGGCCCGGGCGGATACGCCCCGGCATCGGCGCCGAGGGGGCCACCGGCGGGCGGATACCCATGCGCGACACGTGCACCGCCCGGCTCGCCGCCACCACCCTCGGCGCCGCTCGCCGCTGCCGCCCGCGCCCGCCGCGCAGCGGCGCGGCCGCCGGGGGCGGCGCCGCTCGCCGGGGCGCCGGCGTGCCCGGCCTCCTGCACCGGCCACACCACGGCGCGCCCGCCGTGGGCATCGCCGCCCTCGGGCGGGTGTCCCTCTGCGGCACGACCCCGGTCGGGGGCGCCGCCCTGCGGGTCGGCGGCGGGTGGATACCCGACCGGGGCACGGCTGCCGGGGAGGTACCTCCCCGCGTCGTCGGCGCCCCGGAGGTCGGCCGGCTGTGGGCCGCCGGCGCCCTCGTGGCCGGCCGAGGGCGCCAGGGCCCGCCGGCGGCGGGCCGCGGCGCGGCCGCCGGAGGTGCCGCCGTCGGGCACGTACCCGTCCGTGGCGGGGGCCGGGCGTTTCCGGCGCCCCCTGCCGGCCGCGGCGGCGCGCCGCGCCGCCGCGCGGCCCGTCGGGGCTGTCGTCTCGTCGGGGTTGCTCCGCCGCTCCGCCGTCCGGGCCGCCGTCTCGCCGGAGGCGACCGCGCCGGTGACCGGCTCACCGTCCACCGGGGGTGTCCCGCCGCGTCCGCGGCGCCGCGCCGCCGCGCGGCCGCCCGGGCCGGCCACCGGCTCGCCGTGCACCGGCGGTGCCTCGCCGGAGGTGCCCGGGCCGTTCGCCGGCTCACCGCCGGAGCGGTGGTCGGCCGGGGGCGTCTGCGTCCGCTTGCGCCGCTCCTTGCCGCCCGCGGCGGCCGCGGCAGCCGCGCGGCGGGCGGCCGCTCGGCCGCCGGGGCTGCTCGCGCCATCTGCCGGCTCGCCGCGTCTCCACCAGTCCTTGCCGCCCGCGGCCGCCCGTCGGGCCGCCGCGCGGCCGCCCGGGGCGGGCGGCGCACTCTCCGTCGGGGGTGGCTCCGTGCGTCCGCGCCGGCCACGGCTGCGCCGGGCCGCCGCCCGGCCGCCCGGGGGCGGGGCCTCGTCCGTCACGGGGAGTACCGACGTCGAGGCCGCGTCGTCCGCCGCGCCCTGGCGCGGCAGGTGCGGCTGGCCGAAGGGTTCGTACGGCTCGGCGTACGGGGTGTACTCCCCGTAGTGGGGGCTGCCCGGTGCTTGGCTCACGACACTCCACTGAGTCCGGCTAGGCCCGGACTGTAGCGGAGCCGCCATCACGGACCAAAGTCATACCGTCACACGGTGTCGCGAATTCCGGTGTCAGTACCCGAATGCCCGTGCGGTATTCGCCGCGACCGCCGTGGCCAGCGCGTCCTCGTCGATGCCGCGCACCGCGGCCATCGCGCGCAAGGTGACCGGAATGAGGTAGGGCGCGTTGGGCCGTCCGCGATACGGGGCGGGGGTCAGGAAGGGCGCGTCGGTCTCGACGAGGACGCGGTCGAGGGGGGCGACGGCGAGCGCGTCGCGCAGGTGCTGGGCGTTCTTGAAGGTGACGTTGCCGGCGAAGGACAGGTAGTAGCCGGCTTCGGCGCAGATCTTCGCCATCTCGGCGTCCCCGGAGTAGCAGTGGAAGACCACCCGCTCGGGCGCGCCCTCCTCCCGCAGGACGCGCAGGACGTCGTCGTGGGCGTCGCGGTCGTGGATGACCAGGGCCTTGCCGTGGCGTTTGGCGATGTCGATGTGGCGCCGGAAGGAGTGTTCCTGGGCGGCCTTGCCCTCGGGCCCGGTGCGGAAGAAGTCGAGGCCGGTCTCGCCGACGCCGCGTACGTGCGGCAGGGCGGCCAGGCGGTCGATCTCGGCGAGGGCGTCCTCGAGGGCGGCGTCGCCGCCGGGCTGCCGGGCGCCCTGGCGGGACCAGCCGTCGGGGTCGCCGTGGACGATGCGGGGCGCCTCGTTGGGATGGAGGGCGACCGCGGCCCACACGGCCTCGTGGGCGGCGGCGGTCTCGGCCGCCCAGCGGGATCCGGCGACGTCGCAGCCCACCTGGACGACCGTGGTGACTCCGACGGAGGCGGCCTTGGCCAGGGCGTCCTCGACGCTGTCGTGGGCCATGTCGAGATGGGTGTGCGCGTCGGCGACGGGCACGGACAGCGGTGCCGGCAGCGGCGGGGGAACGTTCTTCTCGTCGTTCTTCTTCCGCCCGCCATCCGCCGGACTGCTGTTCGATGCTGTTGCCGCCATGGCCGCGATTCTATGGACCTCGCGGCGCCGCTCGCATCGCGGTTACTTGCGGTGGAACGGGTGCAGCAGGTCCGAGAGGTGCCAGTGGTGCCCGCTGCGCTCGCGCCGCGCCGCCCGGTCGCCGCCGTCGTGGATGGGGCCGGCGGGCGACTGCTCGTCGACGGGCACGGCGTTGCGGCTGGAGAGGTGCAGGGCCTCGGCGACGACCGAGACCTGCCCGGAGCGCATGATGCGCACGACGTGGGCGCCGCAGTTCAGGCACGTGGGCCGGGTCAGCGGCGAGGGGACGCGCTCGCCGTCGGCGTAGTAGACGACGAACGGTTCGCCCTTCGCGTCGACGTGGTGCCGTATTTCGTACGACTGTTCCCACGCGTGCCCGCACCGCATGCAGGCGAACGAGTAGGACTCGTGGGCCGGCTCAAAAGCGCCGGCACTCTGTTCGGGAATCGTACGGACGCGGGTCACGGGCCGGGCACCGCTCGAAGCTCCTGCAATCTCGCTCATGGCAGCTCCTCTTGTCCGTCGGGACAAGCTCTGGACGCGCTCTCACGGGGACCGGAACGTCCCCACGTCCAGGGAACGCCCATCCCGCCGCCGGCGCAGCAGCCCGGCCCGCGAATTGGGGCAAACTTGGCGGCTCCATGTCCGAAGCCGCAGGCCACCATGCCTGGGCTTTGCTTTTCAGGTTAGCGCTTTACCTTATTGTCAACCGTTGGAAGTGGCATTTTTTGCCGCCACGACGGCATCGAACACGACGCGCTTGGGTAGACCTGTTTCCGCCGCCACGGCCGAAATCGCCTCCTTGCGGCGCTCCCCCGCCTCCTCGCGCACCCGCACCCGGCGGACGAGCTCGGCGGCGTCCAGTTCCTCGGGGCCGCGCTCGGCGGCGCCCTCCACCACGATGGTGATCTCGCCCTTGACCCCCTCGGCCGCCCAGGCCGCGAGCTCGCCCAGCGGACCGCGCTTGACCTCCTCGTACGTCTTGGTCAGCTCCCGGCACACCGCGGCGCGCCGGTCGGTGCCGAAGACCTCGGCCATCGCGGCGAGGGTGTCGTCGAGGCGGTGCGGGGCCTCGAAGTAGACCAGGGTGCGCCGCTCCTCGGCCACCTCCCGCAGCCGGCCGAGCCGCTCGCCGGCCTTGCGCGGCAGGAAGCCCTCGAAGCAGAACCGGTCCACCGGCAGCCCGGAGAGGGCCAGCGCCGTGAGCACCGCGGAGGGGCCCGGCACGGCCGTGACCCGCACACCGCGCTCGACGGCCGCGGCCACCAGGCGGTAGCCGGGGTCGGAGACCGACGGCATGCCGGCGTCGGTGACCAGCAGCACCCGCGCCCCGCCCACCAGGGCCTCGACCAGCTCGGGGGTGCGGGCGGACTCGTTGCCCTCGAAGTAGGAGACCACCTTGCCGGTGGTGTGCACCCCCAGCGCCTGGGTCAGCCGGCGCAGCCGCCGGGTGTCCTCGGCGGCGATCACCTCGGCGGTGCCGAGCTCGGCGGCCAGCCGCGGGGGCGCGTCGGCCACGTCGCCGATGGGGGTTCCTGCGAGTACGAGAGTTCCAGTCACGCCTCCCATCCTCGCAGGGACGCCGCGGCCCGGCCCGTACGGTCCGCCTCCGCCGGGCGGTCAGTGCCGGCGGTGGGCGGTGAGCGTGATGGGGGTGTCGGGGACGACGACCAGGAACCGCGGCACCGGGACCCCGCTCTTCTGCCGCCGCAGCTCCATCACCGTCCCTTCCGTCCGGGCCGGACCCGGCTGGAAGGGGCGGGCGGGGTGGCTGGAGTTGCGCCAGGCGTGCTGACGGCCGTCACAGGTGGCCGGGGCATCGCCCATGCCGACGGTCGTACCACCCTGCGTGAGGTTGGTGACGACGAAGACGGGACCGGCCGAGTGGTTCACCGAGCAGCGGTAGGTGCCGGTGAGGGTGACGGTGCCGTCGGACGCGAGAGTGCCGGTGCGGTTGATGACGAGCTTGTTGGCCGGTACGGCGGGCGGCGCGGGCGCGGCGGCCACGGTCGCGGCGGCCGCGGCAAGGAGTACGGCGGCGGAAATGCAGTGGGGATGGCGATGGCGATTGCGCATGGCTGCCAGGAATACCGGAAAAGGGCTGCCAAGTGGCCGAATGTCACTCCCGTGCCGCCGTGTCGGCCACCCGCGTCAGCCCGCGTGCAGCATCAGGCCGATACCGAGCACCATCAGGCCCGCGGCGGCGATGCGCGGCGCACCGAAACGTTCCTTCATCACCACCGCGCCTATCGCGGCGCCCACCAGGATCGAGGACTCGCGCAGCGCCGCGATGGGCGCGAGCGCGGCCCGCGTCTGGGCCCACAGCACCAGCCCGTAGGCGCAGACGGACAACAGCCCGCCGAGCAGGCCGCGGGCCAGGAAGGGCCGCATCTGCGCACCCAGCCGGCCGCGCCGGGCGGCCACCGCCCAGGCGGGGATCGCCAGGCCCTCCAGGATCATCAGCCAGGCGATGTAGCCGAGCGGGGTGCCGGAGGCCCGTACGCCCAGGCCGTCGACGACGGTGTACCCGGCAATGGACAGGCCCGTCGCGACGGCGGCCCCGATCGCCGGCCAGTGCGGCCGGGTCCCGGAACCGCGGATGCCCCACAGGGCCAGACCCACCAGCCCCGTGGAGGCCACGGCGACCCCGGCCAGCTGCATGCCGCCGGTGCTCTCGCCGGCGAACACCGCCGCCAGCACGGTGACGGCCAGCGGCGCCGTACCGCGGGCGATCGGATACATCTGCCCGAAGTCGCCGAGGCTGAACGACCGCATCAGCAGGGCCTGGTAGAGGACGTGCACCAGTGCCGAGGCGACCAGGTACGGCCAGGCCGCGGCAGCCGGCTGCGCCGTGAACGGCACCATGAGCAACCCGGCCACGGCACCGCCGCCACCGACCAGCGTGAAGGCGATCAGCTGGTCCTTGATGCCGTGGGCGATGGCGTTCCATGTGGCGTGCGTGACGGCGGCGATGAGGACGGCGACGGCGACGAGGGGGGTCATGTCCGGTGACGCTAGTGCGGGTTGGCGGCCCGGCGCTGTCGCGCCGGTCACGCGAGGCGCCTGCGGCGGGACGAGCTCGACGGTCCGGTGCGGCCCGGTGGCCGGCGCCCCCGTCGGCCTCAGCCGGCGCGCAGGACCGCTGCCACGATCGGACCCGCCGAGTCGCCGCCGTGGCCGCCCTGGGGGACGACCGCCGCCGCGGCGACGTCGTCGCGGTAGGCGGTGAACCACCCGTTGGGCGCCGTCTGGTTGTCGACCTCGGCCGAGCCGGTCTTGGCCCCGATGTCCCCGCCCAGCCCGGACATCGCGTGGGCGCCCGTGCCGGAGACGGCGGTCAGCCGCATCATGGCGCGCAGGTCGCGTGCGACG
This sequence comes from Streptomyces sp. NPDC049585, assembly GCF_040675615.1. Classification (NCBI taxonomy): domain Bacteria; kingdom Bacillati; phylum Actinomycetota; class Actinomycetes; order Kitasatosporales; family Streptomycetaceae; genus Streptomyces; species Streptomyces sp. NPDC049585. The sequence goes on along the minus strand of NZ_JBFAPE010000009.1, from coordinate 116,628 downwards.
CCCGCCGGCAGGGACCGCGGCGCGCGGGCGAGCTGGCGGCCGTCGATGTCGGGGGCGACGAGGTACGGCTGGTGGAAGCTGCCGGTGCGCACGGTGGCCGCGACGGAGGCCATGGTGAGCGGGTTCATCTGCACGCGGCCCTGCCCGATGAGGGCTGCGGCCTTGCCGGCACCGGCATCCGCCGGTACGCGGCCGTCGAAGGTGCTGACGCCGGTCTTCCAGTCGAGGCCTATGCCGAAGACGTCGCGGGCCTCGTCGGCGAGCGCGCTGTCGGGGATCTTGCCGGCGAAGGAGATGAAGGCGGTGTTGCAGGAGGCGGCGAAGTCCTGCGCGAAGGTGGCGTCGGGGTTCTCGCTGTGTTCGACGTTGTGGAAGGTCATGCCGTAGGTGGCGTTCTTCGGGCACGGCAGGTGCTTGCCGGGGGCGGAGACGCCCTTTTCCAGCAGCATGGCCGCGGTGATGACCTTCATGGTGGAGCCGGGCGCGGTCGTACCGGAGAGGGCCGGGTTGAACTCGGTTTTCTTCGCGTCGGCCACGGCGAGGATTTCGCCGGTGCTGGGTTTGACGGCGACGACGGAGGCATCCGAGTGGCGGGCGACGGCGGCCTCGGCGGCGCGCTGGACGCCGGCGTCGAGGGTGGTGCGCAGCTTGCCGGGTTTGCCTTCGGCGACCACGTGGAGGGTCCTGGCCTCGGCGCCTTCGAGGCGGACGGCGACGGTGGGTTCGCCGCCGGCCTTCTGGCCGTAGCGCTTGCGCAGTTCGGTCAGGAGGGGGGCGAGCGAGGGGTTGGCCTTGGGGTCGAGTTCGGTGCCGTTGCGGTCGACGGCGACGAGTTTGGGCGACTCGGTCGCGGTGGTGCGCAGGGTGTGGCCGGAGTCGATGCCGGGGTGGACGACGGTGGGCTGCCAGCCGACCAGTGCCCGGCCGCGTCCGCCGCCCCCGCGGACGACGTCGAGCGAGGAGTCGTACGTCCAGGTGGAGTGCTGCTTGTCGAGGACGATCTCGGCGGTGACGGTGAAGGGCACCTTGGTGCCGGTGGCGGCGCCTTGTTTGAAGGTGGCCTTCCGGACGTGCACGGTGTCGCGGTAGGCGGTCAGGGCGGTGGTGGCCGCCGTGACGTTGTCGGTCAGGCCGGCGGCCTTCGCGGTGTCGCCGGCCGCCCAGGCGTCGAGGAACTCGCGGGCTGTGCGCGAGGTCTCGTCGGCCGTGGGCGGCCCGGTTCTGACGGGTGCGGCGTCGGTTTGTGTGCCGGTGTTGCCGTTGGCGACGGCGTCGACGAGGTTGTAGGCCCCCAGGCCGGCGGCGCCCACCACGACGGTGACGGCGACGCCGGTTGCGATCTTTGCGCCAGTGCGCATGTCCCTTGCCCCCTCCTGGTTTTAATCACCTGATTAAAACCTCGGGAGGAACTCTACGGGACCCCCTCGACCGAAAAGCCGTCAGATCCACGTATCCAGCCACATGCGGTTGCGCCAGGCGTCCATGGGGATGGCCTGCCCGGTGTACAGGGGGAAGAAGTAGATGAAGTTCCAGATGATGAGCAGGACGAGCGTGCCCGCACCGACCGCGCCCACGACCCGGCGCCGCTCCGAGGACCCGGACGGCCCGAGGATCGCCCCGATCAGCATGGCCACCGCCAGGCACAGGAACGGCACGAAGACCACCGCGTAGAAGACGAAGACGGTGCGCTCCTGGTACTTGAACCAGGGCAGGTAGCCGGCCGCGACGCCGCACAGCACCGCGCCCGCGCGCCAGTCGCGCCGGAAGGCCCAGCGGTAGAGCAGGTACAGCAGGGCGAAGCACGCCGTCCACCACAGCAGCGGGGTGCCCAGGGCCAGCACTTCGCGGGCGCACTTGTCGGCGGAGTCCATGGGGCAGCCGCCGTTGCCGGCGCCGGGGGACTCGTAGAAGTACGAGACCGGCCGGGACTGCACCAGCCAGCTCCAGGGGTTGGACTGGTAGGTGTGCGGCGAGGTGAGGTTGGTGTTGAAGTCCCACACCTGGGTCTCGTAATGCCACAGGCTGCGCAGCGGGTTGAGCACGCCGGCCAGGAAGCCGTCGGGGCTGGCGCCGCCCTCGACCTCCGCCCAGTGCCGGTTGTAGCCGCTGTGGCGCCAGCCGTTGGTCCGGTCGTAGGTGCCGCTGTGGGTGAACCAGCCGGTCCACGACGCCACGTACACGCCGATCGCGACCGGCACGGTCGACAGGAACGTCCACGGCATGTCGCGCAGCAGCGAGGAGAGCCAGGGGCGCCGGGCGCCGGCCAGGCGGCGGGAGGCGATGTCCCACAGGACGATCATCACGGCGAACGCCGCGAGGTAGACGCCGCCGTTCCACTTGGTGGCGAAGGCCAGGCCCAGGAAGACGCCGGCGGCCAGCCGCCAGGGGCGCAGGCCCAGCCGGGTGCGGTCGCCGGCGACCGGGTCGGGCGGGGTGTCCGGGTCGTCGGGCAGGGTGGCCGCGAGTTTCGCGCGCACCTTGTCGCGGTCGACGAGGGCGCATCCGAAGGCGGCGAGCACGAAGAAGACCAGCACCGAGTCGAGCAGCGCGGTGCGGCTCATGACGAAGTGCAGGCCGTCGACGGCGAGCAGGAGGCCGGCCAGGCAGCCGAGGAAGGTCGAGCGCAGCAGCCGCCGGCCGATGCGGCAGAGCATCAGGACGGTCAGGGTGCCGAGCACGGCGACCATGAAGCGCCAGCCGAACGGATTGAGCCCGAACAGCCATTCGCCGATGCCGATGACCCACTTGCCGACGGGCGGGTGGACGACGTACGAGGCGGCGTCCCCGACCGCGCTGTGCCCGGCGATGATCTGGTCGTTGGCGTCCTTGGGCCACTCGACCTCGTAGCCGTACGTCCACAGCGCCCAGGCGTCCTTGGCGTAGTACGTCTCGTCGAATATGACGGCTTTGGGGCTGCCGAGGTTCCAGAAGCGGATCAGTCCGGCGAACAGGGCGACGGCCAGCGGGCCGGCCCACCCCATGGACGCCGCGAGCCGCCGGGCGAGCAGGGGCGAGGCCCCCGCCGCCTCCCACAGCCGGGTGCCCGGCTCGGGGAACGGCGGGACGAGCCGCTCCCGTGCGCCGGGGCCGGCCGCGCCGCCCGTATAGCCGAAGCGGCGGAGTCTGCGCTGCCAGGGGGGCGGCTGCTCGTCCGTCGTCGTTCGGCCTCCGGGGGCGGGCGTCGCGGTGTCACTGGTCACCGCGCCATCGTAGGGAACGACCCTGTGCGCGTCGCGGGCCCGCCGCGCGGGTGGCGCCTGTCGGCCGCCGGCTGCGCGTCAGCTCTCGGTTCGCTCCGGCGCACTCGTCGTACGGCCGGCGGGGGTGGCCCGCAGGCCCAGGACGGAGGCGGCGGCGCCGAGGACGAGGCCGGCGATGACACCGGCGTTCAGCGTGCCGTTGCCCATGACCCACGACAGCAGCGCGGCGGTCGAGGGCACCAGGCAGAAGACCGTGCTGGTGCGGGCGGCCCCGGCCCGCCGGACCGCCTCCAGCTGCAGGCGCGTGCCGACGATGGAGTTGACCACCACCAGCCACAGCGCGACCCAGCCCGCGGTGCGCCAGTCGTGCACCGTGCCGCCCTCCAGCACCGCCAGCACCAGCAGCGGCGGGACGGCGGCGCTCAGCTGGACGGCGGTGGCGGCGCGCAGGTCGACGCCGGCGCAGAAGCGCTGCTGCCACACCGCGCTGGAGACCAGCCCCGTCAGGCCGACCAGGGTCAGGGCGCTGCCGGCGTCGAGGCCGCCGGCGGACAGCAGGCGGCCGCCGAGTGCGAGGAGCACGGCGAGCACGCCGAGGACGAGCCCCGCCAGCTGCCGGGCGCGCGGGCGCTCGTGCAGGACCAGCCCGGCCAGCACCGCGGTCAGCACCGGGTGCAGGCCGAAGACCAGCGCCGAGACCACGGGCGGCACGCCCACGGCCAGGCCGCCGTACAGGCCCGCGAAGTGCACGCAGTGCCCGAGCACGCCGACGACCATGGTGTGCACCAGCAGCCTCCCGCGCGGCCTGCGGGCCCGCACCGCCACCGCGATGCAGGTCATGAGCACCGCCGCCAGCGCGATGCGGCCGGCCGTGAGCAGGAACGGCGGGGCGGCGCCCACACCGAGTGCGCCGACCGGGTAGCCGGAGGCGGAGGCCAGCACGATGCCGCCGGCGAGCGCGGGGGTGATCCCGCGCCCGCCGGCCTCCCCGGCCGGCGGCCGGTCGGCGAGACCGACCGGGCCGGCCGGGGACCTCACGTCGTCGCGGGTGCGCCTCACGCGGCGGAGAGCATCGCTTCGTACGGCGTGGTGCCGTCGGCCCCGGCGGAGTCGACGCAGCGCCGGACCCAGTACCTGATCACCGTGCGGACCACGTCGTGCGCCAGCGGCTTGTCGAACAGCTCGCCGGGCCGGGCCTGCCGGGAGAACCACTCCAGGCGGGAGGTGAGCGCGCCGCCCAGGGTCAGCACCTGGCCCGGCAGGGCGAGCACGTCGCGCCCGGCCACGCGGCGCATCAGGTCGAGCCCGGCCTGCCCCTCGGGGACGGAGTGGTTGTGGGCCAGCAGCAGGAGGGTGCCGGGCCGCAGGGCGTCGACGTCGGCGTTCTCCAGTTCGTTGCCCCAGGTGTTGGCGACGACCGAGCCGCCGCGGCCGAGGCACTCGGTGGTGAAGGTGCCCGGGCGCGAGGGGAGCACGGGGTACCCGTCGCGGACGGTGCTGCCGGCGGCGTACGCGATGTCGGCGACGGCGACGTCCGGGAGGTCGGAGCGCTTGAGGTAGTCGAAGAAGTCGCTGCCCATGGCGCCGTCGGAGCCGATGAGGGTGACGGGGCCGGCGGGGCCGGGCTTGAGCTCCTCGAAGGCGGCGATCACGCCGGTTGTCGAGAAGGAGGACTTGCCTCCGCAGCCGCCCACCTCCCGGCGGACGCCCAGGACGTGCGGGGTGTGCTCCAGCAGCAGGTCGGCCAGACCGGCGAAGCGCCCGAAGTCGGGGGTGAGCTTGATCCTGCCGTCCATCTCGTTCAGGAAGGCGCCGATGCCCGCGAATATGGGCTCGATCGTGCGCCGGAATTCCGGCGAGAGCGGGTCGGAGAGGATGTTTTCGATGTCGGCGTCGCGGGGCCTGATGATGCAGCGGCCGCCACCGACGCGACTCTGCAGGAATCCCTGCGGAAAACGGTCGGAGAATCCGTCGAGAATTCCCTCCTCGAAGGCGGTGTTGATGAGGGTGTTCTTCAGTTTGCTCTCGCCGACGGCTAATCTCCTGAGAACGGAGACGGCTTCCTCGTCCGGTGTGACGAACGGGACCATCCGGCTGCCGCCGTAGGCGTAATCGGTGTCCCGCTGATCGTCCCAGGCCACCCACGCATCGCCGTTGGGGGTTTCTATCCTGTGCACCGACACCGCGGGTGACGAATTGCTCGACATGAATCTCCCCGAATCCTTGAACATGGTTCCGCGCTGCCCAGTCTGCAGCAGCCCCAAGGCCCGTGCAATGCTTGGGAATTGCCGGGAAAACCCCGCTTGGGGACGATTGGCGGCCATGGTGTTCGCTTGTTGGTTTGGGCGGGAGATAAAGGGCTCGGAATCAATACTTCCGGTTTCTTCCCAGGTGCCCTGTCCGGCCGTCGCGCAAGCCCGCATCCAGGCCGGATCGCCGACCGGGCCCCCGCGCCGCACCCCGGCAAGGGTGTGCGGCCCCCCCGCGCCGGGAACCTGCGGCCGGCGCGCACCGACCCCGTCCCACGCCTCCCCAAACGTGCAAAACGTCACACGAGCCCACAACCGCGGCACGCCGGGGAACCGCCCCCGGCCGTTCCGGCGTTCTTACAGGTCCACACACCGGTGGGCGCGACCGGGGGACGCGTGTGCAAGGGAAGGGCTCCGCGTTGAACCTCATCGATCTGCTTCTGCTGCTGGTCGTCATCGGCTACGCCGTCTCCGGCTACCGCCGGGGCCTGGTGGCCAGCGTCGTGCTGTTCGCCGGGTTCCTCGGCGGTGCGGTCGTCGGCGTGTGGGCGCTGCCGTTCGCCCTGCGGCCCTTCGAGCCCGGCACCGTGACCGCGGCCGTCGTCGCCGTCCTGGTCGTGCTGCTGCCGGCGGCCGTCGGCCACGCGCTGGCCGCGCGGTTCGCCTGGCGACTGCGCTCCCGGCTGACCTGGGCCCCGGTGCGCGGCCTGGACGGCATCGGCGGCGCGGCGGCGGCCTCGCTGGCGGTGCTGCTGGTGGGCTGGGTGGCCGCCAGCGTGCTGGTCTCGGCGAACTCCACGCTGCTGACCCGCGAGGTCAAGGAGTCCACGCTGCTGGGCGCGGTGCAAAAAGCCATGCCCGAGCAGGCGCCCACCTGGTTCAGCCGGACGACCGACGCACTGTCGGGGGCCGGCTTCCCGCAGGTCTTCAACCCCTTCGAGCACGAGCCCGCCACCAGCGTCGCCCGCCCCTCGGGCGACTCCGTCACCCCGGCCGTCACCCGGGCCGCGCGCACCAGCGTGGTCAAGATCGAGGGCGTCGCGGACGTCGGCGGCGGGCGGCGCGGCCAGGAGGGCAGCGGCTTCGTCTCCTCCGAGGAGCACGTGATGACCAACGCCCACGTGGTCGCCGGCGTCAGCCGGCCCACCGTGCGCGTCGGCGGCGTGGGCCGCGCCTACAAGGCCAACGTCGTCTACTTCGACCCCGACACCGACGTGGCCGTCCTGGACGTGCCCGGCCTGACCGCGCCGGTGCTGCCCTTCGACAAGAGCGCCAAGCGCGGCGACGCCGCCGTCGTCGCCGGCTTCCCCGAGAACGGCGGCCTGGACCTGCGCGCCGCGGTCGTGGCCAACGAGGTGCGCGCCAAGGGCCAGGACATCTACGGGGACGGCATCACCACGCGCGACGTTTTGTCGGTGCGCTCCACCGTCCGCCCCGGCAACTCCGGCGGTCCCCTCCTGTCCCCGTCGGGGAAGGTGTACGGGGTGGTCTTCGCCCGCTCGACGGCCGACTCCGAGACCGGCTACGTGCTCACGGCCGCCCAGGTCGAGCAGGCCGCCCGGCAGGCGGCGCATGCGACGGCGCCGGTCGGCACGGGCAGCCGGGCGGCGCTGTAACCGCCCGGCCTCGCGTGGCTCAGCACTTGTCGAGGACCGCCTGCAGCCTGGCCTTCTCGGCAGCGGTGACGCTGAGCCCGTAGTAGTCCTTCACCGCGACCCACGCCTGGCCGTACTTGCACTGGGCCTCGGGCAGCTGCGGCATCCACTGGTCGGGCGACTTGTCGCCTTTCCGGCGGTTGGTCCAGGTGGACACCGCGATCAGCTCCGGGGAGGCGGTCAGATCGTTGGCGAACTCCAGCCGCTTCTGCGGCGTCCAGTCGCGCGCGCCCGACCCCCAGGCGTTGCGCAGCGGGACGAGGTGGTCCAGGTCGACGTGCACCGGGTCGGCCATGGTCCTGTTGTCGTACTCGCTGTGCCACTTCCCGGCGACGACCCGGCACGGCCCGTCGAGCGTGGCCGGGACGTCGGAGTGCAGCTTGAGGGCGACCTGGCGGGTGGTGCACCGGTCCACGCCGTGCTGCACCCAGCAGGCCGCACCGAAGTGCTTGCGGTCGTAGCCCTTGCTGTCGAAGGGCTTGACGTCCAGTTCGGCCAGCATGCGCACGGCCTCGTCGCGGTCCGGCATGTTCCGGGGCCACTTCAGGGGCAGGGGACGCTCGTAGGCGGCGACCCCGGCAACCCCGGCGCCCCCCGCGGCCGCCGAGGAGCCGCGCGGCGGGCGGTCGGGGTCCTGCGGCGGGCGGTCGGGGTCCTTGGGCGGGGTGGTCCGCGGGCGGTCGGGGTCCTTGGGCGGGGTGGTCCGCGGGCGGTCGGCGTCCTTGGACGGGGTCGTCTGCGGCCGGTCGCCGCCGGGGCGCGAGGAGTCCGGGCCGGTCTTCGGCGGCCGCGAGTAGATGTCGCCCTCCTCCGGCGGCGAGCCCTCGCAGGCGGTCTCCTCGTAGTCCTGCGGGGCCTGCGGCGCCTTGTGCGCCATCGCGGCGCCCGCCCCCTGCGGCCGCCCGGCCGCCGGCGCGCCCTCGCGGGCCGCGCCCGGCAGGGTCGCGAGCAGGGCGGCGGCGGATATGGCGGACACGACCGTGGTCGTCCTCAGCTCCCGGAACCGTCGCATGGCGTCTCCCTTCGGGTCCCCTCGGGGACGAAAGTGGCATGGCCGACTCCCTGAGTGCGCCGCATTTAGGGACATAATCCGCAGTTGATGAAAATTCACCCGATCAGCCGGGATGCCTGACAGCTGGAAGACAGTCGGCCGACGAGGGGCGCGCAGAAGCGTTCCGCACGCTCTTGCGACCTTTTTGCAGCGAGCCCCTATCATCGAGCGGTTCACGACTGAACGAGCGACACGAACGAGCGACACGGACGGAGCGCCGTCATGCACGTACCCGACGGATTCATCGATGCCCCGGTATCGCTGGCCACCGGAGCCGTGGCGGCAACCGCCGTCGCCGCCGGCCTGCGCGGTGCCCGAAGGGAGCTCGACGAGCGCACCGCGCCGCTCGCCGGCCTGGTGGCGGCCTTCGTCTTCGCCGCACAGATGCTGAACTTCCCCGTGGCCGCCGGCACCAGCGGCCACCTGCTGGGCGGGGCCCTGGCCGCCATACTCGTCGGCCCCTGGACCGGCCTGCTCTGCATATCCGTGGTGCTGCTGATGCAAGGCGTGCTGTTCGCCGACGGCGGGCTCACCGCGCTCGGCGTCAACATCACCGACATGGCCGTGGTCACCACCGCCCTCGGCTACGGGCTCTTCCGGCTGCTGGCCAAGGCGCTGCCGCGGCGCCGCTCCTCGGTGACCGCCGCCGCCTTCGTCGCCGCGCTGGTCTCCGTCCCGGCGGCGGCCTGCGCCTTCACCCTCGTCTACGCGCTGGGCGGCACCACCGACGTCGCGATCGGCAAGGTCTTCACCGCCATGGTCGGCGTGCACGTCCTCATCGGCATCGGCGAGGCCGTCATCACCGCGCTGACGGTCGGCGCGGTCATGGCCGTGCGCCCCGACCTCGTCCACGGCGCCCGCGACCTGCGCCGCCCGCTGCAGCTGCGCACCGCGCAGGGCACCACCACCGTCGTGCCCGAGGCCGCGCCCGCCGCCCCCGCCTCCCCCGCGCCCCTGCGCCGGGTGCTCGCCGTCGGCCTCGCCGTCGCCGTCGTCCTCGCAGGCTTCCTCAGCTACTACGCCTCCACCAGCCCCGACGGCCTGGAGAAGGTCGCCCACGACAAGGGCATCGACTCCCGCGAGAAGGAGCACGCCGCCAAGGACTCCCCGCTCGCCGACTACCAGGTCAAGGACGTGGGCGACGCCCGCCTGTCCGGCGGTCTGGCCGGTGTGATCGGCGTCGGCGCGACGCTGGCCGTGGGCACCGGCGTCTTCGTGGTCGTCCGGCGCCGGCGCGGCCGCGCCGAGGAGGGCGCCGCCGCGGTGTCCGCCGGCACCGGGACGTCCTGACATGGGCGCGGGCCACGTCCACAAGCTCTACCGGCACGCCTCCTCCCCCGTCCACCGGCTCCCCCCGCACTGCAAGATCGCGGCGGCCTTCTGCTTCGTCGTGGTCGTGGTGTGCACCCCGCGCGAGGCGCTGTGGGCCTTCGCCCTGTACGCGCTGCTGCTCGCGGCGGTGGCGGCGACGGCACGGGTGCCGGCCGGCTTCGTGCTGCGCCGGCTGCTGATCGAGGTGCCGTTCGTGGCGTTCGCGCTGCTCATGCCGTTCGTGGCGCAGGGCGAGCACGTGCACGTGCTCGGCCTCGCACTCAGCCGGAACGGTCTGTGGGGCGCCTGGAACATCCTCGCCAAGGGCACCCTGGGCGTCGCCGCCTCCGTCCTGCTCGCCGCCACCACCGAACTGCGGTCGCTGCTGCTGGGCCTGCAGCGGCTGCGGATGCCCTCGCTGCTGGTGGAGATCGCCTCGTTCATGCTCCGCTACGGCGACGTCGTCACCGACGAGATGCGCCGCATGCGCATCGCCCGCGAGTCGCGCGGCTTCACCGCCCGTGGCGTACGGGACTGGGGGGTGCTGGCCAAGTCGGCGGGCGCGCTGTTCATCCGCTCCTACGAGCGCGGCGAGCGCGTCCACCTGGCCATGGTCAGCCGCGGCTACACCGGGACGATGCCCGTCATCGACGAGGTCACTGCCTCGCGCGCGCAGTGGGCGCAGTCGGCCGGGTTGCCGCTGGCCGCGCTGGCCGTGTGCCTGACGGCAGTGGTGTCCTCCTGACGCCGTGACGCCCTGACGTCCTCCCCCGGCCGACGCTCCCCCGGCCTTTCGACCGACGCCCTTCGACCGACGCCCTTTCGACCGACGCCCTTTCGACCGACGCCCCCTCGACGTCCGCGGACGTCTCCCGACCGGATGGACCCCGCCATGACCGCGTCCCCCGCCGCTTCCCCCGAGGTGCCCTCCCTCGAGGTGTCCGGCCTCGCCTACGCCTACCCCGACGGTCACCAGGCCCTCTTCGGCGTCGACCTCACCCTCGGCCGCGGCGAGCGCGTCGCACTCCTCGGCCCCAACGGCGCCGGCAAGACCACGCTCGTCCTGCACCTGAACGGCATCCTCGGCGGCGGCGCGGGCTCGGTGCGGGTGGCCGGGCTGCCGGTGGACAAGGCGCACCTCGCCGAGGTCCGGCGGCGCGTCGGCATCGTCTTCCAGGACCCCGACGACCAGCTGTTCATGCCCACCGTCCGCGAGGACGTCGCCTTCGGCCCGGCCGCAGCCGGCCTGCGCGGCGCCGAGCTGGAGGCCTGCGTACGCAGGGCGCTGGAGCGCGTCGGCATGGCCGAGCACGCCGACCGGCCCCCGCACCACCTGTCCTTCGGGCAGCGGCGCCGGGTGGCGGTGGCGACCGTCCTGGCCATGGAGCCGGAGATCCTCGTCCTGGACGAGCCCTCCTCCAACCTCGACCCCGCCTCGCGGCGTGAGCTGGCCGACATCCTGCGCTCGCTGGACGTGACTGTGTTGATGGTCACGCATGACCTGCCCTACGCCCTGGAGCTGTGCGAGCGGTCGGTGATCCTCAGCGGCGGCGTCATCGCCGCCGACGCCCCCACCCGGGAACTGCTGTGCGACGAGGGCCTGATGCGCTCGCACCGCCTGGAGCTGCCCTTCGGCTTCGACCCCCGCTCGGTGGCCGTGCGGGGGTGACCCCCCGGTCCGGGGCACCCGTGGCCGCGTTGCACCATGGTGGATGGTTTTGTAGCGATCGGGACAGTGGGAGCGGGCAACAGTGGTGGACGTCCAGGGCACGGTGGCGGACGGCTTCGAGCCGGTCCGGGACGCCTTCGCGGACAACTTCGCGCGGCGCGGTGAGCGCGGCGCGGCCGTGACCGTCTACCGGGACGGCCGCAAGGTCGCCGACCTGTGGGGCGGCGCCCGCGACGCAGGCGAAGCCCCCTCCGGGCCCTGGACGCGCGGCACCGCCCAGGTCGTGCGCTCCGCCACCAAGGGTGTGGCCGCGGCCGTCCTGCTGCTGCTCCACCAGCGCGGCCAGGTCGACCTGGACGCCCCCGTCGGCACGTACTGGCCGCAGTTCAAGGCGGCCGGCAAGGAGCGGGTGCTGGTGCGCCACCTGCTCGCCCACCGGGCCGGGCTGCCCGCCCTCGACACCCCGCTGACCCCGGCCGAGGCCCTGGACGGCACCAGCGGCCCGGCGGCGCTCGCCGCCCAGGCCCCCGCCTGGGAGCCCGGCACCGACCACGGCTACCACGCCCAGACCTTCAGCTGGCTGCTCGGCGAGCTCGTCCTGCGGATCACCGGCCGCACCCTGGGCACCTGGGTGGCCGAGGAGATCGCCGGTCCCCTCGGCCTGGACCTGTGGATAGGCCTGCCCGCCTCCGAGGAGCAGCGCGTCGGCCGCCTCGCGGCCGTCGAACCCCCGCCGGCGCCCGCCTCGGCCGGGCTGCGCGTCCGTCCCAAGGCATCGGTCGCCGCCGCGTACGCCGACCCCGCCTCCCTCACGCGCCGCGCCTTCGGTGCCATCGAGCCGGCCGCCGACGAGAACGACGCGGCCTTCCGCGCCGCGGAGCTGCCCGCTTCCAACGGCATCGCCACCGCGGATGCGCTCGCCCGCTTCTACGCCTCCCTCATCGGCGTCGTCGACGGCGGCCGCCGCCTGTTCGCCCCGGCCACCCTGACCGTGGCCCGCACGGAGGAGTCGGCCGGCCCGGACCGGGTCCTGGTCGCCGGCACCCGCTTCGGCCTGGGCTACATGCTCCACGGCCCGGCCTGCCCGCTGCTGGCCCCCGGCTCCTTCGGCCACCCCGGCCGCGGCGGCTCGCTGGGCTTCGCCGACCCCGAGTCCGGCATCGCCTTCGGCTACGTCACCAACGGCATGCAGAAGAACGTCACCGCCGACCCGCGCGCCCAGGCGCTGGTGAAGGCGGTTGCGAAGTGCCTGGCGGGGTAGTCCTGGCCGCGTGGAGCGGTTCGAGGGGTACGCAGTACTGATCACGGGCGCGGGCCGGGGCATCGGCGCGGCCACCGCCCGCCGCCTGGCGGCGGAGGGCGCGGACGTCCTGCTGACCGACGCGGACGGCGAGCGCGCGGCCAAGGCCGCGGCGGCCCTGCGCGCCGACGGGCTGCGGGCCGAGGCCGCCCCCGCGGCCTGCGACGTGAGCGACGACGCGGCGGTACGGGCCGCCGTGGCGTACGCGGTGGAGCGCTACGGCCGCCTGGACGTGCTGGTCAACAACGCCCTGTCCTGCCACCCCGACCCGGTGCTCGTCGAGGACTACCCCGACGAGGCCTGGTCCCGCGACCTCGACGTCACCCTCACCGGCGCGTTCCGCTGCGTACGCGCCGCGATGCCGCACCTGGCCGCGGCCGGCGGCCGCGGAGCGGTCGTCAACATCGGCTCAGTCAACGGCGAGCAGGACTTCGGCAACCATGCCTACAGCGCCGCCAAGGCGGGCCTGGCGAGCCTGACCCGTACGCTGGCCGGCCAGTGCGCGCCGCGGGGCGTACGGGTCAACCTGGTGGCCCCGGGCACGGTCGCCACTCCCAACTGGGACGGCCGGGAAGCGGCCCTGGAGCGCGCGGCCGCGCACTACCCGCTGGGCCGCGTCGGCCGGGCCGAGGACGTCGCGGCGGCCGTCGCCTTCCTCGCCTCCGCCGACGCGGCGTGGATCACCGGGGTGACACTGCCGGTGGACGGCGGCATCCTCGTCGGCAACATCGGGCTGCGCAGGGCGCTGCGGGGGGATGCCTGACCTTCTCAGCAGCACTGCATGGTGAACATCACCCGGTCGAAGCGGAGCGCGGCCAGGTCGGCCGGGCGTATGAGCCAGTACAGGGCGCCGCAGTCGCCCCACATCATGTCGGCGTCGCCGTCGGTGTCGAACTGCGCCAGCAGCACCCAGTCCGCGGCGTCCTCGGCGACGCGGGGGTCGTCCCAGCGCACGTCGTTGCCGAGGGCGGCGTGGGCGATCTCGTACTCGACGGGGTTCTGCACGGGGTGGGCGTGGCCGCCGACCTGGTGACCGGGGCCGGGCTTGCGGTCGTACAGCGCGTCCGTGAACTCCTCGGGCCACCCTTCGAGGCCGTCGTCGTCGCCGAACGCCTCCCGGACGACGGGGTGCCAGATGCTCGGCGCCGTGGCCTCGACGCGGACGGTCAGGGGCACCTCGGGGTACGCCTCCAGCTGCTCGCAGTCCTCGCAGTCCGCACCGTGGTCGCAGTCGTACAACGGCAGCGGCCGTTCGGTGACCGCGGCACCCGCCGGGATGTGGATCACCCGGGCGCCCGGTCGGCACTCCGGGTCCGCGAAGTCGACATAGGCGTCGCCGCTGTCGATCTGACCGTCAAAGTAGAAGAACGCCAGCGTGCCGTCCGCGGGCAGCGCAATGTCCAGTTCCCCGGCGGGCAGCGCGGAACAGTCGACGGAGGCGACGAAGGACAGCGGCCCGTGCCCCTCCCACACCGGCCACTCCACCCCCTCCGGCAGCAGGGGCAACCCCCCGAGCCGCCCGGCCACCGGCTCGCCCGCCTCCGCCTTCTCCAAGGTCGCGCCGGGGCGCAGCAGACCCGTCCACCGTGCGGCGACCTCGGCGGGGAGGTGCTTGCGGGCAAAGTCGTGCAGCGGCGTCGCGGACGCGTTCTGTGTCATGACGACGATGATGCACGCCACCACTGACAGTGCTATGAGGCCCCGACCGCGAGGGAGTTGCGGACGAGGTCCAGCACCTCGCCGTCGCTCATCCCCAGCGCCCGCGCCTCCGCCACGAACTCCCGCGCCTGGGCGGTCAGCCGGGCCCGGCGTGGCGAGGCCCCGCCGGTGACGACGGCCCCGCGGCCGCGGCGCAGTTCGAGCAGGCCCTCTTCGCGCAGTTGCTGGTAGCCGCGCAGGACGGTGTGCATGTTGACGCCGAGGGAGCGGGCGAGCTCGCGCGCCGAGGGCAGTCGCTCCCCCGTCCGTATGGCGCCGTCGGCGATGGCGGCGCGGACACAGCCGGCGATCTGGTCGCCCAGCGGCACGGACGAGGCGGGGTCGATCCGGAACAGCATCTACCCGGCCTGCCGCTCGCGCAGGGCGTTGAGCAGGCCCACCGCCGTACCGGCGTCGTCGACCGTCACCACGAACTCGCTGCCGTGCACCAGCCGGACGGCCACGGCGTCCCCGGCGCGCAGCACGACCCCACTGGCCCCCGGCACGACCCGGTAGCCCCAGCCGCCGAATTCACGCAGCGGTTCGACGTGCCGGGCGGACGCCTCGGTGATCCGCTCCAGCGGCAGCCGTACTCGCGGCCGGGGCAGGACCACGGGCCGTACGGTGAGCCCGTTGCGGTCGACGGTCACCCGTGCCCCGCTGCACAGCGCCGTCACCACGCCCGCGACCAGCAACGACGCCCCGCCCGCCCAGCCGGCGGCGAACCCGAGCGCCAGCCCGGCGACGGCCATGACCACCCCGACGGCCCGCAGCAGGGGCGAGGCGGCGACGTGCGACCAGGACGCGACCTCGCCGACGGCGAGTTCGAGCCGGGGCACGCGGGCGGAGGGCGCCGAAGGCCCGGCGGCGGGCGGCTCGTACGCCCCGGCCAGCAGCCACCCGAGCCCCGCGTACGCCATGGCGGCCCCGAGGGCCACGAGCATGTGCCACGCGGGCAACCGCAGCTCCCCACCGGCGGCGTTGACCCGCAACACGTCGACCACGACCACCCCCACCAACACGGCGGCCCACCCCCCGAGCACGGCCACAATCCGCTGCGGCTCGGGCACCGCCCGCATCGCATACACGAGCCCCCCGAACATGGCCCCCAGCCCGCCCACCACCCCGAACCCGACCGCGAGGAACGTCCCGGCCGTATCGAACGCATCGGCCTGCCCATCGACCCCGAAATGCGTGGCCATCCGCTCCGGCAGCTGATGGCGAAGGGCGAGATAGAAGGCCAGCAACGCCACACAGCCGGCGACGGCGGGAAGCGTGGCGACGAGGATGCGACGAGCGGTACGGGACACGGGCACAGCTGACATGGCGACCTCCAGTTGTTTGCATGGTAGTAGAACAACTGGGGGCTCGGCGCCCGTCAGAACGGAAAGATCCGGGTGAGGACGACCTGCTGCTCCTCCTTCTTGATCAGGTATTCGACGATGCCGCGACCGTCGGGGATGAGCGCCGTCCGCCAGTCGCCGCCTTGCGCGGCCTCCGAGCTACCGGCCAGCCAGGGGTTCTCCGCAATGGCAACAGTCAAAGCGCAGATCTTGGAGAACAGCTCGGCGGAGAGCGCCGGATCGGCCAGTGCATCGGCCACGAGGGGCGAAAGGCTCACCGGCCAGAGGTCGGCCCCCTCACTCACCCGGCATCTCCCCACCTGCGGCACGACGACGGCGGAAGACCTCGTCCATGCCCACCGTGGGAAGCGTCCCGGCCTCGGCGTCGGCAATGATCTGCGCCCTGCTGGGATCGGAGTCGAGCATGGCCCGTCCCCACCACGCCGCTATGACGTTCTGAAGCTCCTGACCGGCTTCGGCGGCGAGCACGAGCCGGTAGAACTCCATCCGCAGCTCCGGCGAGAGAGCATCGGCGATGCCCTGGATGGTGCGCGGCACCCGAGGACCGTCCGGTTCGTGGGCGTGCATGGGCTGTGCGGTCATGGCAAGCCTCCGGATCGTGCGGGTACCGCCACGGTAGTCCGGGCGGAAGGCGAGATGCACAGGAAGTTACCTTTCTCAGCTGGGTCGGGGGCACAACGCCGCCCGCACGGCGGCGATGCCGCGGCGGGTGGCCTCGACGGCGCCGGAGACGTCGGCGGCGGCCGTCTCCTGCCGGCAGGCGCCGCACCGGTCCTCGTCGGCGACGGCCCGGAAGACGCGCCCGCAGCCGCCGAGGCAGGTGCGCAGGTCGTTGCGCTGCGGCACGGGCTCCGGGACGGGCGCCGGATCGGGCATCTTGCGCACCAGCCGGTTGCGGGCGAGCCCGGCCGGGGAGTGCACGACGTCGGGCAGCCCCGAGGTCAGCGCGGTGCGCAGGTCCCCGAGCGTGGCGCCGCGCGCGAACCACTCCGCCGCCAGCGGGACGAGGGCCCGTACGTCCCGCCCGGACAGCCGTAGCCGCCGCTCGCCGTGCGAGACGGCGGCGAGGGCGTGCGCGGCGCGCTCGGCGAGCGGGTGGGGAGGGTGGGGGATGTTCTCCCCGTTCTTTTCCTGGGAGCGACCGACGGCCCGGCGCTCCGGTTCACCGACGGTCGGCGGGGTGTCCGTCGGCGGCTGCTCCCCGTCCCGCACGGCGACCGCCTCGTCGGGGGTGAGCGGCACGTTGCTCACGAGCTGCTCGGTGGCCCACCGCCCCCGCGCCCCCTGCCGCGGCCACTCGTGGACGTACCCCTCCTGGATCAACTCCTGCTTGGCCCGCGTGTACGCCGTCTTCTTGATCCCGGCCCGCAGCCCGACTTCGGACAGCGACACGGCGGAGGGGTCGGGCAGCGAGAGCGCCCAGGTCAGGATGCGGACGGCCTGGGCCGACAGCCGCGGATGGCGGAGGATCTCGTTCGGGACCTGGGTGTAGAAACGCTCGGGAGCGGTAACATGCCGCATCATCGTCGGGGAGCCCTTATCTCCTCGCAGGTGTAGACCCCCTGCGCCGGCTGCCACCGGCCTGGGGGTCGTTTCTTGCGCGCAACTTAGCGCACAGACAAGCCACTTGACCGCCTTTACCCAAAGCTTCCCGTTGCGCCAGCGAATGCCTCAACTCCTCGCACATGCTTGTTGAGGTTTTCGCTGTCACGCTTTTGCCTGGGCCACTTCCCGGGCGCGCTCGCCGAGCTCGCGGACCGTGCGCACCTTCGCGTACGGCTGGATCCGGCGCCGCATCGTCGCGAAGTGCTCGTCGCCGCGGGCCGTCGAGAGCTGGACGTAATCGTCGAGGAAGACGTGCCACGTCGCGCACGCCGCGTCCACGTGCCCCAGCTCGAACTGGCGTTGGGCGAGCAATGCGTTCGCGTGCAGGCGTCCCTGGCGCTCCTGGCGGGGCTGCACCTTCAGGCACTCCTGCATCGCACGGATCGAACCCTCCAGGTCCCGGAACTCGTACAGCACGTGCGCCACGTGGAACTGGTAGGCACTGGCGTCGTACCCGCCCACGGCCTCCCGGCGGGAGTCCGCTTTCGACAAGGCGATCTCCGTCTCGCGCAGGCGCGCGAAGGCCGTGTGCCGGTCGCCGGTCATGGAGGCGGCATGCGCCTGCTGCCCGGCCAGGAACGCCTGCAGGCGAGGCCCGGCCTTCGGGGACGCCTCGGCGGCGGCGTCAGCCAGCTGCAGGGCCTTTGCGCCGTAGCCGAGGTTCGACGCCTGCAGGCTCATGCCCCGCAGGGTGCGGCAGTACGTGATGTGATCCTCCGCCACCGCGGCGAGCTTGAGAGCCTTGAGGTAGTACCGCTGCCCGAGGCCGTGCTCCCGCTCGTACATCGCCATCCACCCGGTGAGGTACACGAGGTCGGACGCCGCGGCGAGCATGTCCTTGCGGACCTGTTCGGGCGCGGATGCCTTGAGGTACGGCGCGACCGTGTTGACCAGGAAGGCCGCCGCCATCGGCCGGGCGTGGCCGCCGCCGAGTTCGTCGAGGATGTCGGCGATCTTCTCGGTCATGGTGCGGACTGTGGCGACCTCACCGGCGCCGATGCGCGCGGTCCGTCCCGTACCGGAGGCCGCACTGTCCCCTGTCGGCTGCCCGGCCAGTTCAGGGAAGAGGGGAACGGCGAAGGCCGCCGAGTACACCCCGGCCGTGAGCACCCCCCGCCGGGAGGGGTCCATGTCGGCCCGGCCCACGTCGACGAGCTCTTCGAGCATGCCCCCGGCGCCGTCCGGCCCTGTGCCACCGGCGAGACCGGCCTCGGCGTGGGTGACCGGTCGCTTCAGCCGCCTGGCCAGCGCCTCGACGATCAGCGGCCTGACCTGCGGCCGCGGCATCGTGCCGGACAGCCAGTGCGAGACGGCGGACTGGTCGTAGCGCAGCGCCAGTCCGGCTTCCTTGCCCGTACGGTTCACCGCCGCGGCGAACTGGCTGCGCGTCCACTTCGCCTCGTCCAGGAGGGCCGCAAGGCCGGTGTTCGGGGTGCGCGGACTGCCTGCCATGCGCTTCAACTCCCGCCGACTTTCATGGCTTTCACGTTTCCGCTGTCTTCTCACGGTACCGGGAGAGCGGGCCGCGGGGGTTACCTCGACATGAGCGACGATCACGACGAGGAGGCCCGAGCCTTGCACCCGGAAACAGATGCGAAAACGGACGCCGACCGCATCGCCGACGAGATGGCGCAGTACCTCCGGCAAGCGGTCCACCGCTCGCTGTCGTCCCCGGCAGTGCTGCCCCGCTACGAGCAGGTCGCCGAGACCACCGCCCGTCTGCGGGATTTCCTCACCCGCCTCCTACCGGCGGCCCGTGCCCACGCCGACACCCTGCCCACTGACACACCCGACTGGCACCGCACCCGCTCCGTCATCGACGCGGCCCGCAACGAACTGGCCGCCGGCTCCGGCCCGGGCCTGAAGTCGGCGGTGCTGCACATGCAGAATGTGGGCCGCGCCTGCCACGAACTGCGCGGCGTCCTGCCCGGGCGGGCTCACACGAGCCCTTGAAGACCGTCCGCCGGAAAGGCGTGGCGCCAGGCCGTGTCGCGGACCCGGCACGCCCGGAGGACCTCCGTCGGTTCCTCCGACAGTTCCACCCCGAGGGTGGTGCCGTCAGTCGCGTGGTGAAAGCGGGCGAGGAGGCGGGAGTCGAAGAGCCAGAAGTCGTATGCGGGCAGCCCGAGCACCTGCGCGTCCGGGCGGCGCAGGCAGCGGATGTCCTCACCCGCCGCGATGTTGCCCGGCGCCGTGGCCAGCAGGAACCTCTGCCCCTCGGTGGGCGGCACGTCGACGATCCGTACCCGCTCGAAGCGCTTGCCGTCCTGGGTCTGCCGCCGGACGTTGGCATGCCAGGGGTGATCGGGCTCGTAGCCCAGCGGCTTCCCCGCCAGCCAGCGCTGCCACCTGTCCCCCGTGCGGTCGGACGCGTAGCCGCGCTGGGTCTCCAGCCTCCAGGCCGTGTACTGGAAGTCCCGGAAGAGGTGAGCAATCTGCTCGAACGGAACGATGTCCGGCATGCAGTCAGCCTCCTGTCAGCCCGAACCGGCCTCAGCATGCTCGATGTCCGGCAGCCGCCGCAGGCACTTGGCAAGATCACCCCATGCCCCACATCGGATTGACCGCCCTCGTCGTGCGCGACTACGACGAGGCCATCGCCTTCTACGTCAACGCCCTCGGGTTCGATCTGCGCGAGGACACCGCGCTCCCCGACGGCAAGCGCTGGGTCGTCGTCGCGCCGCCCGGGGCGCGGGAGGGCGGACTCCTGCTGGCCCGAGCCGCCAACGCCGACGAGGAGGCGCGGGTCGGGGATCAGACCGGGGGGCGCGTGGGGTGGTTCCTGAACACCGACGACTTCGACCGGGACCATGCGCGCATGCGCGCCGCCGGCGTCGTCTTCGAGGAGGAGCCCCGGCGCGAGGCGTACGGCACGGTTGCCGTCTTCCGGGATCTGTACGGCAACCGCTGGGATTTGATTGAACCGGCCCGGTGACAGGCAACCGTTCTAGCGCCTGAGGTCGAGCATGCGTACCGGCTGGCCTGTCGTCCGGGCGATGGTTTCGAAGTCCCGGTCGTAGTGGAGCAGGGTGAGGCCGGCCTCCTCGGCGGTGTTCTGGCCGAGAAGGACGCGGGCGAGTGCGGAGGCGTCGATGAGGTGATCGGCGACGCTCACCCGCCCGCTCCCGCAGCACCCGCATCGCCCGCCGGGGCGTCATGCCGGTACTTGCCCTTGTCCAGGAGGACGTCCATGTCCAGTGCGCCGTCGGCCACCAATGCGCGGGCCTCTTCGAGGGCGCGCAGCCTGCGGTAGCGGGCTGTCACTTCGCGCAAGGCCGTGTTGATGGTGTCGCGCTTCGTTGTGGTGCCGAGTTCTCTGGCAGCGGCTTCCAGTGCTTCGTCGTCGAGATCGATGACCGTGCGGCTCATGACGCCTCCTCGATGCACACTCGGAGATGTATATCTCGCCGCAAGCGACCCGGGCCCCCGCATCACGCGCGGGGGCCCGGGCCTTCGGCCAAGGGTCGGGCTCAGACGCCTGCCGGCTCCGGGGTCTTCTCCGCCGGTGCGGCCAGCCGCTGCTGCAGGCCCTCGCCCTCGACGTCGACGTTGGGCAGGAGCTTGGAGAGCCAGGCCGGGAGCCACCAGGCGGCCTTGCCCAGGAGGGCGAGGACGGCCGGGACGATGGCCATGCGGACGATGAACGCGTCGAAGAAGACGGCGATGGCGAGGCCGAAGCCGATCATCTTGATCATGGGTTCGGTGGAGCCGATGAAGCCCGCGAAGACGCTGATCATGATGACGGCCGCGGCGGTGACGACGCGGGCGCCGTGGCGGAAGCCGGTGACGACCGCCTGGCCGGGGCGTTCGCCGTGGACGTACGCCTCGCGCATCCGCGTCACCAGGAAGACCTCGTAGTCCATGGCGAGGCCGAAGACGACGCCCACCATGAAGATCGGCATCATGCTCATGATCGGGCCGGTCTCCTCGACGCCGAAGACGCTGCCGAGCCAGCCCCACTGGAAGACGGCGACGACGGCGCCGAGGGCGGCGACGACCGACAGGAGGAAGCCGAGGGCGGCCTTCAGCGGGACGAGCACCGAGCGGAAGACGACCATCAGGAGCAGGAAGGCGAGGCCGACGACGAGTGCCAGGTAGGGCAGCAGTGCGTCGTTGAGCTTCTGGGAGACGTCGATGTTGACGGCGGTGCTGCCGGTGACGAGGACCTTGGCGTCCTTGTCGGCGGCGGCTGCCGCGCCCTTGTCGCGGATGGCGTGGACGAGGTCCTCGGTCTCGGAGCCGGAGGGCTTGGACGCGGGGATGACCGTGATGATCGCGGTGTCGCCGGCCTGGTTGAAGTGGGCGGGGGTGACGATCGGCTTGCCGGGCAGGGACTGGATGGTCTTGGCCACGGCGTCGGCGGCGCCCTTGGGCGCGCCGGCGCCGGCCGCGTCCACCACGACCATCAGCGGGCCGTTGAAGCCGGGGCCGAAGCCCTCGGAGATGAGGTCGTAGGCCTTGCGCTGGGTGGTGTTCTTGGCGGCGGAACCCTCGTCGGGCAGGCCGAGTTCGAGGGAGGCGGCGGGGACGGCGACGGCACCGAGGCCGATGACGCCGAGGAGGAGCACGACGACGGGGCGGCGCAGGACGAGGCGGGCCCAGCGGGTGCCCATGTTGGGCTTCTCGTCGTCCGCTGCGGCCTTGCCCTTGCGGACCTTGCGGGCGAGCACCTGGCGGCCGGCGAAGCCGAGCAGGGCCGGGATGAGGGTCAGGGCGATGAGAACGGCAATGGCGACGGTGGCGGCCGCGGCGAGGCCCATCTTCGTCAGCATGGGGATGTTGACGACGGCGAGGCCGGCGAGGGCGATGACGACGGTGAGGCCGGCGAAGACGACGGCGGAGCCGGCGGTGCCGACGGCCCGTCCGGCGGCTTCCTCGCGTTCGCGGCCCTCGGCGAGCTCGGCGCGGTAGCGGGAGACGATGAAGAGGGCGTAGTCGATGCCGACGGCGAGGCCGATCATCGTGGCGAGGGTGGCGGTGTTGCTGCCGAGGTCGAGGGCGGCGGCAATGGCGGTGATGCCGGAGACGCCGATGCCGACGCCGATGATGGCGGTGAGCAGGGGCAGGCCGGCGGCGACGAGGGAGCCGAAGGTGATGACGAGGACGACGGCGGAGACGGCGATGCCGATGATCTCGGTGTTGCCGGTCTCGGGCATGGCCTGCAGGGCGCTGCCGCCGGTTTCGACGGTCAGGCCGGCGTCGCGGGCGGGCTCGGGTGCGGCCTTGAGCTTGTCGCGGGTGGCGTCGGTCAGTTCGTTGGGCTTGACCTTGTAGGTGACGGACGCGTAGGCGGTGCGGCCGTCCTTCTTGCTGACGGCCTGCGAGGTGAAGGGGTCGGCGACGGAGGCGACCTGGGGGCCGCCGAGTTGGGCGACGACCTTTTCGACGGCTGCCTTGTTCTTCGGCTCGGTGATCTTCTGGCCTTCGGGGGCCTGGAAGACGATGCGGGCGGTGGCGCCGTCGGCCTTCTGGCCGGGGAAGCGCTTCTCCAGCAGGTCGAAGGCCTTCTGGGCCTCGGTGCCGGGTATGGAGAAGTTGTCGTTGGACTTGCCTGCGGTCGCGGCGCCGGCGCCGGCGAGAACGAGCAGCAGCACCCATATGAGGGCGACGTACCAGCGGCGCCGGTAGGCGAGCCGGCCGAGTTTGTAGAGGAACGTGGCCACGAGGCGTTGTTCTCCCGTCGGATCGTGTGGATCGTGGGTCGGTTCGGGCCCGTCCCGACGAGAGCGGTGCGTCAGGTGGAGCCTTGTCAGTCGGTTGTGAGGGATAAGCCGGTCACGGTCGGACGCCGAGGGCGGGGAGGATCACGGCGTCGATGTAGGCGGAGAGGTACTCCGCGTCCGCGGGCCGGTTGTCGACCATCGGCCGGGCCATGAAGGCGCCGAGCATGGCGTGGGCGACGAAGCCGAGGGCGGGGTTGTCCGCGGCGAGTTCGCCGCGGTCGACCGCGCGCCGCAGCATGGCGTCCAGCGCGGCGACCTCCGGTTCGACCAGCAGTTCGCGCAGCGCCCGGTTCAGGTCGGGGTTGTCGTGGACGGCCCGCTGCAGCCCGCGCATGAGGGCGGCGTCGCGCTCCATCCGTTCCTCGTCGGTGTCGCACAGCATGGCGCGGAAGTCGCCGCGCACGGTGCCGGTGTCGATGTCGGCGAGGCTGACCGGCTTGTTGTGCCGCAGGGCGCCGGCGACCAGCTCGGGCTTGCCCTTCCACTGGCGGTAGAGGGTGGCCTTGCTGGCGTGCGTGCGGGCGGCGACGGCGTCCATGGTCAGGGCGTCGTAGCCGACCTCGCGCAGGATGTCGAGGACGGCTTCGTAGAGCTCGGCCTCGCGCTCGGGGGTCAGCCGGGTGCGGCGTGCCGCCGGCTTGGGTGGTTCCGTGGGCATGCCGCGCCTCCTCCAACGCTCCGGGCGTCCGTACGAAACGGTTTCGTACCGTACGAGCGTACGTCCAGCGAACAGCGAAACGGTGTCGTTTCGATCGTGTTCTGCGTCACGGCAGGAGTTGCCGGGGCCCCGGTGGCCCGAAACCATGGGTGGGGTGAGCTCCGTGAGCAGCGACGCGTACATCCGCTTCCCGCACCTCCACGGCGATCTGCTCTGCTTCGTGGCGGAGGACGACCTCTGGCTGGCCCCGCTGACCGGTGCCGCGCGGCCGTGGCGGCTGACCGTGGACCGTACCCGGGCCGGGCACCCGCGCTTCTCCCCCGACGGCCGGACGATCGCGTACACCAATTGGCGCAGCCTGGATCCGGAGATCCACCTCGTGAACGTCGACGGGGGCGCCGCCCGCCGCCTGACGTACTGGGGCAGCACCGACACCCGGGTGTGCGGCTGGGCCCCCTCCGACCGGGGCGACGCCGGGTACGACATCCTCGCCGTCTCCTCGCACGGCCAGCCCTTCTCGTACTTCTCCTGGGCCTACCGGCTGCCGACCGACGGCAGCCCGGGGCTGCGGCTGCCGTGGGGGCCGGTCTCCGACATCGCCATGGGCGACGTCGGCGGCGAGCACCGCACCCTGCTGCTGGCCGGCAAGCCGCCGCACGAACCGGCGTCGTGGAAGCGCTACCGCGGCGGGGCGACGGGACGGCTGTGGCTGCACGGCACCCGCCTGGTGCCGGACATCGGCGGCCACCTGGACTCGGTGATGTTCGTCGGCGACCGGATCGCGTTCCTCTCCGACCACGAGGGCGTCGGCAACCTCTACTCCTGCCGACCGGACGGCTCCGACCTGCGCCGCCACACCGACCACGACGACTTCTACGCCCGCCACGCCGCCACCGACGGCACGCGCGTGGTCTACCAGTGCGCGGGCGAGGTGTGGCTGGTCGACGACCTCGCGCCGGACGCCACGGCGCGCCGCATCGAGGTGCGCCCGGGCGGCTCGCGGGCCGGCCGGCGCACGTACCAGGTGCAGGCGGGCCAGCACGTGGGCGCGCTGGCGGTGGACACCACCGGGCGGGCCAGCGCGGTGGGCGTGCGCGGCAGCCTGTACTGGCTGACCCACCGCGACGGCCCGGCCCGCACGATCGCCGACACCCCGGGGGTGAGGGTGCGGCTGCCGGAGATGCTGGGCTCGACCGGCCGCATCGCCTACGTCACCGACGCCGAGGGCGAGGACGCCGTCGAGATCGCCGGCCTGCCGCGGGCCGCCGGGACGGGGGAGCCGCGGCGCCTGGCGGCCGGCCGGCTCGGCCGGGTGCACGAGATGGTCTCCTCCCCCGACGGGCAGCGCCTGGCGGTGGCCGCGCACGACGGGCGGCTGCTGCTGGTGGACACCTCCCCCGAGGGCGAGGGGGAGGTGAGCGAGCTGGTGCGCTCGGCCAACGGCCCGGTGCGCGACCTGGCGTTCGCGCCCGACTCGGGCTGGCTGACCTGGTCGCACCCGGGCATCGGCCGCTCCCTGCGGCAGATCAGGATCGCGCGCCTGGCCGACGGGCACGTCGTGGACGTCACCAACGGCCGCTTCGAGGACGAGCAGCCGGTCTTCACCCGCGACGGCCGCTACCTGGCCTTCCTCTCCTGGCGCGGCTTCGACCCGGTCTACGACGTGCACACCGGCGACTTGTCCTTCCCGCTGGGCTGCCGCCCCTACCTCGTCCCGCTGTCGTCGGCCACGCCCTCGCCGTTCGCGCTGACCATCGAGGGCCGCCCGCCGGGCGGCGGGCTGGACCTGGACGACACCGGCGACCACGAGGGGGCGCTGGTGGTGGAGGTGGAGGGGCTGGAGAGCCGCGTGACGCCGTTCCCGGTGGCCGCCTCCAAGTACTCCTCGCTGCACCCGGTCGCCGGCGGCGGCCTGGTGTGGCTGCGCTGGCCGATCTCGGGCGCGCTCGGCGAGACCTTCGCCAACCCCACCGACACCTCCGGCCGCCCGACCCTCGAACACTTCGACCTGTGCAAGGCCAAGCGCACGGAGCTGAGCAGCTCCTTGGACTGGTACGCGGTCAGCGGCGACGGCACCCGGCTCGTCCTCAACGACGAGGGCGACCTGCGGGTGGTGCCGGCCACCGACGTCGCCGACCTCGACTCGACCGTCTACGTCGACATGCGCCGCATTCTGCACGAGGCCGAC
Source organism: Streptomyces sp. NPDC049585 (assembly GCF_040675615.1). Lineage (NCBI taxonomy): Bacteria > Bacillati > Actinomycetota > Actinomycetes > Kitasatosporales > Streptomycetaceae > Streptomyces > Streptomyces sp. NPDC049585. Next base: position 90,957 of record NZ_JBFAPE010000009.1, on the reverse strand, counting down.
CCCGCGGCCGAGTGGCGGCAGTCCTACGACGAGGCGGGGCGCATCGTGCGCGCGTACTTCTGGGAGCCGGGCATGTGCGGCGTCGACTGGGACGGGGTGCTTCGGCAGTACCGCCCGCTGGTCGAACGCGTCGCCTCCCCCGACGAGTTCGCCGACCTGCTGCGCGAGGTCCTCGGCGAGCTCGGCACCTCGCACGCGTACGTCACGCCCGCCCGCCGCAACGAGGGGCCGCCGCACTACCAGCGGGCCATCGGGCTGCTGGGCACCAACTTCACGCCCCACAAGGACGGCACGTGGCGGGTGCGGCGCGTCCTGCCCGGCGAGTCCTCCGACTCCAAGGCCCGCTCCCCGCTGGCCGGTTCCGGCATCCGCGAGGGCTGGGCGCTCACCCACGTCGACGGCCGGCCCGTGGACCCGGTCGCCGGCCCCTCCCCGCTGCTGGCCGCCGCCGGCGGCACCACGGTCGAACTCACCTTCCGCCCGCCCGGGGAGGACGGGCACCCCCGCCGGGTCGCCGTCGTCCCCCTCATCGACGAACGCCCCCTGCGCTACCAGGACTGGGTCACCAAGCGCCGCGCCGTCGTCCACGAACTGAGCGACGGCAGGTGCGGCTACCTGCACATCCCCGACATGGGCGGCTCCGGCTGGGCCCAGTTCAACCGCGACCTGCGCATGGAGATGGCCCGCCCCGCCCTCATCGTCGACGTGCGCGGCAACGCCGGCGGCAACATCAGCGAACTCGTCGTCGAGAAGCTCACCCGCACCATCGTCGGCTGGGACCTCACGCGCGACGCCGAGCCCGTCTCGTACGCCAGCAACGCCCCCCGCGGGCCCGTCGTGGCCATCGCGGACGAGATGACCTCCTCCGACGGCGACATGATCACCGCCGCGTTCCGGCTGCAGGGCATCGGCCCGGTGGTGGGCCTGCGCACCTGGGGCGGCGTCGTCGGCATGACCGGACGGCACCGGCTGGGCGACGGCACGCACATCACCGTGCCCATGAACGCCGCGTGGTTCGACGCGTACGGCTGGGGCGTGGAGAACCACGGCGTCGAGCCGGACATCGAGGTCGACCGCACCCCGCTCGACTGGGCCGAGGGCCGGCACAAGCAGCTGGACGACGCCGTGCGCCTGGCCCTGGACCTGCTGGAACGGCACGGCCACGCGCGCCCGCCGGACTACTCCGACGTGCCCGACCTGCGCCGCCCGAAGCTGCCGCCGCGCAGCGGCTGACACGGCAACGCAACAAGACAAGAGGGGCCCGCCCGGCAACCGGGCGGGCCCCTCGCGTACGTTCGCGCCGCGTCAGCTGCGGTCGTCGAACTCGTCCTGGATGTCGTCCAGGGACTGCTGGCCCTGCTGTCCGCGCTGCTGACCCTGCTGGCCGCGCTGCTGGCCCTGCTGCTGGCCGCGCTGCTGACCCTGCTGGCCCTTCTGCTGCAGCTTGTCCTGCGTCTGCTGACCCTTCTGCTGCGCCTGCTGCTTGGCCTGCTGCGCTTTCTGCTTCGCCTGCTGCGCCTTGTTCTGCATCTCGTCCTTCATGCCCATGGGGGGTTCACTCCTCGGTGGGTGTGGGGAATCGGGCCGCGACCAGCCTCACACGCCGGGACGAACCCCGCATTTCGATCAGTTACGCTGCGTGTCCGCCGCGCCGCCCGCGCCCACCAGGCCCGGCCGCATCCCGGCCAGCCGGCCCTCGACGCGCCGCATCTCACGTGAGCCGCCGAGGGCCACCACGGCCGGCAGCGCGCCGCGCAGCGGCTGCAGCGTCCGCAGCCAGCCCTGGGCGTAGATGTGCGCCGAGCGGCGCTCGATGCCCGCGACGAGCCGGTCGACGGCGGGCTCCAGCGGGTAGGTGCGGTTCATCGGCCAGGGCAGCCGCCGGCGCAGCTCGCGCATCACCTCGAAGCGGTCGGCGCCGCGCACCATGTCGGTGTCCGTCCAGCTCAGGTACGCCACGCCGACGCGTACGCCCCGGTGGGCGACCTCGGCGCGCAGGCTGTGGGCGTACGCCTCCACGCCGGCCTTGGACGCGCAGTAGGCGGTCATCAGGGGCGCGGGGGTGAGGGCGGCCAGGGAGGCGACCTGCAGCAGGTAGCCGCGGCTTGCGGCCAGCAGGGGCAGGAAGGCGCGGCCGGTGACCGCGCTGCCGATGAGGTTGACCTCCACGACCCGGCGCCAGGCGTCCGCGTCGCAGTCGTCGAGCGGGCCGCCGGTGGCCACACCGGCGTTGGCGACGACGACGTCCACCTTGCCGAAGTGCTCCTTCACCTCGGCCGCGACGCGCGTCATCGCCTCGTGGTCGGTGACGTCGGCGTGCCAGTACGCGGCGGCGGATCCCAGCGGTGCGGCGACGCGGCGCAGTTCGCCGGGCTCCAGCCCGACGAGCGCCACGGACGCCCCGCGCGCGGCCAGGGTACGGGCGAGGGCCTCGCCCACCCCGCGGGCGGCCCCGGTGACGACGGCGACCTGCCCGGTCAGGCTCCTGCGCGTGCTCATCGGCCGGCCCCCGCCGTCGCGCGCACCCGCGCCGTGCGCAGCACCTGGTACTCGGCGAGGTCCACCCGCCGGGTGGCTCTGCGGAACTCGGCCGTCGTGCCCGGCCACAGCGTGGCGTTGTGGCCGTTCGCGTCGAGGTACCAGCTCTTGCAGCCGGTGTTCCACACGGTGCTCGTCATGCGGCGCTGCAGGGTGCGGTTCCAGGCCCGTACGGCCGAGGGGCGGGCGTCGAGCGCGGCCCGGCCGCCGAGGGTGTCGAGCTGGTGGAGGTAGTCGGCCATGTAGTTCAGCTGGGACTCGATCATCAGGATCATCGAGCTGTTGCCGAGGCCGGTGTTGGGGCCGACGATCGTCAGGAAGTTGGGGAAGCCGGCGGCGCTGGCGCCGCGCAGCGCACTGATGGCGCCCTCCTTGCGCCAATGGTCGGCGAGCGTCGTGCCGTTGGCGCCGGTGACACGGTCGCCCAGGGGCATGTCCGTGACCAGGAAGCCGGTGCTGAAGACGATCACGTCCGCCTCGGCGGTGGTGCCGTCGGACGCGACGAGCGTCGTACCGCGCACCTCGGCGAGGCCGGAGGCGACGACGTCCACGTTGGGGCGGGTGAGGGCGGGATAGAAGTCGTTGGACAGCAGGATGCGCTTGCAGCCGATGCGGTAGTCGGGCGTGAGCTTGGCGCGCAGGGCCGGGTCCTTGACGGCCCGGCGCAGATGCGCGGTCGCGACCCGCTCCATGAGACCGAGCCGCTCGGGCCACTTGGTGAACAGCCCCACCTGCAACTCCCGCATGCCCCACAGCACTCCGCGCCGCAGCTGACGGCTGGCCGGCACCTTGCCGTGCAGCCACTGCTCGACGGCACTGATGCGGCGGTCGGCGCGCGGCAGCACCCAGGCGGGGGTGCGCTGGAAGAGGGTCAGGCGCTCCACCTCCGGCTGGATGCCGGGCACGATCTGCACGGCGGAGGCGCCGGTGCCGATGACGGCCACGCGCTTGCCGCGCAGGTCGGTGCCGTGGTCCCAGCGGGCGGAGTGGAAGACGGCGCCGGGGAAGCCGTCGAGGCCGGGGATGTCGGGGATCCTCGGGTCGGAGAGCGCGCCGGTGGCCGAGACGACGAGGTCGGCGGTCCACTCGCCGTTCGGCGTGCGGATCTGCCACCGCAGCTCGTCCGCGTCCCACGCCATCTCCTGCACCTCGGCGCCGAAGCGCAGGTGCGGCCGCAGCCCGTAGGTGTCCGTGACGTGCTCCAGGTACGCCCGGATGTGCTCCTGGCCGGAGAAGTTGCGCGGCCATTCAGGGTTGGGGGCGAAGGAGAAGGAGTACAGGTGGGAGGGCACGTCGCAGGCGCAACCGGGATAGGTGTTGTCCCGCCAGGTGCCGCCGACGGCGTCCGCGCGCTCCAGGACGACGAAGTCCGTGACGCCCTCCCGGCGCAACCGCACGGCCGCGCCCAACCCCCCGAACCCGGAACCGATCACCGCCACGCGTACGTGCTCGACCATGCCGCCGCCTCCCGGAGAAGCCACGCTCGATGGTGCCAGCGTTCACTGGCACAGTCGGGAGGGTAGGCCAGGCACCCTGCCGCGCGGTAGGCCTCTGCGGCGCGGAAGTTACCGGCAGTAGTGGGCGCATGAGCCGCTGTTGCGCTCCCCCGTCACACCCCTCACTCCGCCAAACTCCTGTAAACGGCCCATGGTTGGGATGTCAGTCGATACGTTGATGTCTCCTGTGATGCGCCATTGCACCTCGCTCCACGGGTCGGTTCGTCGCGTTCCGAGGCTCCAGCCAGGGGCCTCGGGCGCGGCGGCCGTTGCCGCCGCTGCCCCAGGCCTCTTCGAGGAGCCTCGCAACCGGCGAGCCTCCGATTCACGGAGAGGTGCAGCACATGGCACGACACGGGAGGCCGAAGTCCCCGTTCGACTGGGAAAAGGTGAGGCGATGGACGGCCGCAGCGAAACTGTGTTTGGAGCTGCTGGTCCTCGTCCTGACGCTGGGTCTGCTCCTGGCCGGAAAGGTGTGACCGGCGGGGCCTATCTCCAGTAGGCCCCGAACGGTCAACCACTTCGGCGCACACCCGTCACGGGATGGTTACCAGCCACCCGTGGCGGGCTTTTTGCTCCTGCGAGAGGAGCCCTTTCACGGTAGCGCAGATACTTCTCTCCCGCGGCCCTTGCACGAGAACAAGTCAGGGAGCGACCGGCGGGGCCTCTCGCCATGAGGCCCCGACAGGTCCGGCCTCACGCTACCGGGCCGGGCCGGCCCCCGTACCGCTAACCCCGCAGGTCGTACACCGCCGTCACCGGCGCATGATCGCTCCAGCGCTCCGCGTGGGTCGCCGCGCGCTCCACGTGGGCCTTCAGGGCGCGCTCCGCCAGGCCCGGCGTGGCGACGTGGTAGTCGATGCGCCAGCCCGAGTCGTTGTCGAAGGCGCGGCCGCGGTAGGACCACCAGGAGTAGGGGCCGTCGACGCCCGGGTGCAGGCGGCGGACGACGTCCGTGTACTCCTCGAAGACCTTGGTGAGCCACTCGCGCTCCTCGGGGAGGAAGCCGGCGCTCTTGCGGTTGGCCTTCCAGTTCTTGAGGTCGGCCTCGGTGTGGGCGATGTTCCAGTCGCCGCAGACCAGGACCTCGCGGCCGTCGGCGGCGGCGCGGGCCTTGAGGCCCACCAGGTACGGCAGGAACTCGGCCATGAAGCGTTCCTTCTCGTCCTGCCGCTCCGTGCCGACCTCGCCCGAGGGCAGGTAGAGGCTGGCGACCGTCACCCCGGGCAGGTCGATCTCCAGATAGCGGCCGGAGCCGTCGAACTCGGCCGAGCCGAAACCGGTGCGCACCGCGTCCGGCTCGCGGCGGGAGTACACCGAGACGCCGGCGCGGCCCTTGGCGGCGGCCGGGGCGTGGTGGGCGTACCAGCCGGCGGGGTCGCGGACCTCGTCGGGCAGCTGGTGCGGCTCGGCACGGACTTCCTGGAGGCAGACGACGTCGGCCTCGGTCTGCGCCAGCCACTCCACGAAGCCCTTCTTCGCGGCGGCACGCAGACCGTTGACATTTGCGGAGGTTACGGTCAGCACCAGGGCACCATACCTGCGCAGTCCTACCATCCCGGAATGGAGATGACGATCGTCCCGGTCGCCTACGACCATCCCGACGCGGTGAAGCTGGCCGACGAAGTGCAGGTGGAGTACGCCCGGCGGTACGGCGGCGAGGGGGATCGCACGCCGCTGGACCCGGAGCACTTCGCCCCGCCGCGTGGCCTGTATCTCATCGCGTACGACCCCGAGGGCCTGCCGGTGGCCACCGGAGGATGGCGGGCGATGGACCGCAACGGCGAGGGGTACGCGGACGGGGACGCCGAGCTCAAGCGGATGTACGTGATACCCCGGGCGCGCGGGCTGGGGCTCGCGCGCCGGATCCTGGCCGCGCTGGAGGGCGACGCGCTCGCGGCGGGGCGCGTCCGGATGGTGCTGGAGACGGGCGACCAGCAGCCCGAGGCCATCGCACTGTACCTCTCCAGCGGCTACCGGCCGGCCGTGCCGAAGTTCGGGCTGTACCGCGACTACGACTCCAGCCGCTGCTTCGCCAAGCCGCTCGGCCGCCGTAGCGCCCCGTAAGGGGCGCGGGGAACTGCGCGATCAGCCGGCGACGGCCCGCAGCTGACACGCCAGCCCGGGCTCCGGGCAATCCGCGAGCGCATCGTGGCTTGTCGCCCCCGCAGGGCGGCAGCCGCGGATCGACGCCGCCCCGCGCCCCTACGGGGCGCTGCGGCGGTCAGCCCGTCTTGCCGTGGCCCGCCGCGATGGCCTCCTCCACCTCCGCCCGGACGCGTTCGGCCGGGTAGCGCCGTACCTGGCCGTAGGGGGCGAGGGCGCGGTCGACCGGGCCGGGGTCCTCCTCGCGCACCTCGGCCATCAGCACCGTGCTGCCGGGGGGCACCTCGGCGGCGAGCATCTCCAGGGCGGCGTTGGAGGCGGTGGCCTGCCGGGCCTCGTGCATGCCGCCGATCAGGCCGCCCGCACCGAAGCCGATCATCACGCCGAGCGGACCGCCGAGAATGCCGAGGAGCCCGCCGAGGATGCCGCCCATGGCGAAGGCCTGCCCGGTGCCGGTGTCGTCGACGGCGTCGGGGAAGTCGAGGGTGCCCTCGGCGTCCCGGGCGATGACGGTGCCCTCGCGCAGGGAGATGTCGCCGTCGGCGTGGGCCCGGCGCAGGGCGTCCAGGGCCTTGTGGCCCTTGGCGGAGCTGTGGACGCTCAGGAAGAGGACGTTGTCGTTCACGGCTTCCACTCTTGGGCCTGCGGGCCCGCCGCGCACGTCAGTCGCCGTCTTCCGGCGGAGTCGCGTGCACGGCGGCGGTCAGGTCGAGCGTGGCCCGGGCGCCGCCGCCGGGCGCGTTGGTGAAGGTCAGCCGGGCGCCGAGGACCCTGGCCTGGCCGGTGGCGATGGTCAGCCCGAGGCCGAGGCCGGCTCCCGATCCGGTGCGGAAGCGCTGCGGCCCGTGGGCGAGGAGGGGTTCGGGGAAGCCGGGGCCCTGGTCGGTGACGTGCACGAGGCCACCGTCGACCTCGGCGACGACCGGTCCGGCACCGTGCCGGAAGGCGTTGCTGACGAGGTTGGCGAGTATGCGTTCGACGCGGCGGGCGTCGGTCTCGACCAGGCAGTCGCGGATCACCCGGACGCCGGCGGCGTGCGCCGGGTCGCCGGCGGTGGCGGCCCGCACGGCCCGCCGGGTCAGCTCGCCGAGCGCGCGTACGTCGGTGTCGGCGCGTTCGGCGTCGGCGTCGAGGCGGGCGACCTCCAGGACGTCCTCGACGAGGGAGCGCACCCGCTGGGCGCGTTCGCGCACCATCTCGGCGGGCCGGCCGTCGGGCAGCAGTTCGGCGGCGGCGACCAGCCCGGCGACGGGGGTGCGCAGTTCGTGGGCGATGTTGGCGGTGACCTCGCGCTCGTCCTGCAGGCGGGCGGCGAGGGCGTCGGCCATGGTGTTGACGGCGTGGATGAGGCGGGCGATCTCGTCCTTGCCGCCGCGGGGTGCGAGGCGTGCGGTCAGGTCGCCGTCGGCGATGGCCTCGGCGGTACGGGCGGAGGCGTTGAGCCGGCGCCCGGCGACGGTGGCCAGGCCGATGCCGACGAGGCAGGCCCCGGCGGTGCCGGCGCCGCCGGCGAGCCACAGCACCTCGTCGAGCTGCTGCAGGTCGCGGACCTGTTTACGGTAGGAGTGCCGCAGGACGATCACGTCGTCGCCGGAGCGCATGGCGGCCCACAGCATGGGCACCTCGCCGGAGCGGTCGAGGTAGGTGGCGCGCTTGCCGTCGTCGACGGCGCGGCGCAGCGGTGCGGGCATCCGGTCGGGGTTGATGATCATGCGGGAGCGGTCGACGCCCGCGACGTGGTCCTCGGCGGCGGCGACCAGCCGCTGGTCCATGGTCTCGCGCGCGGTCTCCAGCTGGGTGCGCGCGGTGCGGTGGTGGACGACGAGGCCGATGAGGACGGCGACCAGTGCGGCAGTGGCGGTGATCGCCACCCCGATCTTCGTGCGCAGGCCCATCGGCTCGTGGTCTCCTCGGCTGACGATCGACTCGGTCGGTTACCAGGGCGCCGGCCCGTACGGCTCCCGGTGCTCGGCGGGGACGAAGAGCCGCAGGTCGCGCAGGTCCTCGGGGGCCTTGGCGGGGCCCGGTCCGGGGGCGGCGTCCAGGAGGACGACGGTGGCCCGCCCGTAATAGGAGGAACGTTCCTGCTGGACCAGGCCGGCGAGCACCACCTTCACCCGCCACCGCCCGGGGACCGCCCCCGTCGTCGTACCTGTCGCGCCCGTCCCTGTCGTGCCTGTGACACCGGCCGTGTCTGTGACACCTGCCGTGCCTGCCGTACCTGCCGTGCCTGTCGTACGTGAAGCCGTGCCCGGCGTCGTTCCCGCGAGGACCTCCGTCGCCGTTCCCGTCGCCTCGGCCGTCGGCCCGCCCCAGGACCGCCAGCGCAGCCCGCCCAACCGCACCCCGCGCCCGGGGCCGCCTCTCACCGTCAAGGACGCCGGGCGCCGCAGCAGGGGTTGCCCCGGCCCCTCCAGCACGTAGACGGCGCCCGCCGTGGCCGGCGGGGTGCCGGCCGGGCCCGCGACGTGCAGGCCGCCGGGTTCGGCGCACCCGGCGAGCGGCCAGGCCAGCAGGGCCACGGCGAGGAGGGACACCGTGCCGGGCGTCGCGAGGAGTGAGCGCACGGGGTTCCTCATGCCGTCGGGGCCGATGGGACGGGGGCGGCGTTAGCAGGTCGAGAGCGGTTCGCGGGGCCATTCGTGCCAAATGTAACCGGCGTGGCTGGTTCGGCGCCCGTGCCCTTGACCGGATTCCCGCGCCGGCTCATAGGATCGCGGCCCGGTCGTCCGCGCCGGCCGGCCGCGTGCCCGGCGGCCGCCGCAGCGCCACGGTGGAGGTCAGCCATGCCCATCGCCCGTCGTACGCTCCTCGGCGCCGCCCTCGCGGGCTCCGCCGCGCTCGGCACGACCGGCGCGGGGGCCGCCGGCGCGGCCCAGGCCGGGCCCGCCGCGGCCGCGCTCGCCCGCCTGCTGCCCCGCCATCACCACCAGGTCTCCTTCCGCACCGTGGCCCGCCGGGGCGGGCACGACGCGTTCCGGGTGACCGGCGACGCGGGCCGCATCGTCGTCGAGGGCACCACCCCGGCCGTCCAACTCACCGGCTTCCACCACTACCTGCGGCAGGTGGCGCACGCCCACCTCTCCTGGCGCGGCGAGCAGACGGCGCTGCCCGCCCGCCTCCCGGCGGCCCGCACCCCGGTCACCGGCACGGCCAACGTCGCCCACCGCTTCGTCCTCAACGACACCAACGACGGCTACACCGGCCCGTACCACGACTGGGACTACTGGGAACGCGAGATCGACGTCCTCGCCCTGCACGGCTTCAACGAGGTCCTCGTCTACGCAGGCGCCGACGCCGTCTACCACCGCACCTTCATCGAACACGGTTACAGCGACGCGGAGATCCGCCGGTGGGTTCCCGGGCCGGCCCACCAGCCCTGGTGGCTCATGCAGAACATGTCCGCCTTCGGCGGGCCGGTCCCCACCCGTCTGCTGGAGCGCCGCACCGCCCTCGCCCGCCGCATCGTCCGGCGCCTGCGCGAGCTCGGCATGAGCCCCGTGCTGCCCGGCTACTTCGGCACCGTCCCGCCGGACTTCGCCCGCCGCAACCCCGGCGCGCGCACCGTCCCGCAGGGCGACTGGGGCGGCTTCGACCGCCCCGACTGGCTCGACCCGCGCACCCCCCGCTTCGCCGCCGTCGCCCGCACCTTCTACCGGGTGCAACAAGAGCTGTACGGGGCCACGTCCATGTACAAGATGGACCTGCTGCACGAGGGCGGCACCCCCGGCGATGTGCCCGTCGGCGACGCCGCCCGGGCCGTGGAGAAGGCCCTGCGCACCGCGCACCCCGACGCCGTCTGGGCCATCCTCGGCTGGCAGCGCAACCCCCGGCGCGAGATCGTCGACGCCGTCGACCACACACGGATCCTCGTCCTCGACGGCATCTCCGACCGCTTCCCCCACGTCACCGACCGGGAAGCGGACTGGGGCGGCGCCCCCTACGCCTTCGGCACCATCTGGAACTTCGGCGGCCACACCGCACTGGGCGCCAACGCCCCCGACTGGGCCGCCCTCTACCACCGCTGGCGCACCAAGCCGGGCAGCGCCCTGCGCGGCATCGCCGTGATGCCCGAGGCCGCCGACAACGACGCTGCCGCCCTCGCCCTCTTCTCCGACCTCGCCTGGACGGACGGCCCGGTGCGGCTCGACGCCTGGTTCGGCCAGTGGGCCGTCACCCGCTACGGCGCCCACGACGCCGGTGCCGCACGCGCCTGGGACGTCCTGCGCCGCACCGCGTACGGCACCTCGCGCGCCGACAGCTGGAGCGAACAGGCCGACGGCCTCTTCGGCGCCCGCCCCGACCTCGCCGCCGACCGCGGCGCCGCCTGGTCGCCGCGCGCCCTGCGCTACGACGCCGCCGAGTTCGACAAGGCCCTGCCGGCCCTGCTGTCGGTCTCCCCCGCCCTGCGCCGCAGCACCGCCTACCGCACCGACCTCGTCGACATCACCCGCCAGTGCATCGCCAACCGCAGCCGGCTGCTGCTGCCGCGCATCAAAGCGGCCTACGAGGACCGCGACCACGAGCGCTTCACGGCCCTGACCCGGCAATGGATCGACTGGATGGACCTGCTGGACTCCGTCGTCGCCACCGACGAACGCCATCTGCTGGGCCGTTGGACCGCGGCCGCCCGCGCCTGGGGCACGACGGACGCCGAACGCGACCAACTGCAGGCGGACGCCCTGACCCTGCTCACCGTCTGGGGTCCCCGCCCCGCGGCGGACGGCGGCAAACTGCACGACTACGCCAACCGCGAATGGTCGGGCCTGGTGGGCGGCCTGTACCGGCTGCGCTGGAAGACGTACTTCGACGAACTGACGGCGTCCCTGACGCACGACCGCGACCCGAACCCCATCGACTGGTACACCCTCGAATCCCGCTGGCTCCAAAACCCCCCGACCACCCGCACGCGCCCGACAGGCGACATCGTCCCCTTGGCGAGGACGGTGGCGTCGAGGCTGTAAGGCCTGGTTGTGGGCAAACCACAAGGGCGGGGCCCGGAAAGAATCCCGAACCCCGCCCAAGCTGCCAACGGCAAAAGCGTTACCGCTTCTTCGGAGCGGCGCCGGCCGGCCGGCTGACGGACCCCTCCCCGCCCGCGAGCTTCCACTCACGGTGCAGGATGTCGAAGGGAAGGCTCCGCTCGAAGACCGGCGTACCGAAGATCTTCAGGTGCGCCGACAGCGCCCCCGTCAGATCGACACCGCCGTACGCCGCCCACTTGCCCGTGGCCGACGCCGAGCCGTCGCTGGCGGCCGTGGCGCTGCCCTCGGCCTCCGCCCGCAGGTACGGCGCGAGGTTGGCGCTGACGCCGGCCACGCCGTACAGGCCGACGGACGCCTCGGCGCCGAGCGTGGCCTTGACCCGGCCGGAGGCCGTGGCCGTGGCCCGCACGGGGCTGGCGGTCATGTCGGCCTTGCTGACGCCGCTCCAGCCCTTGCCCCACGTGTAGGCGCCGCCGACCTTGAAGTCGCCCTTCATGTCCTGCTTGACCTCGACGCCGATCTTTCCGTCGGCGTCGACCTGCAGGTAGCAGGTGAGGTCGAGGTTGATGACGACCGGCACGGGCCCGACCTGGACGACCGGGTCGGCGTGCAGCTTGGCGAACGGCAGCCGCAGCGGCTTGTCCGCCGTCGTGGCGGCGGCCTGGCCGCGCAGCTCCCACTGGGAGGACCAGTTGCCGGACAGGGCCAGGGACGCGGTGCCGGGGCCGCCGCTGGAGCCGATGCCCTTGCCGCTGTACGCGAACTCGACCTCGGGTGCCAGCTGGACGAATCCGGACGCCGACGCCTCGGCCGTGACGGGCGAGCCCTTGGGCGTGGGTATGGAGGCACCCACGTCCAGCCGCAGGTTGCCCAGCGGCACCTTGGCGCCCTGCGGGCCGACGTGGACGCCGCCGGGCTTGGTCCAGGAGACCTTCACGTTCGGGACGAGGGGCTCGACCTTCACGGTGGAGGGGTCGACCGGCACGTCGCCCTTGGCCTCGGAGGCGCCGAGGAGGGCGTCGAGGGTGGCCGGGGTGGTGTTGACCTCGGTGCCCTTGTCGGTGGTGCCCAGCACCTGCGTGACCTTGGCCAGCACACCGTGGGGTGCGCCGGGCGCGGGCGCGCTGGCGATGACGTCACCGACGGCCACGCCGTTCTTCGGCGCCGCGGAGGGTTCCGCGGACGACGGTGTGGTCGGGGCGGCGCCGGACGGCGCCTGCGGCGCGATGCCCTTGGCCTTGCCCGACGGCTTGTCGGCCGGCTTCTCCGACGGCTTGTCAGCCGCCTTGCCCTTGGGGGCGGTCGGCGTCGCGGTGCCGGAGAGCACGGCACGTCCGCTGCGCTGGTCGAACGAGGCGACCTTGAGCTCGGACTTCACGGCCTTGGGCAGGTCGCCCCCGGACGCGTTGCCGGACGGGCGGGCCACCGCGCTGGGCGCAGCGGCCCCGGCGGGTGCGGCGGCCACCGCGAGCTGCGGTGCGGTGGCGGCGACGGGCTCGGCGTCAGCGGCGTTGCGGGCGGCGGACGGGCTGCCTGCCGAGCACCCTGTGGCGAACAGGGAGACGGCGGTCAGAGCAGGTAAAACAGCCACGTATCTGGCGTACTTGATGGGCTTGCGCAAATTCGTCCTCGTGAGCGTGAGGTGGGGGCGGCCCCGGGCAGCACGAAGCCGCCGGGCCGCATCACACGGCAAGGGGAAGGGGAAGAAAGGCGATCGCCGTGCTGCGCGAGATCGTCGCGATCAGCGATCCGGATGATCGTGCCATGCGCCACCGCGCCCGCAGAACCGTTTCTCTACCGGGAGAAACATGATCTGGATCACAATTTACGCAACAAGGTTTAATAAGTCGCGCGTTCAATCATTCGGGGCTCAACTCCCCACGCCGCGCGGGAAAACGCAAAGATCCCGCCCGATCAATCAGATCGGACGGGATCTTCGTCGCCATCCCCTTCCGGTGGGGAACGGCTTTGTTGTGGACCTGAGGGGATTTGAACCCCTGACCCCCTCGATGCGAACGAGGTGCGCTACCGGACTGCGCCACAGGCCCTTGCAACGAGTGAAACTCTAGCATCCCCATCGCCCTGCCAGGAAATCCGATCCCCGCTGGTGGGCGGGGGCGGCGGGGCAGTGGTGCGGGTCACTCGTTGGCGGCGCGGGGGCGGTCGTCGTCGGCGTACTGGTCGAAGAGGGGGGTGCGGCCGCGCTCGCGGGGGCGGCGGCGGGAGCGGGCGGCGCGGCGCTCCTCGGCCGCCGGTTCGGCGGCGGAGGAGCGCGCCGAGCTCCAGGCGTCGCCGGACCCGCCGCCCGCCCGGGGGGCGACCGGCGCGGAGACGTACGTGGGCAGGGGCACCGGCACCGGCTCCCAGCCGGCGCCCGTGCCGCGGTCGCGCTGCTGGTCGACCCACTCGGCGTGGTCGGTCTGCTCGACCAGGGCCCGGTGGGCGGCGCCGCGGGAGGGCGGGGCGGCCTGCGCGGGGCGGTGGACAACGGTGTCAGCGGCGGTGGACGCGTCCGGCGCGGCCTCCGGGGGCTCCGCGGCCGCGCGGCGGGCGCCCTCCTTCAGCCGCTGGGCGGCCTGTTCGGCGCGGCGCTGGTCCATGGTGAAGGCGAACCGCCGCCGCTCCTGCACCCGCAGGTAGCAGATGTAGGCGCTCAGCAGGGCGGCCGGCACGGCCGGGACCCACAACAGGGCCAGCCCGCCGACGCCGGCGACGACCGCGCCGAGGGTGAAGGCGAAGAAGAGCAGCACCGTGGTGCGCCGGCGGCGGGCGAGGACCTTGGAGCGGCGGGCGCGCTCGGCCGCGTTCGCGGACGGCGGCGCGGCGGGCGCCGGGGAGCTCGCCGCCGGAGCGCTCGCCGCGGGGGCGGGCGCCGCCGGGGCGGCGGGTTCGGGCGCGGCGAAGGACCGGACGTCGACCTGTTTGGTCGCCGCGTCCGGCTCGCTCGCCCGGGGCTCCGGCTCCACCGGGCCCGGCGCCTCCGTGGAGGCGCGCTCTTCGAGGTCCTTGGCGTAACGGCGCTCCATGCCCGCCCGTCCGGACAACAACCGGATGGCCGTGCTGAAGCGTTCCGTCGGACGGGCCTCGTTGAGCTCGTCCTGCCTACGGAGCCACATCGGCACCAAGTAGGCGGCCCATGCCCCGACGATGACTGCGTAGATCAGGCCGCTGCTGCTCACCCTCACACGGTAGAGGGGTGCGCACGGGGGATTCCGCCAATTGGCGCGGTGTGTCGCACGAACCGGCTCATATCTCGAACTTTTTTTGTGATTTGTTGAGGCCGAGACTCTCGTTTCCGACCAGAAATTCGAACGTTTATTCGCTTATTCATTTCTGGGGGGACGTACGCGAGCGGTGCCAGCGCGCCAGCAGCCCCTCGGGCACCTCGTCCGCGGTCAGCGCATAGACGAGGTGGTCCCGCCAGGCCCCGTCGATGTGCAGGTAGCGCGGGCGCAGCCCCTCCTCGCGGAAGCCGAGCTTCTCCACCACGCGCCGGCTGGGCAGGTTCTCGGGGCGGATGCACACCTCGACCCGGTGCAGCCCGACGGTGCGGAAGCAGTGGTCGACGACCAGGGCGACGGCGGTGGGCATCACGCCCCGGCCGGCGACGGCCTCGTCGACCCAGTAGCCGATGTGGGCCGAGCACATCGAGCCCCAGGTGATGCCCGCGACGGTCAGCTGGCCCACCAGCTCACCGCGGTACTCGATCACGAACGGCAGCATCCGCCCGGCGTGCGCCTCGGCCCGCAGGTGACGGACCATCTGCCGGTACGTGGGCCGCTGGGCGGGGGGCGCGCCGGGCGGCGGCGGGGGGACGGTCGCCTCCCAAGGGCGCAGCCAGTCACGGTTGCGCCGGTTCACCTCGCGCCACGCGCGCTGGTCGCGCAGCCTTATGGGGCGGAGGGCCACGTCGCCGTCCGCGAGCTCGACCGGCCAGACGTTCATGCAGGGGCACCCGTGGGGGGCTGTGGGTGGTCGCCGCCGTGGATCTGGTCGACCGCGTGCACCAGCAGCCGTCCCAGGACGGCCAGCCCGTCGCGTACGCCGCCGGTGGAGCCCGGCAGGTTGACGACCAGGGTGCGGCCGGCGACGCCGGCCAGGCCCCGGGAGAGCGCCGCGGTGGGCACCGCGGCCAGGCCCTCGGCGCGGATGGCCTCGGCGATGCCGGGGACCTCGTAGTCGAGCACCTGCCGGGTGGCCTCCGGGGTGCGGTCGGTGGGCGAGAGGCCGGTGCCGCCGGTGGTGACGATCACGTCGTACGGCTCGGGGTCGGCGAGGCCCTCGCGCAGGGCGGCCGCCACGGGCTCGCCGTCGGCAACGACGCGGGGGCCGTCGACGGCGAAGCCGAGGGCCGTGAGCCCGGCCACCAGCAGCGGGCCGCCCTTGTCGGGGTAGACCCCGGCGGCCGCGCGGTTCGAGGCGGTGACGACCAGGGCCCGCCGGCTCACCGCGCGCCGCCTTCCCGCACGTACGTGCCGGACTTGCCGCCGGTCTTCTCCTCCACGCGGATGTCGGTGACGACGGCCGCCTTGTCGACGGCCTTGACCATGTCGACGACGGTCAGCGCGGCGACGGAGACGGCCGTCATGGCCTCCATCTCCACGCCGGTGCGGTCCGTGGTGCGCACGGTGGCGCTGATCTCCACCGCGTCGTCGGCGACGGCGAGGTCGACGCTCACACCGGACAGGGCCAGCGGGTGGCACAGCGGGATGAGCTCGGGGGTGCGCTTGGCGCCCATGATCCCGGCGATGCGGGCGGTGGCGAGGGCGTCGCCCTTGGGCAGGCCCTCGCCGCGCAGCAGGGCGACCACCTTCGGGGAGACCAGCACGCGCCCGCTGGCGCGGGCGGTGCGGGCCGTGACCTCCTTGGCCGACACGTCGACCATGCGGGCCGCGCCCGTGGCGTCGAGATGGGTGAGGTGCTCCTGGCCGCTGCTCATCGTTCTCCCGGTCCGGTGCCTGTGGGCAGCCACCGTACCCGCCCCGCGGGCGGTCGCAGAGGGACGGCGTCGCGGCGGAACGGCGTCAGGAGGCGCTGCGGTCCAGGAGGATCACGTCCACCTCGGCGCCGGCGGCCAGGGAGGTGGTCTCCTCGGGCACGACGACGAGGGCGTTGGCGTCGGCGAGCGCCTTGACCAGGTGCGAGCCGGACCCGCCGACCGTCTCGACCTTCCCGTCGGCGTAGCTCCCCCGCAAGTACTGGCGGCGACCCTTGGGCGAGGATCCGACGCGGGAGGTCAGGCGGGCGCGCACCGGCTCCCGCCCGGCGGTGGGGGCGAGCCCCATCAGGGCGCGCAGGGCGGGTCTGACGAACAGCTCGAAGGAGACGTACGCGCTGACGGGGTTGCCCGGCAGGGCGAAGAGCGGGATGCCCTCGGGGCCGAGGCGGCCGAAGCCCTGGGGCTTGCCGGGCTGCATGGCCAGCCGGCGGAAGGCGACGCTGCCCTCCGCGCCGCTGAGCTGCGTGAGGGCCTCCTTGACGACGTCGTAGGCGCCCACGCTGACCCCGCCGGTGGTGACGACGGCGTCGGCGCGCACCAGCTGGTCCTCCAAGGTGGCGCGGAAGGAGGCGGCGTCGTCGTCGACGGCGCCGACGCGGTAGGCGATGGCGCCGGCGTCACGGGCGCAGGCGGTGAGCATGAAGCTGTTGGAGTCGTGGATCTGCCCGGCGGCCAGCGGCTCGCCGGGCGGCACGAGCTCGCTGCCGGTGGAGAGCACCACCACGCGGGGGCGGGGCCGTACGGGCACGGTGGCGCGGCCGATGGCGGCGAGCAGGCCGATCTGGGCGGGGCCCAGGACGGTGCCGGCGCTCAGGGCGATCTCGCCGGCGGCCACGTCGCTGCCGCGGGCGCGGACGTGGGCGCGGGCGGCGGCGGGGCGGTGCACGCGGACCTCGCCGCCCGCCTGCTGTTCACCGGCGGTCATGGCGTCGGCGGGCGCGCCGCCCTTGCCGCCGTCGGTCCATTCGACGGGGACGACGGCCTCGGCGCCGGGCGGCAGCGGGGCGCCGGTCATGATGCGCACGGCCTCGCCGGGGCCCACGGCGGGCAGCTCACTGCTGCCCGCCGCGACCTCGCCGACGACGGTGAGCACCGCCGGGAACTCCTCGCTGGCCCCCGCCACGTCGGCGACGCGCACCGCGTAGCCGTCCATGGAACTGTTGTCGAAGGGGGGCAGGGCGGCCGGGACGGTGACGTCCTCGACGAGCAGACAGCCCTGGGCGTCGAGGAGTTGCAGCTCGATCGGCTCCAGCGGGCGGATCCTCGCCAGGATGTCGTCCAGGTGCTCCTGCACCGACCACGTGCGGCCCTCGTCCGCCGTGCCGGGGTCGGTGGCCGTGGTGGTGCCGCCGGCGCTGCTGCTCAAGGCGCTACATCTCCTCGGTGACGAACCGTCGAAGCCATGACCGGAACTCCGGTCCCAGATCCTCACGTTCGCATGCCAGTCTGACAATGGCGCGCAGGTAGTCGCCGCGGTCGCCGGTGTCGTAGCGGCGGCCGGTGAAGACCACGCCGTGCACGGGCCCGCCCAGGCCCGGCTCGGCGGCCAGGGCCTGCAGGGCGTCGGTGAGCTGGATCTCGCCGCCGCGGCCGGGCGGGGTCTCGCGCAGGACGTCGAAGACGGCCGGGTCCAGGACGTAGCGGCCGATGACGGCGTAGTTGCTCGGCGCCTCGTCGGGGTCGGGCTTCTCGACCAGGCCGGTGACCTCGACGACGTCGGCGACGTCGGTGGGCTTGACGGCCGCGCAGCCGTACAGGCCGATCTGGGCCGGGTCGACCTCCATGAGCGCGATCACGCTGCCGCCGTGCTTGCGCTGGATGTCGACCATGCGCGACAGCAGCGGGTCGCGCGCATCGATCAGGTCGTCGCCCAGCAGGACGGCGAAGGGCTCGTCGCCCACGTGCGGGGCGGCGCACAGCACCGCATGCCCCAGGCCCCGGGGGTCGCCCTGGCGCACGTAGTGCATGGTGGCCAGGTCGCTGGACTCCTGGACCTTCGCCAGCCGGGATTCGTCGCCCTTGCGGCGCAGGGCTTCCTCGAGCTCGTAGTTGCGGTCGAAGTGGTCCTCCAGCGGGCGCTTGTTGCGGCCCGTGATCATCAGGACGTCCGACAGGCCGGCGAGGGCGGCCTCCTCCACCACGTACTGGATCGCCGGCTTGTCCACGACCGGCAGCATTTCCTTGGGCGTGGCCTTGGTGGCCGGAAGGAAACGGGTACCGAGCCCGGCGGCAGGGATGACAGCCTTGCTGATCCGAGGGCGCGAGTGAGTCATGGGCCGAACACTATCCGTTGAGATTGGGCGGAAGATGTGACTCAGCCGAGTATGTCCCCCTACAAGGAGTGCACAGGAAACATGAGCCGGTCAGCACATCTCCCCGACGGTACCAAGGCCGGGTTGCGCCGTGCGCTCCTCGCGGCCAGGGCCGCGTTGACCAGCGACGACGTCCGGGAGCGCGAGGCGGCGCTGGCGCGCCGGGCGCTCGCGCTGCCCGAGCTGGCCCGGGCCGGGACGGTGGCGGCCTACGTCTCGGTGGGCACCGAGCCGGGCACCCGTGCCCTGCTGGACGCGCTGCGCGCGCGGGGCACGCGGGTGCTGCTGCCGGTCCTGCTGCCCGACAACGATCTCGACTGGGCGCCCTACCGCGGGGCCGACCGCCTGATGCGGGCGTCCAAGGGCCTGCTGGAGCCGGACGGCGAGCGACTGGGACCCGAGGCCGTGACGGAGGCCGACGCCGTGCTGCTGCCGGGCCTGGCGGTCGACGAGCGGGGCCTGCGGCTGGGGCGCGGCGGCGGCTCGTACGACCGGGTGCTGGCCCGGCTGGAGAGGGCGGGCGCCGATCCGGCGCGCGTGGTCCTCCTCTACGACGACGAGGTGGTCGCGCAGGTCCCGGTGGAACCGCACGACCACCCCGTGCACGCGGTGGTCACCCCTGGCGGGGTGCGCCGTTTCGGCAGGCCCTGACGCCTACGGCTTGAGGGTCAGCACCGGGCCGCCCGCCTTCTTGACCGCGTCCGTGCTGTAGGCCCACGGCAGCAGCTCGCCCTTGGCCCACTTGTCGGTCTGGTCGTAGTAGTGGGTGTTGTAGGCGTGGCCGGAGGCGCCGGTGAGGTTGATCCAGCGCGACTTGTCGAAGTCGGCGAGGTTGACCACCATCCGCATGGACGGCACCCACACGACGTCGTAGCCGCCGGCCGCGTTCCAGCCCGCCGCATTGACGGCGGCCTCGCCGCCGCCGAGGTTCCAGGGCCCGCGGTTGAGCATCCACTGGACGATGCCGGGGCCCTCCTTGCCGAGGGTCTGGTTCTTCAGGTTCAGCTGGTGCAGGCGGCCCCAGCTCCACTGGGTGACGTCCTTGCCGAGCTTGGAGGTCAGCTCCCAGCGGGCGTCCTTCATGGCCTGCGCCAGCAGCTCGTCGCGGTTCTTCGCGCCCGGGGTCAGGCGGGTGCCGGGCGTCTTCCACCAGTCGTTGTCGGGCTTGTCGAGGATCTTGCGGACGACCTCGAACCAGCGGTCGCCGCCGTCGGGCTGCGCGTTGTCGGGCTCGCGCTCGCCGCACTCGACGACCAGCGGCGTGCGGCCGCTGAGGTCCTCCTGGGGGCCGGAGCCGCCGGCCGGGCGCACCCGCAGGCACTGGTCCTTCACGCGCAGCTCCTTGGGGAGCTTGTTGCCGAAGGCCAGCTTGAGGGTGTTGCGCCAGACGGCGTTGAAGTAGGCGGCGGCCGCGGAGTCCGGCTCCTGGGTGTAGTCCCAGTCCTTCAGCAGCTTCTGCGCCTCGCGGACGTACTTGGTCTCGCGCTCGTTGGCACCCTTGAGGTTGATCTTGAGCAGGTAGGGCGTCAGCAGACGGGCGATCTCGCTCGTGTTGTCCATCTGCATCTTCTGCATGTCCTCGGTCGAGATCTTCCCCCCGTCCTTGATCTTCGACTGGATGAGGTCGTTGATCCGCTGGCTGCGCGCGCCGTAGCCCCAGTCCTGGGTGAGCAGGTACGGGTAGTTCTTGTCGGCGACGGCCTGGTTGGCGGTGACGATGTAGCCGCGCTCGGGGTTGTAGTCCCAGGGCAGCGCCGTCTGCGGCACCCAGCCGGTCCAGCGGTAGGCGGGGTCCCAGCCGGGGGCCGGGAGGCGGCCGTCGGGGGCGGCGGCCTGCTCGTCGCCCTTCGGCCTGTCCTTGGCGTCGATCCTGCCGTCGCCGTTGATGTCGGTCTTCGGCAGGCCGGTGGCGGGGGTGCCCGCGCCCGTACCGGCCGTACCGGTGCTCACGCCGGCCTGGGCCTCGCTCTCGCCGGCCTTGGCGCCGCCGCGGACCGGGATGCGGCCGGGGGCCTGGTAGCCGATGTTGCCCTTGGTGTCGGCGTAGATCAGGTTCTGCGAGGGGACCTCGAAGTCGGCCGCGGCCTTGCGGAAGGCGGCGAAGTCGCCCGCCTGGTCCAGCGCGAACAGGCCGTCCATGGTCTTGCCCGGGTCCAGAGCGGTCCAGCGCAGGGCCACCGCGTAGCCCTCGGCGCGGTCGGGCGCCGGGTCCTTCACGGGCGCCTTCTCGCCGACCTTGACGAGCTCGTCGTTGCGGTCGGAGACGATCGGGCCGTTGTTGGTCTCGCGGACGGTGATCTCACGGCTGTCCTCGCCCGCGACCTTGATGGTCTCCTTGCGGGTGGTGAAGGGCACCTGCTTGCCGTCGTAGAGGTAGGAGTCGGTGGTGACCTTCTCCAGGTACAGGTCGGAGACGTCGGCACCCAGGTTGGTCATGCCCCAGGCGATGTCCTTGTTGTGGCCGATGACCACGCCCGGCATGCCGGAGAAGGAGTAGCCGGCGACGTCGAAGGGGCACTGCGGGCCGGTGGTGTTGCAGTGCAGGCCCACCTGGTACCACAGCGAGGGCATCTGCGGGGCGAGGTGCGGGTCGTTGGCCAGCAGCGGCTTGCCGGTGGTCGTGTACTTGCCGGAGACCACCCAGGAGTTGGAGCCGATGCCGTTGCCGCTCGGGCCCAGCAGCGCCGGGACCTTCTCCAGGCTGCTGGAGAGGGAGGACAGGCTGCTGCGCAGCCCGCCGGTGGCGCCCGCCCCGCCGGCGGCGCCGCTCTGCGTGTTCTGGCCGGCCTGGGCGCCGGCGGCACCGGCCGCGGCACCGCCCTTGGGGTCGTAGGCCTTGCCGCCCTCGACCGCGCCGCCCTCGATGATGGGCTTGTTGCGGTCGTACGGGTACGCCGGGTACAGGTCCTCGATCTGCTCCGGCTTCAGCCGGGAGGAGGCCAGGGAGCGGTCGATCTCGTCCTGCATGTTGCCGCGCAGGTCCCAGGCCATCGCCTTGAGCCAGGCGACGGAGTCGACCGGCGTCCAGGGCTCGGGCTCGTAGTCGTTCTGGAAGGACAGGGCCGCGTACTCGACGGACAGCGACTTGCCCTTGTGGTCCTTCAGATAGGCGTTGACACCGTCGGCATACGCCTGCAGGTACTTCTTCGTCGCCGGCGAGAGCTTGGTGTCGTACTCCTGCTGCGCCACGCGGCGCCAGCCCATGGTGCGCAGGAAGGCGTCGGTCTCCACCTCGCCCGAGCCGAACATCTCCGAGAGGCGGCCGGCCGTCAGGTGCCGGCGCACGTCCATCTCCCAGAAGCGGTCCTGGGCGTGCACGAAGCCCTGGGCCCGGAAGAGGTCGTCGGCGTTGTCGGCGTAGATCTGCGGAATGCCGTGGTCGTCACGGGCCACCTTCACCTGCCCCGAAAGACCCTTCAGCTGCAGGGTGCCTTCGGTCTGCGGGAAGGAGGCCCGCACGGTGCTGACGCTCCAGTACGCGCCGAAGGCGACGCCCGCCACGAGCAGTAGCACGATGGTGATCACGAGCAGGCGGGCGCGTCGCCCCTTCTTCTTCTTGCCGGGGCCGTTCTTGTTGGCGGGCATCGCTGTCCTTAGAGGGGCAGGTGGTCCTGGAATGCTGGAAGCAACCATAGGCGCAGGGCGGCGGAGGCCCGGACGCGGTGCCGTTCATGAACCACTCGCGGACCGCCGGCCGGCCGTCGACGCGAGGAGCCGGCGTCAAGAACCCGTAAAATATTAGATGAGGAAATTAACTTCCTCGTGTTCATGACCTGTTTCCAGAACTGGAGGAACGTTTCGGCCGAAACGCGACGAAGCCGGTACGCCCGGCGTCCCGTGGCAGCCATCCGTCCCACCCTTCGTGAAAGGACCGGCCCCTGACTGTCCACCACCTCAACGAACTCCTGCTGATCTGCTCGCTCGTCCTGCTCGTGGCGGTCGCGGCGGTACGCATATCCTCGCGCAGCGGGCTCCCCAGTCTGCTCATCTATCTGGGCATCGGCGTCGCCATCGGGCAGGACGGCATCGGCGTCTCCTTCAACGACGTCGGCCTCACCCAGGTCATCGGCTACGCCGCCCTGGTCGTCATCCTCGCCGAGGGCGGTCTCGGCACGAAGTGGCACGAGATCAAACCGGCCCTGCCGGCCGCCGCCGTCCTGTCGACCGCGGGCGTCGCGGTGAGCGTCGGCGTGACCGCCGCGGCCGCGCACTACCTCGCCGGCGTCGACTGGCGCCAGTCACTGATCATCGGTGCCGTCGTGTCCTCCACGGACGCCGCCGCCGTCTTCTCCGTCCTGCGCAACGTCCCGCTGCCGGCCCGGCTCACCGGCGTCCTGGAGGCCGAGTCCGGCTTCAACGACGCCCCCGTCGTCATCCTGGTGGTGGCCTTCTCCGCCGCCGGCCCGGTCGAGCACTGGTACCTGCTGCTCGGCAAGATCGCCCTCGAACTGGCCATCGGCGCCGCCGCCGGCCTCGCCATCGGCCTGCTGGGCGCCTACACGATGCGGCACGTGGCGCTGCCCGCCTCCGGCCTCTACCCGATCGCCGTGATGGCCCTCGCCGTCACCGCCTACGCCGCCGGCGCGCTCGCCCACGGCTCCGGCTTCCTCGCCGTCTACCTGGCCGCGCTGATCCTCGGCAACGCCAAGCTGCCCCACTGGCCGGCCACCCGCGGCTTCGCCGAGGGGCTCGGCTGGATCGCCCAGATCGGCATGTTCGTCCTGCTCGGCCTGCTGGTCACCCCGCACGAGCTCGGCGACGACATCGTCCCCGCGCTGGTCGTGGGACTGGTGCTGACCATGGTGGCCCGGCCGCTGTCCGTCCTGCTGAGCACGGCGCCCTTCCGTACGCCCTGGCAGGAGAAGGCCCTGCTGTCGTGGGCCGGCCTGCGCGGCGCGGTGCCCATCGTGCTGGCGACCATCCCGATGGTGGCCCAGGTCGACGACAGCCGCCGGATCTTCAACATCGTCTTCGTGCTGGTGATCGTCTACACCCTGGTCCAGGGACCGACCCTGCCGTGGCTGGCCCGCCGCCTGGACCTCGGCGAGAGCGAGCCGCAGGACCTGGGCATCGAGTCGGCGCCGCTGGAGCGGCTGCGCGGGCACCTGCTGTCCGTGGCGGTGCCCGAGGGGTCGAAGATGCACGGTGTGGAGGTCTCGGAGCTGCGGCTGCCCGCCGGCGCCGCGGTCACCCTGGTCGTCCGGGACGGCTCCAGCTTCGTCCCCGGCCCCACGACCGTGCTGCGGCACGGCGACGAGCTGCTGGTCGTGGCCACGGACCCGGTGCGCGACGCCGCCGAGCGGCGGCTGCGCGCGGTCTCCGAGGGCGGCAAGCTGGCCGGCTGGCTGGGCTCCGCCCCGGCCCCGGACACTGCGGCTGCGAAGCCCTCAGCAAAGGCCGGAGCAAAGTGGGGTCTGGTAAAGAAGAAGTTGGTTAAGTAAGCTATTCACCTATTCGCGTGCGTATCGGCACGCCTCGGCGGCCCTGCCCGACCGCGGCACGTCCGTCCGGGGCCCCGGTGCGTCGCGCGAGTGAATTCCCGAAAACACCGAACCAACTCTGCCTGATGCAGAGCTGGCGCGACCGCACGGCGGCCGTGGCCGCAGGAGGCGGCCACATCGGTATCTACCACGGTCCTGCGCGAGAGGACAGCTCTCGGCGCGCTCCGTTGGGTTTCCCTCCCGTCCGGGGCGTGCTACCAGGCGGCGGAAAGGCGCGGACCGTGGCGACCACGGTCGAGGACACCACCGGGGCCCGTCCCGGGTACGGCAGTCTGCTGCGCACGCGCGGCGCGCTGTCGTTCCTGCTCCCCGGCTTCCTGGCGCGGCAGCCGTTCGCGATGCTGACGATCGGCATCCTGCTGCTGGTCAACCACACCACCGGCTCCTACGGCACGGCCGGCACCGTCTCGGCGACGGCGGGCGTGGCGATGGCCCTGTTCGCCCCGCAGAGCGGCAAGCTCGCCGACCGCTTCGGGCAGGCCGCCGTGCTCCTGCCCGGCGTCGTCGTGCACGCGGCGGCGATCTCCGTACTCACGGCGCTCGCCCTCGGGCACGCGCCCCTGTGGGCGCTGCTGGCCGCCGCCGTACCCGCGGGCGCGTCCACCCCGCAGATCGGCCCCATGGTGCGGGCGCGCTGGGCGGCCCGGCTGAGCGGTCAGCCGCTGATGGCGACGGCGGCGGCGTTCGAGTCCGTCACCGACGAGTTCACCTTCGTCATCGGCCCCGTCCTGGCCACCGCCCTGTGCACCGGCGTCCACCCGGCCGCCGGCCTGATCGCCGAGGCCGCCCTGACCCTCGTCGGCGGCCTGCTCTTCGCCGCCCAGCGCCGTACGCAGCCCGAGCACGGCCGCGCCGCGGCCGGCGCCGCCGAGGCCGGCGAGAAGCGCGTCTCCGCCCTGTCCGTGCCCGGCGTGCGGGTGCTGGCGGTCGTCATGCTGGGCATCGGCACCGTCTTCGGCGGCATGCAGGTGTCCATGACCGCCTTCACCAAGGCCATGGGCGAGCCCGGCCTGAACGGCCTGATGTACGGCGCCTTCGCCGCCGGCAACATGACCGCCGGCATCGCCTGCGGCCTGATCGCCTGGAAGGCCACCCCGCAGCGCCGCCTGCTGCTGGCCTACCCGGCCCTGGTCCTGGCCACCACCCCGCTGTGGGCGGCGCACTCCATGGTGCTGCTCGGTGCGCTCGGCCTGGTCGTGGGCCTGTGCATCGCTCCCTCGCTGATCACCGGCTACACGCTCGTCGAGCAGCTGGTCCCGGCGGGCGCCCGCACCGAGGCCTTCACCTGGCTGACCGGCGCGGTCGGCCTCGGCCAGGCCGCCGGCGCCACCGTGGGCGGCCGCCTGATCGACGCCCACGACGCGAGCACCGGCTTCCTGGTGCCGCTGGGCGGCACGGCCGTGGCCCTGGTGGTCCTGCTGGCGCTGCGCAAGGCACTCACCCCGCGGGGCGAGCCGCTGGTCGCGGCGCGTGGGGTCGGTCACCGTGAGCCCGTTGCGGTGGACTGACGGACCGGAATACTGCACTATGGAGCGTCGTTAGCACTCAATGAGTGAGAGTGCCAGGAGGAGCAAGTGCCGACTTACCAGTACCAGTGCACCGAGTGCGGCGAAGGCCTCGAGGCGGTGCAGAAGTTCACGGATGACGCCCTGACCGAGTGCCCGCAGTGCAACGGACGCCTGAAGAAGGTGTTCTCCGCGGTCGGCATCGTCTTCAAGGGCTCCGGCTTCTACCGCAACGACAGTCGCGGCTCGACGTCGAGCAGCACTCCTGCGACGAAGTCGTCGTCCTCGACGTCGTCGACGTCGGGTGCGTCCTCGTCGACTTCGTCTTCGTCGTCCTCTTCGTCTTCGTCGAGCTCCAGCAGCTCGGCCGCCTGACGTACTCCTGACGTCGCCCCTGGCGCACCCTCCGAAGCCCGCTGCCTCTGCCCGAGGCGGCGGGCTTCGTCGCGTCCAGCTGTAGCTGGACGGTTAGTGTGATCGTATGGTCGACACGAGCGCAGCACAGGCGGCGGAGGCGGCGGCAGAGGCGGTCGCCGCGACGGATCCGGCCGTGACGGCGGAGATCGGCGTCATCGGGGGGTCGGGGTTCTACTCCTTCCTGGACGACGTGACCGAGGTCACGGTGCAGACCCCCTACGGTGCACCGAGCGACTCGCTGTTCGTCGGCGAGCTGGCGGGCCGCAGGGTGGCCTTCCTGCCCCGGCATGGACGCGGGCACAGCGTTCCGCCGCATCGCATCAATTACCGGGCCAACCTGTGGGCGCTGCGCTCGGTGGGCGTGCGCCAGGTCATGGGCCCGTGTGCGGTGGGTGGCCTGCAGGCGGAGTACGGGCCGGGCACGCTGCTCGTGCCGGACCAGCTGGTGGACCGCACCAAGAGCCGCGCGCAGACCTTCTTCGACGGCGAGGTGCTGGCGGACGGCAACGTGCCCAACGTCGTCCACATGACCTTCGCGGACCCCTACTGCCCCACGGGCCGCGCGGTGGCGCTCAAGGCGGCGCGCGGACGCGACTGGGAGCCGGTCGACGGCGGGACGATGGTGGTCATCGAGGGCCCGCGCTTCTCGACGCGGGCGGAGTCCCGCTGGCACGCGGCGCAGGGCTGGTCGGTGGTGGGCATGACCGGGCACCCGGAGGCGGTCCTGGCGCGTGAGCTGGGCCTTTGCTACACGTCGATGTCGCTGGTCACCGACCTGGATGCGGGCGCGGAGACGGGCGAGGGCGTCTCGCACGAGGAGGTGCTGCGGGTCTTCGGGCAGAACGTGGACCGGCTGCGCGACGTGCTGTTCGACGCGGTGGCGGCCCTGCCGAGGACGGAGGACCGCGCCTGCCTGTGCGCGCGGGCGCACGAGGGCTGGGACCTGGGGATCGAGCTGCCGTAGCCCCCCCCCGGCGGGGCCAGGGCGGGTGGCGAGTTTTTCCACAACCGGCCAGTAGTCCACAGGCCTCAGCGGGGCAGGACGGAAACCGGGATCGTGAGGGGTGTCACTCGGCGCTCCTCACGACAGGCGGTGGTCCCGATGTCCCGCGCACGTCCCGCACACCTTGCTCCTCCCGCGTACGGCACCACGGGGCTCTCGGCGCCGTGGGCGCCGCCCGGGTGCCGGGTGCCGCTGTTCCCGCCGGTGCGGGCGGGGCGCCGGGGCCGGTGGCGGTACGGGCGGCGGGGGCGGGCTCGGCCCCTCGTGCTCGCCCTCGCGGCGACGGCCGCCGCAGGGGTGGTGACGCTGTGCTCGCCCGCGCTGACACACTGGCACCTCGGCTGACCTTCCCCGGACGGGTGACGACGGTCTCGGACTGGACGGGGCCGTCCGGCTTTCTCGTATCGTATGGAATCGACCATTCCATGACAGAGGTACGCAGGGAGAGGCTGTTCTGTGAGCTCCGGGAGCGAGAAGAAGACGGGAGTCCTGGGCGGCTTCAAGGCATTCCTGATGCGCGGCAACGTGGTGGACCTCGCCGTCGCCGTCGTCATCGGCGCGGCGTTCACCAACATCGTGAACTCCGTGGTCAAGGGGATCATCAACCCGGTCGTCGGCGCCTTCGGCACCAAGGACCTGGAGCACTACGCCTCGTGCCTGAAGGGCCCCTGCGCCCGGAACGCCGCGGGCGAGGTGACCAAGGGCGTCTACCTCCAGTGGGGCTCGGTGCTCAGCGCCTCGCTGACGTTCCTGATCACCGCGGCGGTGGTCTACTTCCTGATGCTGCTGCCCATGAAGCGCTGGCAGGACCGGCAGGCCGCGAAGGCCCCGGTGGCCGACAAGCCCGCCGAGCCGACCGAGATCGAGCTGCTGGCACAGATCCGCGACACCCTGATCGAGCAGCGGCGCGGCCCCGGCTCGGACTCCGTCCCGGCACAGCGCTAGGGCGTGCCCCGTCAGGGGCGCGGGGCGCTGCACGATCCGCAGGACACTCCCTCATCGCGCCCGGGCGCGATCCCGGGCGCGGCCCCGGCCGTCTCAGAGGTGGTGCGGCGGCTTCTCGTCCAGGAAACGGGCGAGGTCCGCACCGCTCTCGTCGGCCTTCGGGCGCTCGCCCCAGCCGCGGTCCGTGTCGTCCGAGGACTGCTGCGACAGCGGATCGTCGAAGATCAATGCGGCGGCGCTCGCCGCCGCGGGGTCCCGCCGGGGGCTCGGGGTGTCAGTGCTCATACGTCCAGCGTACGGGCGCGCCGCCACCCGCGACCCGGGCGTCCCCGCTGCGCCGTCCGGCGCGCGACGGGCCCGGGCTGCGGTGACAATCGCAGCTATGAGCCAGGACTCGTCGGGCGTGCTGCGCCGGATGACCGAGCGCGGGCGCGAGGAGGAGCACCGCACGGCCACCCCGCTCGAGCTCTTCTTCGACCTGTGCTTCGTGGTGGCGGTGGCCCAGGCCGGGCGGCAGCTGGTGCACGCGCTCGCGGAGGGGCATCCGGGGCACGGCATCCCCGGCTACCTGATGGTCTTCTTCGCGATCTGGTGGGCCTGGGTCAACTTCTCGTGGTTCTCCTCGGCCTACGACACCGACGACGCGCTCTACCGCGTGGTGACGCTGGTGCAGATCGCCGGGGTGCTCGTCCTTGCGGCGGGCGTCCCCCGGGCCTTCGCCGCGAGCGACTTCACGATGGTGTGGTTCGGCTACCTGGTGATGCGGCTCGCCCTCGTCTCCCAGTGGCTGCGCGCCGCCCATGCCGCCACGGGTCCCGAGCGGCGCACCGCCCTGCGGTATGCGATCGGGGTGTGTCTGTGCCAGGTGGGCTGGCTGGGTCTGGTCGTGCTGCCGGGTCCCGCGAGGCCGTGGGTGTTCCTCGCCATGGCCCTGCTGGAGATGGCCGTGCCGGTCTGCGCCGAGCTCAGCCGCCCGACGGCCTGGCACCCGCACCACATCTCCGAGCGCTACGGGCTGTTCACCATCATCGTCCTGGGCGAGACGGTGGCGGCCGCCACGACGGCGGTGCAGTCGGCGGCCGACGAGCACGAGGCCCTCGGTGAGCTCCTGCCGATCGCGGCGGGTGGCCTGCTGATCATCTTCGCCGCCTTCTGGATCTACTTCGCCGTCCCGATCCATCTGCACCTGGCCTCCAACCGTCAGGCGTTCGTCTGGGGGTACGGCCACTACCTCGTCTTCTGCTCGGCCGCGGCCATCGGCGCGGGCATCGAGGTGGCGGTCGAGGAGAGCGTGGGCAAGGCCCACATCCCCACCGTCGCCGCCTCCGCGGCGGTGACGGTGCCGGCGGCCCTGTTCATGGTCACGGTCTGGCTCATCCACTCCCGTCACCACAAGCGCGGCCCGGCCCAGCAACTGGTCCTGCCCGTCTCCGCCCTCGCCACGCTCGCCTGCACCTTCGCCGGCACCTGGGCGGTCCTGGCCGCGGGCCTGGTCGGCGCGGCAACGGTGGCGGTGGGCGTCACACTCATGGCCCGACAGGGGGAAGGGGAGGAGGGGGGAGGGGAGGGGGAGGGGCCCCAGGACGCCGCTGTGGACACCGCCTACTGACGTCCCGTCAGGCCCGCGTGGTAGGCATGGCGCATGACTGCTGCTGACGACGCTCGTACGCCTGACACCCGGTCGGCCGGCCATGGCGCCGGGGGGACGCCCGGGCCGCGGGATGCGCTCACGGATGTGGGCGGGCTGCGGGTGGGGCATGCCGAGCTGGCGGAGCTGGGGGCGCTGTCGGGGACGACCGTGGTGCTCACCGGCGAGGGCGGCGCGATCGCCGCCGTCGATGTGCGCGGGGGCGGGCCGGGGACGCGGGAGACGGACGCTCTGGATCCGCGGAACCTCGTGCAGCGCGTCGAGGCGATCGTGCTGACCGGGGGCAGTGCGTTCGGGTTGGACGCCGCCTCCGGGGTGGTGGCCTGGCTGGAGGAGCAGGGCCGGGGCTTCCGGGTGGGTCCGCAGCCGCAGCAGGTGGTGCCGGTGGTGCCGGCGGCGGCCCTGTTCGACCTGGGGCGCGGGGGCGACTGGCGGGCCCGGCCCGACGCCCGGCTGGGCAGGCGGGCGGCCGAGGCGGCGGCCCGTACGCCGCCGGGGGCGCCGGTGGCGCAGGGCAATGTGGGTGCCGGCGCGGGCGCGGTGGCCGGGGGCATCAAGGGCGGCATCGGTACCGCCAGCGTCGTCCTGCCCTCCGGGGTGACGGTCGCCGCCCTGGCCGCCGTGAACGCGGCGGGTTCGGTGGTGGACCCGGCCACGGGGGTGCTGTACGGGCGGCTGTACGAGGGCGGCCGGCCCGCGTACCCCGCGCCGGAGCGGCACCGGGCGGCGCAGGAGGCACTGCAGGAGGCGCGCAGGGAGTCGGCCGAGCGCTGGTCGGCATCGATGAGTCCCCCGCTCAACACCACCCTGGCGGTCGTCGCCACCGACGCCGCGCTCACCCGCGCCCAGGCCCAGAAGCTCGCGGGCACCGCCCACGACGGCCTGGCCCGTGCCGTGCGCCCGGTGCATCTGCTGACCGACGGCGACACCGTCTTCGCGCTGGCCACGGGCGAGCGGCCGCTGCCGCAGGAGGAGGGGCTCCCGGGCAGCGCCGACTTCGCGGCGGGCGCGGTCAACGAGATCCTGGCCGCCGGGGCGGACGTCCTGACCCGTTGCGTGGTCCGGGCCGTGCTCGCCGCGGAGGGCGTCGACGGGGCCGGCGGCCTGTTCCCTTCGTACCGCGACCTGTACGGCGAACCCGCCTGAGAGCCACCCGAGACCGCCTGAGACCGCCCGAGAGCGCCCGAGACCGCCTGAGAAGGGACGCACGTCGCGTCGGATCACGCGGCGGCGCAGCACCGGAACGGTCAGCGTGATCAGGACGACGGCCGGCCCCAGTGGATCGCCGTCCCGATCCACTGGAAGGTCCAGAAGTCCCCGCTCGGGTGGACCTGGATGCACAACGGCCGGGGCCCCTCCGCAGGTAGCGGAGGGGCCCCGGCCGGTACGCGCCGGATCAGGCCACCGAGGCGGGCTCCTTCGCCTGCTGCTGCGCCGGTACGGTGTCGCCGGCGGCGCCCTCCCCCGACGAGCCCGGGCCGCCCGGGCCGCCCTGTACCGCGGCCGTCCTGCGCGGCAGCGCGAACATCAGCGCGAGGACCAGGCCCAGCACGCCCGCGACCCACCACATGCCGTGCCGGAAGGCGTCGCCGAAGGCCTCGCCCGCCCGGCCCCGCGCCACCGCGCCCTCGTCCACGGCGTCGAAGAAGACGACCGAGACCAGGCCCAGGCCCACCGCGTTGCCGAGCTGCTGGGTGGTGTTGATCAGGCCGGAGGCGGAGCCGGAGTGCTCCTTGGGCACCTCGGCGAGGACCGTCTCGGTCAGCGGCGCGACGATCAGGCCCATGCCCAGGCCCATGACGACCAGCGGCAGCGCCATCTGCCAGGAGGCGATCTTCGTGCCGTAGTGGCCGGACTCCCAGATGTAGAGCAGGACGCCGGCCGCCATGGACAGCGCGCCCGCCTGCAGGACCTTGCGGCCGAAGCGCGGCACCAGCTTCTGCACCGACAGGCCGGCCGCGGCGGAGACCGCGAGGGAGAAGGGGATGCCGGTCAGACCGGCCCGCAGGGCGCTCCAGCCCAGGCCGATCTGCATGTAGAGGGTCCAGATCAGGAAGAAGACGCCGCAGGCGATGCCGAAGGCGACCTCGATGCCGATGCCGGCGGCGAAGCTCTTGACCTTGAACAGCGACAGTTCGACCAGCGGCGAGCCGTCCTTGCGGGTCTTGTACCGCTCGTAGGCCACGAAGGCCGCGAAGACCAGGACGCTGCCGCCCATCGACGCGAAGCCCCACAGCGGCCAGCCCAGCTCGCGGCCCTGCGTCAGCGGGTAGAGCAGCATCAGCAGGCCGCAGGTGGCCAGGGCGACGCCGACGAGGTCGAGCTTGAGGGCCTGCGGGGCCCTGGACTCCTGGATGTAGCGGCGGCCCAGGAGGAGCCCGGCGATGCCCACGGGCAGGTTGACCAGGAAGATCGGGCGCCATTCGAGGCCGAAGAGGTTCCACTGGGTCAGCAGTGCGCCCAGGATCGGCCCGGAGACCGCTCCGAGGCCCACGATCGCACCGAACATGCCGAAGACCTTGCCGCGCTCGTGCGCGGGGAAGGTGGCGTGGACGATGGCCAGCACCTGCGGCACCATCAGCGCGGCCGTGGCGCCCTGCAGGACGCGGGCGGCGACGAGCAGCTGCGGGTCGCCGGCGATGCCGCAGAGCATGGAGGCGAGGGTGAAGCCGGACATGCCGAGCAGGAAGACGCGCCGGCGCCCGTAGATGTCGCCGAGGCGGCCGCCGGTGATCAGGCCCGCGGCGAAGGCGAGCGCGTAGCCCTCGGTGATCCACTGCAGGGTGCTGAAGGAGGCGCCGATGTCCTTGCGGATGCTGGGCATGGCGATGTTGACGATGGTGACGTCGACCAGGTCCATGAAGGACGCGGTCATCACCACGGCGAGCGCCAGCCAGCGGCGGCGGTCGGCCGCTGCGTCGGCGGGCGGGTCGGTGGTCGCTGTGGTGGTCACAGAGGTACTGCCTTTCTTCGTGCTTCGCGGTGCTTGCACACGGTTCACCATGCTTCGACGTCTTCGATGCGTCTCACCATGCTTCGACGTGCATTGTCGTACTTCTTCGGGACACCGGATGCCAATCCGGTGCATACCCCCTCGGGTCGCCCGGATCAGTCCCATCCGGTCCCATCCGGGCCGAGGTGGACCGAGGCGGGCCGAGGTCCAAAAACTAACCCGCCTCTAGGTCAGTTCGTGTCCTACTTCCCTGGAACCCTGGAGGGCATGACGGACACCCCGGCACGGCTGCTGAATCTGCTCTCGCTCCTGCAGACCCCTCGCGAGTGGCCCGGCCGCGAGCTCGCCGAGCGGCTCGGCGTCAGCCCGCGCACGATCCGGCGGGACGTCGAGCGCCTGCGCGACCTCGGCTATCCCGTCCAGGCCACGATGGGCGCGGACGGCGGCTACCGGCTGGCCGCGGGCGCGGCGCTGCCGCCGCTGGTGCTCGACGACGAGGAGGCGGTCGCCATCGCGGTCGGCCTGCGCGCGGGCGCGGGGCACGCGGTGGAGGGCATCGAGGAGGCGTCGGTACGGGCGCTGACGAAGCTGGAGCAGGTCCTGCCGTCCCGGCTGCGGCACCGCGTCTCGGCGCTGCAGGCCGCGACGGTGCCGCTGACCCGCGGCGACGGGGCGACCGTCGATCCGCACACGCTGACGGCCATGGCCTCGGCGGCCACCGGCCGGGAGAGGCTGCGCTTCGCCTACCGCAAGGGGGACGGCACGCAGACCAAGCGTCTGGTGGAGCCGCACCGGCTGATCAGCACGGGCCGCCGCTGGTACCTGGTGGCGTTCGACGTGGACCGGGGCGACTGGCGTACGTTCCGGGTGGACCGGGTCAGCGAGCCGTTCGCCACGGGGGCGCGCTTCACGCCCCGGGAGTTGCCGGCTGCGGACGCGGCGGAGTTCCTCAAGCGGTCGCTGGCCCGGCTCCAGCCGACGTACCGGCTGGTGGCCGAGTTCCACGCGCCTGTCGCACTGGTCGCCTCGCGGCTGCCGAGCTGGCTGGGGGTGCCGGAGCCGGTCGACGAGGACTCCTGCCGCCTCGACGTGCTGACGTCCGACTCGATCGAATGGGTGGCGTTCCGGCTGGCGCTGGTGGACTGCGAGTTCACGGTGCGGGAGCCTGCGGTGCTGGTGGAGCACCTGCGGACGCTGGGGGCACGCATCGGCCGTGCGGCGGACGGGACGCACTTTTCAGCCAAGCGATAAATACCTCTTTCTCGCACTTTCTCACCCTTTCGAGTGGAAAGTTCCGCCGTCGGGAGTAGCGGGGAAGGCACCGGGCATGTCCGGATCACAGTGCGATTCCCGCACTGGAAATCCACGGATCCACCGATCCGTGCGGCGGAAAGAGGACCCGTCATGGAACCGCAGGAGATCTACGAATCCCCGGCGCTCGCCGAGGCCGGCGACTTCTCCGAGCTGACCCTCGGCTGGCCCAGCGGGGCGTATCCGGAGCCCTACGGCGGCTACGAGTACTGGGGCTGAGGGCCGCATCCCGTGACCGGCGAGGCCTGGTTCGCCGTCCTCGCGGACGGCGAACGCAGCCGACCGGCGGCGCAGGCGCTGCGCCCCCTCGCGGCCCGAACGATCGAGCACGCCTCCGGCCGGCCCTGGTTGCTCGGCAACTGGCCGGACGGACGGGTGACGGTCGCCGCGGCGGGGGCGGCACGGCTGGCGGTGATCGGGCTCTGCCCGGTCACCGCCGGGGCATTGGCCGAGCGACTGGCCGGCGTGCGGGGGCCGGAGGACGTCGAGGCGGCCGCGGCCGGGCTCACGGGCAGCTTCCACCTGGCCGCCTCCGTCGGCGGTCGGGTCCGGGTGCGCGGCAGTGCCTCCGGGGTGCGCCGCCTGTTCCACGCCGAGGTGGCCGGGGTGACGGTGGCCGCCGACCGTGCGGACACCCTGGCGGCGCTGACCGGTGCCGGGGTCGACGAGCGGGTGCTGGCGCTGCACCTGCTGAGTTCCCCGCCGCCGTATCCGCTGGACACCCTCTGTGTCTGGCGGGGCGTCACCGCGCTGCCGCCGCAGGACTGCCTGCTGATCGAGGGGGACGGGCAGGCCCGCGCGCGGCACTGGTGGGATCCGCCGGAGCCGTGGCTGACGGCCGCCGAGGGGGCGCCGGCGCTGCGCAGTGCGCTGATCGCGGCGGTCGGGGCGCGCACCGCCGGGGTGCCGGCGCTCAGCTGCGACCTGTCCGGCGGGCTGGACTCGACCAGCGTGTGCTTCCTGGCCGCGGCCGCGCTCGCCCCGACCGACGCCCGGGCGCGGGGCGCCCACCTGCCCCGTCCCCGCCTGGTCGCCCTGACGTGGGAGGGCCGCGATCCGGCCAACGACGACGCGGCCTGGGCGGGGCGCGCCGCCGCCCATCTGCCGCACGCCGAGCACGTGGTGCCCCGCCGTACCCAGCAGCCCCTCTGGTACGCGGGCCTTGCGGGCATGGAGGTGCCCACGGACGAGCCGGGTCCGT
The DNA here is from genome assembly GCF_040675615.1 of Streptomyces sp. NPDC049585. Taxonomy (NCBI): domain Bacteria; kingdom Bacillati; phylum Actinomycetota; class Actinomycetes; order Kitasatosporales; family Streptomycetaceae; genus Streptomyces; species Streptomyces sp. NPDC049585. The sequence continues at coordinate 56,037 of NZ_JBFAPE010000009.1, read as the reverse complement.
GGGTGCGCGACCGGGCCGCCCTCGCCGCGACCGCCCGTCTGATGACCCGCCGCGGCTCGCGGCTGCACCTGACCGGCGCCGGGGCGGACGAGCTGTTCACCGCGTTCCCCGCCCATCTCCACGACGACGTGCGCGTGCGTCCCCTGGCCACGCTCGCCCGCCTGTACCGCCAGCACACCCACCAGCCCTGGCCTCTGTGGCCGGTGCTGCGCGGCCTGACCGACCGGCGTGACTTCGACCGGTGGCTGGCCGACTGGGCCGGCGGCCTGGCCCGGCGCCCCTCTCCCCCGCCCGGCGGCCGGCCCCGCCCCTGTGTGGCCTGGGGCGAGGAGCTGCGCATGCCGGTGTGGGCCACGCCCGAGGCCGTACGGGCGGTGGTGGGCCTGCTGCGGGAGGCCGCCGACGCGCGCCCGCTGCCACTGGCGGCCGGGCGCGGGCAGCACACCGCCCTGGCCCACGCCCGGGCGAGCGGGCTGCGCGTGCGGCAGTTGCAGCAGGTGCTGGCCCCCCTGGGGCTGGAGTGCTCGGCGCCCTACCTCGACGACGGCGTGCTGGAGGCGGCGCTGGCGGTGCGGCCGGACGAGCGCGGCGGCGACGGCCGCTACAAGCCGGTGCTCAAGGAGGCGATGGCCGGCATCGTGCCCGGCTCGCTCCTGCGCCGTGACACCAAGGGCGAGTACAGCGCCGATCTGCTGACGGGGCTGCGCCGCAACAGGCCGGCGCTGCTGGCACTCTTCGAGGATTCGCGTCTGGCCGGGGCCGGGCTGGTGGACGCCGATGCGCTGCGCTCCCGGCTGACGTCCCTGCATGCGCCCGGCCCCGACGTCCTGCGCGGCCTGGATCCGACGCTCGGCTGCGAGACGTGGCTGCGCGACCGCGCCGGCGGCGGGCCGGCCACTTCCGGAGGTGCACCGTGTCCCTTTCCCTGAGCCCCGATGTGTCCGTGACGGACACCGACGACGGAATGGTCCTGCTGGACGAGGCCACCGGCCGGTACTGGCAGCTCAACAGCACCGGGGCGTTCGTCCTGCGGGCCCTGCTGGCCGGGAGCGGCCTGCGGGAGGCGGCCCGCGGGCTGGGCGAGCGCCATCCGGGGCTCGGCGCGGAGCGGGCCGCCACCGATGTGGCGGCCCTGATCGCCTCGCTGCACGCGGCACGGCTGGTGGTGACGCGGTGAGCCAGTCGATGGCCCCGGCCGCCCGGTCCCCGGTGCCGCTGCGCGTCCGGCCGGCCGCGCTGGCGGCCACGGGCGCCGCCCGGCTGCTGGTGTTGCTGCGCCCGCGGGGCATCCGCCGGGTGCTGTCGTTCGTACGGCGCGGTGCGGCGCCGGCGACGGCGGAGCAGGCGCTGGCGGCGCGGCAGGCGGTCGTCGGGGTGAGCGCGCGCTGCGCGGGCGAGGGCTGTCTGCAGCGTTCGGTGGCCACGGTGCTGCTGTGCCGGTTGCGGGGGGTGTGGCCGGACTGGTGCACCGGGGTGCGGACGAGCCCGTTCCGCGCGCATGCGTGGGTGGAGGTGGCCGGCCGACCGGTGGGCGAGCCGCATGCGGTGGGCTACTACCACCGGCTGATGATCGTCGCCGCCCGGCCACGCCGGAAGGCCGGCCGCCGGTGACGGCAAGGGCCCCGGCGCAAGGGGGGAGGGAAGCGCCGGGACCCGGTCTGTGCAGGTGTGTCGTTGTGCGGCGGTGCCTTCACGTCCATTGTTGCGCGGCAGCGGCGCGACGGGCAGTGGTGAATCAGGCCGCGGCGTCGAAGCCGGTGTCGTGGGCCATCTTCTTCAGCTCCAGCAGGGCGTGCTTCTCGATCTGGCGGATGCGCTCGCGGGTCAGGCCGTGCTGCTTGCCGACCTCGGTCAGGGTGCGCTCGCGCCCGTCCTCGATGCCGTAGCGCGCCTTGATGATCGATGCGGTGCGCTCGTCGAGGCGACCGATGAGGCCTTCGAGCTCCTCGCTGCGCAGCAGTGCGATCACGGACTGCTCCGGCGAGATGGCGGAGGTGTCCTCCAGCAGGTCGCCGAACTGCGTCTCGCCCTCGTCGTCGACGGACATGTTCAGGCTCACCGGGTCGCGGGCCCAGTCCAGCACGTCACCGACGCGCTCGGGCGTGGTGTCGAGCTCGACGGCGATCTCGGCGTGCTCGGGCTCGCGGCCGTGCTCCCGGTTGAACTCGCGCTGGACCCGGCGGATCCGGCCGAGCTCCTCGACGAGGTGCACGGGCAGCCGGATCGTGCGGGACTGGTCGGCGATCGACCGGGTGATGGCCTGCCGGATCCACCACGTGGCGTACGTCGAGAACTTGAAGCCCTTGGTGTAGTCGAACTTCTCCACTGCCCGCACCAGGCCGGCGTTGCCCTCCTGGATCAGGTCGAGCAGGGGCAGACCGCTGCGCGGGTAGCGGCGGGCGACGGCGACGACCAGGCGCAGGTTGGACTTGATGAAGACGTCCTTGGCGCGAGCGCCCTCGGCGGCGATCGCCTCCAGCTCCTCGCGCGTGGCCCCGGCGGCCTTCGCGCCGCCCTCCTCCAGGCCGTCGAGTATCTGCTGGGCGTAGACGCCCGCCTCGATGGTCTGTGAGAGCTCGACCTCCTTGGCGGCGTCGAGCAGGGGCGTCCGCGCGATCTCGTCGAGGTACATGCCGACCAGGTCGCGATCGGCGATCTCTCCGCCTGCGGCGCGAACACTGCTTGCCTCGTCCGGCACCGGAGTGGTGGCCTGACGACGGGCGACGGCACGGGTTGCCATGCGTACTCCCTTGCGATGAGACGGTCGCGGGCGGGACCGGGGAACCGGACCCTGGTGCGGGTGCCCCGTCCGAAGTAAAAGAACGGACGGAAACAGGACAGAATTCCCCAGAGACGTCTTTTTTTGTGGATCATGCAGTACCCTGTCGCCCCGCCCACCCGGGCGGCGTCCCTGCGCCATGGGGAAACGCAGGTCAGGGTGGGTGTGCGCGATCGGCTCGGCGTTCCCGCCGGCCCCCGCGGCCCCGGCAGGTGAGACGGCCGTCACATCCGCCTCACCCGTGTACGACGCCGGCGGCCGTCCCGTTCATGCCCGTCCGTGCCCGTAGGCGCCACGGCCCTGCCCCGTTCGTGCTCCGCGAGGAGCGTCCCCCGTGGCCGCTCCTCGCCCCCAAGGACGCCCCCGGCCGCCCGGTGGTTGCGCGCCGCCGCGGCCCGCCGGCTGATCGAGTTGCCCGCCCCCGAGGCCGGGTGTGCGCTGGTGGGACGGGGATGCGAGCGAGAGGAGCCCGTCATGTCGACGCATACGATGCTGCCCGGGCGGCACGCGCACGAGGGCCCCGGGCCGGTCCCGCGCGGCGCCCACCCGGGATCCCGGGCCACGTGGGCGGTGCCGGCCGTCGCCGCCTTCGTCTACGGCCTGTACGTCGTCTTCATCTCCCACGAGAACGGCTTCTCCGAGGCCGGCGGCTGGTTGCTGGGCCTGGTGGCCGCGGTCGTCTCCTTCGCCGTGGGCTACGCGCTGGTGCGGGGGCGGGACCGCCTGATCACCGAGGTGCGGGCGGCGGCCTTCGGCGCACTGTTCGGCATCTGCATGGGCTTCCTGCACAACCTCGGCGGGGGCTCGGTGCTGCGCTCCGCCGGGATCGGCCTGACCCTCGGGATCGGCATGGGCCTGACGGCGTACTACGTCTTCTACGTGCACGAGCACTGAACGGCGGCGCGCACGGGCACCCAACGGCGCGCACCGGCACGGAAGTCGTACGCCCGGCGCCCGTGGGACGTACGTCCTACGACCGTTCCGCGGGCGCCCCTGCTCCGCATAGCGTGCGGATCATGGCCGACACGGACACGAGCGGAACGCTCGACGAAGCACTGGAACGCGTGCACGGTACGGGCCCGGAGTTCGAGGGCTGGCTCACCAACCACGCGCCGATGACGGTGGAGGCGCTCGTCCGCCACGGGCACGCCCGCCTGGTGCACCGCTGGCTGGACGCCTACCGCCACCGCACCGAGGAACTTCCCGGCACGAACACACCGATCGACGCGAACAATTGGCCCGAACTGCTCGGTGACCCCGCGCATCTCGGCGACTGGATCGCCCACTTCACCCGCGAGGTGGCCGAACGCCCCTGGCGGGACGTGCTCGCCGAGTGGTGGCCGCGGCTGCTGCCCGGCATCACCGGCGGCTCCACCCACCCCGTCATCCGCACCGGTCACGCCGTACGCACCCTGCTCGCCGACGGCGACAGCGCGCCGCGCACCGCCGAGCTGGGCCACGCGCTCGGCTACTGGGCCGCCCGCCACCAGCCGCTCGCCGCACCCACCACTCTGGCGGGCACAGCGGGTCCGGAGGAGGCGCTGGCGGCCGTACCGTCCCTGTCCGACCCGCGCGGCGGCATCCGCGCCCGCTTCGCCCAGCTGCCCGCCACCGCCGGCTGGCCCGTGGCCGCGAGCACCCTGCGCCGCCCAACGGGCCCGGAGGAGGCTCGGGAGACGCTGACGGCGCTGGTGGAGGCCAGTGTCGCCCGCTACCCGCTCCACGCCCAGGGCGGCCCGGTGATGCTGGTGCACGCCGCCACGGCGCCCAACGCGGTCCTGCGGACCCTGCCCGCGCTGCCGCGCGAGCTGTGGGTCCCGAGCCTGGCCGCCGCGTGGGAGGCGAGCGCCGCCGTGACCGCCGCCTATGCGCCGGCCCGGCCCGCGGAGGCCGTACCGCCCGGCCGGGCCACGCTCGACGAGGCCTTCGAGCAGGCCGCGCTGCACGGCGACGCCCACGCCATCAAGCTCGCCGACACGGCCCTGGACACCGGCGGCCCGGCCGCCCTGGCGGCCGTGGCCCGGGCCTGCGAGCTGATCGAACCGGCCGGCTGAGGCGCTTGTTCGAAGGGCGCGCTCACCCGAACTGCACGGAGCGCTTGGCCAGGCCCATCCAGAAGCCGTCGATGACGCTGCGCTGGGCCCCCAGGTCGTCGCCCGCCGCCCCCATGGCGACGAAGAGCGGGGCGAAGTGCTCGGTGCGCGGGTGGGCGAGGGCGGCGGCGGGGGCCTTGTGCGCGAAGTCCAGCAGGGCGTCGGCGTCCCCGGCGGCCAGCGCCTCGCGCCCCCACGCGTCGAACTCGGCCGACCAGGCGGGCGGCTGCGGCCCGGTGTGCCGCAGGGCGGCCAGGTTGTGGGTGAAGAAGCCGCTGCCGACGATCAGCACGCCCTCGTCGCGCAGCGGCGCCAGGCGTCGCCCGGTCTCCAGCAGCCGCTCGGGGTCGAGGGTGGGCAGCGACATCTGCAGCACGGGCACGTCGGCGTCGGGGTACATCTCGACCAGCGGCACGTACGCACCGTGGTCCAGCCCGCGCCCGGGCAGGTCCTGTACGGGCGTCCCGGCGCGCCGCAGCGTCCTGCGCACCCGCTCGGCGAGCTCCGGGGCGCCGGGGGCGGCGTACTGCACGCGGTAGTAGTGCTCCGGGAAGCCCCAGAAGTCGTACACCAGCGGCACGGTGGTCGTCGCGCCGAGCGCGAGCGGGGCCTCCTCCCAGTGGGCGGAGACCATCAGGACGGCGGTCGGCCGGGGCAGGTCGCGGGCCCAGGCGGCGAGCTGGCCGGGCCACAGCGCGTCGTCGGCGAGGGGCGGCGCGCCATGGGAGAGGTAGAGGGCGGGCATACGCATGGGGGACCATCCGAGGGAGGGGTGGCGGCGCGGAGTCCAAGATTGCTTGAAATTTCAAGCTCTACTCTGCGATCGTAGACCATGCACCGGCGAGTGAAACAGTGGATGTCATGACCAAGCGACCCCCAGCGGCCCCGGAGGCCGCCGCCGAGCCCCGCTGGCTCACCGACGCGGAACAGGAGACGTGGCGGGCCTACCAGCACGCCTCCACGCTGCTGGAGGACTATCTCGACAGACAGCTGCAGCGCGACGCCGGCATGCCGCACGTCTACTACGGCCTGCTCGTCCAGCTCTCCGAGGCGCCCCGCCGGCGGATGCGCATGACCGAGCTCGCCCAGCACGCCAAGATCACCCGCTCCCGGCTCTCGCACGCCGTCGCCCGGCTGGAGAAGAACGGCTGGGTGCGGCGCGAGGAGTGCCCCTCCGACAAACGCGGACAGCTGGCGGTCCTGACGGACGAGGGCTTCGCGATGCTGAGCGCCTCCGCACCCGGGCACGTCGACGCCGTCCGGGCGGCGATCTTCGACCGGCTCACGCCCGACCAGGCGGCGCACTTCGGCGAGATCTGCCGCATCATCGCCACCGGCCTCGAACCGGCCGGCGGTGACGTGCCCTGGCTGCGCTGAGACGGCAGGCCCCGCGCGAACGCCGAAGGCCCCCTCCCGTGCGGGAGGGGGCCTTCGTCAGATCTTGCCGAGCCTTGCCGATGTCCATCGCCAGGTCGGCACCGTCAGGCGTCGGGTCGGCACCGTCAGGGCGCCGGCACTGTCACAGCGCCGGCACCGTCGGGTCGGTGCGCCGCCGGGTCAGTGCGCCATCACCGGAACCGCGTCCTCGACCGGCTCGCCGTCCGCCGAGGAGGCGGCGGGGCCGCCGTTCTGACGGGCGTTGACGAAGCCCATGGCGACGAGCGCGGACAGCGTGAGGATGCCGACCGCCCACCACACGGCGGTGGCGTAGCCGTGGACCATCGACTGGAAGGTGAGGACCTTCTGGTTCGTGGCGCCCGCCATGTGGGACTTGAAGTAGTCCGTGGTGGCGCTGGCCGCGATGGTGTTGAGCAGCGCGGTGCCGATGGCGCCGCCGACCTGCTGCGAGGTGTTGACCATGGCCGAGGCGACGCCCGCGTCCCGCGGCTGCACGCCGTGGGTGGCCAGGCTCATCGCGGGCATGAAGGCGGTGCCCATGCCCAGACCCATCATCATCAGACCGGGCAGGATCACCGCCGCGTAGGAGGTGTCCAGGTCGATCTGGGTCAGCAGGGTCATGCCGGCCGCCGCCAGCAGGAAGCCGGGGCCCATCAGCCAGCGCGCCGGGACGCGGGTCATCAGGCGCGTGCCGATCTGCGTGGAACCGGTGATCATCATGGCGATCATCGGCAGGAACGACAGACCGGTCTTGACCGGCGAGTAGCCGCGGACGACCTGCAGGTAGTAGGTCAGGAACAGGAACAGGCCGAACATCGCGATGGCGGCCAGGCCCAGGGAGATGTAGACACCACCGCGGTTGCGGTCGGTCAGCACGCGCAGCGGCATCAGCGGGGCCTTCACCGTGCGCTCGACGACCAGGAAGGCGCCCAGCAGCACGGCCGCCGCGACGAACAGGCCGATGGTCATGCCCGCGGTCCAGCCGTCGGACTCGGCGCGCGTGAAGCCGTAGACCAGGGAGACCAGGCCGAGCGTGGCCAGGATGACACCGGGGATGTCCAGCTTCGAGGGGTTGCGGCCCTCCGCGGGCTCACGGACGACGCTGATCGCACCGACGGCGGCGACGACGGCGAAGGGGATGTTCACGAAGAACGTCCAGCGCCAGTTGAGGTACTCGGTGAACAGACCGCCGAGGATCAGACCGACACCACCACCGGCACCCGCGATGGCACCGAAGACGCCGAACGCCTTGGCGCGCTCCTTCGCCTCGGTGAAGAGCACGGCGAGCAGCGACAGCGCCGCCGGGGCGAGCATGGCGCCGAAGACGCCCTGCAGGGCGCGGGCGCCCAGCAGCATGGCGGAGTTGACGGCGGCGCCACCGAGCGCGGAGGCGGCCGCGAAGCCGATCAGGCCGGTGACGAACGCGCGCTTGCGGCCCCACAGGTCGGAGATCCGGCCGCCGAACAGCAGCAGTCCGCCGAACGCGAGGGCGTAGGCGGTGATGACCCACTGCCGGTTGCCGTCGGAGATGTGGAGGTCGGCCTGGGCGGACGGCAGCGCGATGTTCACGATCGTCGCGTCGAGGACGACCATCAGCTGCGCCAGGGCGATGAATATCAGCGCTTTCCAGCGGTTCGGGTCGGGTTGCTTCATGAGGTCGGGCATGAGGTGGGGCCTATCTGACGGTGGTGATCCGGTGGGGTGGTGCGAAGCGTCGTGCAAAAACGGTGCGTGCGTTATGTGTTGCGCGTTGTGTGTTGCGCGTTACGGATTGCGGGTTGCGGGTTACGCGCTGGTCGGTACGGCGGGCGCGGCCGCCGTCACACCGGCGTGCCGCAGGCGGTGGACCGGCTCGCGCGACGCAGGTCGTCCAAGGTCGCGGCGGTGCCGGGAAGTTCGGAGCGGGCCGGTGCCATCAGGCCGTCCAGGAGCAGCTGCAGGTGGCGGTGGACGAACCGGTCGAAGTTCACGCACCCGGTGTCCGGCAGCGGTCTGGTGAGCTGGGTGATGGCCACCATCAGGTCGCCGATGGCGACGTCCCCCCGCAGCTGACCCGTGGCGCGGGCGGCGGACAGCAGCGCCTCCACGGCGCTCTCCAACCGGTCGCGCACTTCGATCTGTTCGGGATGGCCCTTGTCGATGCCCTCGGCGAGCAGCGGGCAGAGCGCACCGATCCGCTCGTCCGCCGCGGCATGGACGAAACGCCTCAGCGCCTGGAAAGCATCGGGCTCCTCCGCTTGCGCCGCCTCGGCCCGGTCGGCGATGCGGGCCATGACGGAGAGGGTGACATGGTGGATCAGCTCGCGGCGGTCCGCGAAGTGCCGGTACAGGGTGGCATTGCCGACCCCGGCCCGTCGAGCGATTTCATCGAGGGAGGTCTCGGCCCCGTGTTCGACCAGCGCCTCTCGGGCCGCAGCGACGATCCGCTCGCGATTGCGCAGGGCGTCGGCGCGCAGGCGCGGCTGCCGGTCCATGGGCGAGGTTCCTTCCGGGGAGTGCCTCCCCGTTTGGGAGGAACGCTCACTTAAACGGGGAGAAGCTCCCCGGATATTTCGCCGCGGCGAGTGGCGTACATCACACCATCGGACCGCGCCCGTCTGCCGCAGCCCGAAGGGCGCACCGCGGCGCGGCGTGCTCAGGGTGGACGCATGAAGCCCCTGGTGATGGTCGTCCTGGCGGCGACGGTCGGGGCGCTCACCGCGCCCGCACCGCCGCCCGCGCACCGCGGCGCGCCCGCCCTGCCCGCCCCGGCCGCGCTCCCCGCGGCCACCTCCGCCCTGCCCCGCGGCCGCCCGCCCACCGGCCCCTGCGCCCTGCCCACCGTCACCCGGCACGTCTCGGAAGGCGCCCGCACCCCCCGCGGCTTCGCGCCCTCCAGCGGCACGGTGCGGGCCGTCACCTTCCTCATCGACTTCCCCGACGTGCCCGCCCGCACCTCCCCGCGCCGGCGGTACGCCGAGTTCTTCCCGGCCGTCGCCGACCACTACCGCACCAGCTCCTACGGCCGGCTGGACTACCGCTCCACCCCGGTGCTGCGCTGGATCCGCATGTCACGGCCGTACCGCGCGTACGGCATCACCCGCGGCACCCCCTTCGACCCCAACCGCGACGACGGCTACCACGCCCTCGCCAAGGAGATCGTCGACGCCGCCGACGACGCCGTCGACTTCCGCCGCTACGACCTGATCAACGTCCTCGCCGTCCCCGAGGCGGGACCGCCCGCCGTCCAGGACGTGCGCTCGGTGACCTTCGCCGGCACCGCCACGGGCCTGGCCACCCGCGACGGCACGGCCATCCGCAACGTCTCCTTCATCTGGAGCCGGCAGACCGGCGACAGCCCCTACCGCGTCCTGACCCACGAGAACGCCCACAGCTTCGGCCTGCCCGACCTCTACGCCGGCACCGGCCGCCGCGCCCCGCGCACCCCCGTCGGCCACTGGGACCCGATGGAGGAGGACTGGGGCCCCTCCAACGACTTCCTCGCCTGGCACAAGTGGAAGCTCGGCTGGCTCGCCCCCACCCAGGTCCACTGCCTGGCCCGGCCCGGCCGCCGCACCGTCGCCCTGACCCCCACCTCCCGCAGGGGCGGCCCCAAACTCGCCGTCGTCCCCCTCTCCCCCACCCGCGCCCTGACCCTGGAGGCCCGCGCCCCGGGCCGCCTGGACCACGCCGTCTGCCGCCCCGGCGTCCTCATCACCACCGTCGACACCGCCCTCCCCTCCGGCGCCGCCCCCGTCCGCGCCGCCGACGCCACCCCCGGCAGCCGCGGCTGCCTGACCACCGACCCCAACGTGAGCCCCGCCCTGACCGACGCCGCCTTCCGCACCGGCCAGCGCTTCACGGCCCCCGGCATCACGGTCGAGATCCTCTCCCAGGACCATGCCGGCACCTGGCACGTCCGCATCACCCGCCGGCCACCCCACCCCTCCCCCGCCTGACAGCCCCCTGACCTGCCCCGCCCCGATCCGCTAACCTGTCCGTCGAGCCCCGACGCCCACCCGGCGTCCAGCGCTCACGCCTCCGTAGCTCAGGGGATAGAGCACCGCTCTCCTAAAGCGGGTGTCGGCAGTTCGAATCTGCCCGGGGGCACCGGTGAAGGCCTCGGACCGTATGCGGTCCGGGGCCTTCGGCGTTCGGGGGCTTCAGAGGTTGTCGCCCCAGCCGCTCTGGAGCATCGTCTGGAAGGCCCAGGTGCCGTTCCGCCTGACCAGGATGTCGGCGTAGCGCAGCTGCCGGGTGTGCTCGCCCGTCGTCATCGTGCAGTCCGTGAAGACCACGGCCATGGACGGTGCGAGGAAGACGGGGGTGCGGGCGGACTCGAAGGTGATGTCCTCGGGGCCATCTCCCATCACGTGCTTCATCGTGGTGACGAACTGCTCGCGGTCCCATTGGGCGGTGCGGCCGTTGCCGGCGGAGTCGTCGCTGACGAGGTTGAGGGGGAAGACCGCCATGTCGGCCATCCGTTCGATGTCGCGCTCGGCGCTTCGAGCGTCGTAGTCGGCGAACCAGGCGTCCAGGCTGGCGCGGTCCTCGGCGGTGGGCGTGTATCCGGTGTCGGGCAGGACGGTCATGCGATTCCCTCACTAGTCAAATTTGATGAGCACTGCGAGCGGCGAGGGTATGCCCGCAGAGGCAGCTCGTCAAACTTGATTAGCTGCGCCGATCAGCCCAGGCCCGTGATGCCCACCGCCGGGAGGCGCTCCACGCGGGGCAGGCCCCTCGTCGGGAGGCCGCCGGCCGGGAGGCCGGCGTGGGTCGCGGAGGTGGAGGTCTCGCCCAGGATGTCGCTCGCCGAACCGGTGGCCTCCCGGGCCAGGCGGCGGGCCGCGGCGGTCGTCGTGCGGACGGCGGTGCCGCCCGTGCGGCCCGCCGCGGGGACGGTGCGGCGGACGGCCCTGCCGCCGGCGTCGCCGGCGACGGCCGTCGCCCGCTGCGCCGCCGTGTCCACCGTCACGCCCAGCCCGGCCACGTCCGGCACCCGGGGCAGGGCGGCGGCAGGGCCGGCTGCCGCCATGGTCAGGGTGGACGCGGCCAGGCCGGCCGCCGCGAGGACTCGTCGCATCGGGGACTCCCCAGGATCAACGGGACGAAATGGGCTCCTGCGACGAGAACGAGCGGGCCACGACCGCGGACACGACGGTCGCGGCCTTCAGGACGGTTCGATGTTCTGGTTGACGTGGAAGACGTTGTCCGGGTCGTAGGTCCGCTTGACGCGGGCCAGCCGGTCGTAGTGGTCGCGGTAGGTGGCCCGGACGCGGTCCGTGCCCTCGTCGGCGCCGACGAAGTTCACGTACGCCCCGCCCATGGAGTAGGGGTGCATCTCGTTCCAGAAGTCGACGCACCACCGCTTGATGACGCCGGCGTTGAGGGGGTCGGGGTCGATGCCGGCGTACACCCCGGACCACACGGCGTCGCGGTAGCTCCATGCGGTCTCCCCGCGCGGGACGCAGTGCGCCGCCGCATCGACGGGGTACAGGTGCATGGTCGACAGCCCGGTGGGGATGGCCTCGGCGTACTTCTGCTCCACCTCCAGGGCGGCGTCCCGCAGCGTGTCGAAGAAGTCCCCGCGCCAGTACCACTGCAGACCGGGCGGCAGGAGTTCGTCGAACATGCCCTGCAGCGCCGGGTACGGCATGGGGGCGGCGAAGGCGAAGACGGGCCGCCCGGCCCCCTCCGCGGCGTCGAGCAGGTCCCGGGCGCCGCCGTCCGCGTCGTCACCGGTGTGGCACCACACCACGCCGCACATCTTCTTCCCGTGGATCTCCTGCGGGAAGGGCGGGGCAGGCGGTACGGCGAGTACGGCGAAGAACCCGTACATCTCCTGCGGCGCCCGCGGCATGAACCCGCGGTACCAGTCGAGCACTTCGGCCGTGCGCTCCACCGGCCACAGGGTGAGGGCAACGCCCACGGTGTGCACGGGGTGCATCCGGAAGGTGAAGGAGGTGACGACGCCGAAGTTACCGCCCCCGCCGCGCAGGGCCCAGTACAGGTCGGGGTGGTCGGCGGGCCCGGCGGTGACCTGGGTGCCGTCGGCGAGGACGACGTCCGCGCCCAGCAGGCTGTCGACGGTCAGCCCGTACCGGCGGGTGAGGTACCCGTGGCCGCCGCCCAGGGCCAGGCCGCCGATCCCGGTCGTGGAGACGATGCCGGCGGGGGTGGCCGCCCCGACGGCGTGCGTGGCACGGTCGAGGTCGCCGAGCTGCACTCCGCCACCGGCGCGGACGACTGCGGCGTCCGGATCGGCGTGCACCGAGTCCATGGGCGAGAGGTCGATCGTCATCCCGCCGTCGACCAGGCCCAGTCCGGGCCCGCTGTGCCCGCCCCCGCGCACGGCGATCTCCACGTCGTGCTCACGCGCGAACCCCACCGCGGCGGCGACGTCCTGCGCATCCCGGCACCGCACGATCGCGCCGGGCCGTTTGTCGATCATCGCGTTGTACACAGCGCGCGCCCGGTCGTAGTCCTCGTCGCCGGGCCCGGTCACGGGCCCCCGCAGCGCGGTCCGCATCTCGTCGAAAGTCGCCCTGTCCATGATGTTTCCCCAGCCGTGCGCGCCCGGCGGGCCCATCCCCCTCCAGCGTGGCACCGCGGTACGAGGGGCGCGACCGCGCTCGGCGCCGACCGGCCCGCCCACCCCGAATCCCTCACACAGGTGATCTTTTCGCCCTCCCCCGCCCACTAAAGTTGACCTGTCAGGGGCGGGGAGGGAACCGGATGAGTCGGCGCGGTGGGCTGCTCGGGGTCTGGGCCGAGGCACAGCGGCAGCAGCAGCGACAGCAGGAGGCCCGGCACCGGGCCGAGGTGCAGGCGCAGCGGGAGGCGACGCGGGCGGCGGCCCGGCACGACCGGGAGCAGCGCCAGGCGTACCGGCAGGCCCGGGAGGCCGAGGCGCGGCGCCGGACGGAGGAGATCGAGGCGCGCGTCGCCGAGCTGGAGGGGCTGCTGGCCGCGGGGTGCCGCGCGCCGGGCTTCACGGTGGCGGGCCTGCAGCGCCCGGAGCAGCTGGAGCCGTTCAGTCCGGGGCACCTGGCCCGGCCGGTGCCGATGCCGGACGCCGGCCAGTACGGGGGCTTCGGTGCGCGCGAGCGCTTCGAGCGCGACTGGTACGCCGCGCAGGCCGCAGAGACGCAGCGCCAGCAGCAACTGGCGGCCTACCGGCAGCAGTACGACCAGTGGGCGGCCACCACTCTGGCGGAGATACGCCGGCACAACGCGGGTGTCGCCGAGATGGAGGCGGCGCTGCGCGCGGGCGATCCGGACGCGGTCGTGGAGTACTTCTCCGCCGCGCTGTACGCCTCGGCCGCCTGGCCGGAGGAGTTCCCGCACCAGATATCCGCCGCCTACGACCCCGGCGCCCGTCAGCTGGTGCTGGACTGGGAGCTGCCGGGCTTCGACGTCGTCCCGGCCGCGAAGGCCGTGCGGTACGTGGCCGCGAGCGACGAGGAGAAGGAGACCGCCCGCCCGGCCGGCCAGCGGCGCTCGGTCTACCGCGACGTGGTGGCCCAGTGTGTGCTGCTGGCGGTGCGCGAGCTGTTCGCGGCGGACGCCTTCGGGGCGCTGCAGTCGGTGGTCTGCAACGGCTTCGTCGACGAGCACGATCCGGCCACCGGGCGGCCCGCCCATATCCACCTGGCGACGGTCACCGCCGACCGCGACGTCTTCGCCGCCATGAACCTGCAGCAGGTCGACGCGGTGGAGTGCGTGACGGGCGGGCTGGGCGGGCAGGTGTCGGCCCGGCCCGACCAGCTGGCCGCGGTGCGGCCCGGGCGGCTGCCGGCGGACGTGGGGCGTTCGGTGGTCTCCCACGGCGGCGGGGACGACCCGGACCTGTTCGAGATGGATCCCGTCGAGTTCGAGGCGCTGGTCGCCGAGCTGTTCCGGGCCCGCGGGATGCGCGCGGTGATGACGAGCCGCTCGAACGACGGCGGCGTGGACGTCGAGGCCCTGGACCCCGACCCGATCAGCGGCGGGCGGATCATCGTGCAGGTCAAGCGGTACCGCAAGACCGTGCCCCCGACCGCCGTACGCGATCTGTACGGCACCGTGCAGGCGGCCGGCGCCAACAAGGGCGTCCTCGTGACGACGTCGAAGTTCGGCCCCGGCTCGCACGCCTTCGCCGGCGGCAAGCCGCTGACGCTGATCTCCGGCGAGGAGCTCGTGGCCCTGCTCGCCCAGCACGGCCTGCGCGGCCGGCTGGGGGGCGGGGCGCCGCGGCGGGAGCCGGAGCCCGACGCCGGGCCGGCGCCGGCGCACAGCGTGCTCGGCCTGTCGTGGTCCGGTGGCGTGGCCCTCGACGTGTGCGCCCTGGTCTGCAGCGGCTCGCGCGTCCTGAGCGACGACCACTTCGTCTTCTTCAACAACCCGCGCACCCCCGACGGAGTGGTCCGCTCCGCCCCGCCGTCCGGCGGCGACAAGGCGGCCCTGCACGTCCGCTTCGAGGAGCTGCCTCAGGCCGCCGACCGGCTCGTGCTCGCCGCCGCGATCGACCCGGAGGTCGACCCGGACGCCGATCTCGCGCTCTTCACCGACGCCCGGATCCGGCTGACCGACGCCTTGGGCACCGAGCTCGGGCAGCTGGAGGTCTCCGACGGGCGGCCCGGCGAGACCGCGCTCGTCCTCGGCTCGTTCCGCCGGCGGCCGGGCGGCGACTGGGACTTCGTGGTCGGCGGCAAGGGGTACCCGGGCGGGCTGGAGGCGCTGGTGCTCGACTTCGGTATGGACGTGGTCTGACCTGCCCCGCGTCCCGCGGGTTCCTTGATCCGCCACCGGCTGTCGGTGGCGGCCCCTAGACTTCCCTCCATGTCCGACGACCCCATCCAGCACGGCGACAGCGACGCCCTGCGCTGCCTGCGGCGCGTCTTCGGCTACGACGCGTTCCGCGGCGAGCAGGAGGCGATCGTCGAGCACGTCGTCGCCGGCGGCGACGCGCTCGTCCTGATGCCGACCGGCGGCGGCAAGTCGCTGTGCTACCAGATCCCGGCGCTGGTGCGCCCGGGCGTCGGGATCGTCGTCTCCCCCCTGATCGCCCTCATGCAGGACCAGGTGGACGCGCTGCGCGCCCTCGGCGTGCGGGCCGGCTTCCTGAACTCCACGCAGGACGCGGACGAGCGGCGCATGGTCGAGGCGGAGTTCCTCGCCGGCGAGCTCGACCTGCTCTACCTCGCCCCCGAGCGGCTGCGCGTCGACGCCACCCTGCGGCTGCTGGACCGCGGAAAGATCTCCCTCTTCGCCATCGACGAGGCCCACTGCGTCGCCCAGTGGGGCCACGACTTCCGGCCCGACTACCTCGCGCTGTCCGCGCTGCACGAGCGCTGGCCGGACGTGCCGCGCATCGCCCTGACCGCCACCGCCACCGACGCCACGCGCCGGGAGATCGCCACGCGGCTGAAGCTGGACGACGCCCGGCACTTCGTCGCCAGCTTCGACCGGCCCAACATCCAGTACCGGATCGTGCCCAAGACCGAGCCCAAGAAGCAGCTGCTGGAGCTGCTGCGCGCGGAGCACGCCGGGGATGCGGGCGTCGTGTACTGCATGTCCCGCAAGGGCGTCGAGGACACCGCCGCCTTCCTCGCCCAGCACGGCATCGACGCCCTGCCCTACCACGCGGGTCTGGACGCGGCCACGCGCGCGGAGCACCAGGCGCGGTTCCTGCGCGAGGACGGGATCGTGATGGTGGCGACGATCGCGTTCGGCATGGGCATCGACAAGCCGGACGTACGCTTCGTCGCCCACCTCGACCTGCCCAAGTCCGTCGAGGGCTACTACCAGGAGACCGGCCGCGCCGGCCGTGACGGGCTGCCGTCGACGGCCTGGCTGACGTACGGGCTGCAGGACGTCGTCCAGCAGCGCAAGATGATCGACGGCTCGGAGGGCGACGACGCGCACCGGCGTCGCCTCGCCGCGCACCTGGACGCGATGCTCGCGCTGTGCGAGACGGTGGAGTGCCGGCGCGGGCGGCTGCTGGAGTACTTCGGGCAGGAGCCGGAGGCCACCACCTGCGGCAACTGCGACACGTGCCTGACCCCGCCGGTGACGTGGGACGGCACGATCGCCGCGCAGAAGTTCCTCTCGGCGGTCTTCCGGCTGGCGCGCGAGCGGCGGCAGAAGTTCGGCGCGGGCCAGATCATCGACATCCTGCTCGGCAAGAAGACCGCGAAGGTCATCCAGCACGACCACGACGCGCTGACCGTCTTCGGCATCGGCACCGAGCTGAGCGTCGCCGAATGGCGCGCGGTGGTACGGCAGTTGCTGGCGCAGGGGCTGCTGGCGGTGGAGGGCGAGTACGGCACGCTCGTCCTGACCGAGGCCAGCGGGGACGTCCTGGGGCAGCGACGGCAGGTGCCGATGCGGCGCGAGCCGGAGAAGCCGGGTCGCTCCGCGAGGAGCAGCGGCACGGGCGGAGGCGGAGGCAAGCGTTCCGCCGCCGTCGTGGAACTGCCCGAGCAGGCCGTGCCCGTCTTCGAGGCGCTGCGCGCCTGGCGCGCGGCGACCGCGCGCGAGCAGGGCGTCCCGGCGTACGTCATCTTCCACGACGCCACCCTGCGCGAGATCGCCACGGCAGTGCCCGGCTCGCTGGAGGAGCTCTCCGGCGTCAGCGGTGTCGGCGAGAACAAGCTGGCCAAGTACGGCGACTCCCTCCTGGAGGTGCTCGCCGGTCAGCCCAGCAGCTGAGGCAGGTGGAGCACGCCCGTGAGATGGGCGTAGACGACCACGTTGCCGAGGTAGGCGCTGGCCTCCTGCGAAAAGCCGCCGCCACAGGTGATCAGGCGCAGTTCGGCGCGGTTCGTGGTGCCGTAGACCCTCTCCGAGGGGAAGGCCGCCTTGTCGTAGACCTCGATCGCGTCGATCGTGAACACGGCCGTGCGGGCGTCCTCGCGCGCGATCTCCACGGTGTCGCCCTTCTTGAGGGCACCGAGGCTGTAGAAGACGGCGGGCCCGCTTTCGGTGTCGACGTGCCCGGCCACGACGGCGGTCCCCGCGGCGCCGGGTGCGGTGCCGCCCGCGTACCAGCCGGCGAGATTGCGGTCGTCCTCCGGCGGGCTGGCTAGTGTCCCGTCCGCCTCCAGACCGAGCGGCACCAAAGGGGCGTCGACCTGCACCGCCGGTATCCGCACCCGCGTGGGCGCGGCCGCCGGCAACGGCGGCACGACCCGCTCGTCCGGCCGCGGCCCCATGAGCGGCATGCCCGCGGTGGAGAACGCCTGCTCCCGCGACGGCTGCGGCGGCGGCTCCACCCCCCGCACCCCCTGCTCGACGAGCCAGCTCCCCCCGCACAGCGCAAGAACGACAAGGGCACCGACGAGAACGTCCCGCCGCCGCGCCCTGCTCCGCCCCGCTGCCGGCGCACGATGCGCCTCCCCCGCATGCACGGCGGCCCGCCGGGCCGACCGGTCCGGCGCGGACACACCGCGGTCGGCCGGTGCCCGGTGCAGCACCGCCGGGTGCGCACGCACCACGTCGGCAGCCGCGCGCAGCGCCGCCAGTTCCTCCGCCGAGGCGAACACCAACGCCGGCTCCGCGCGCCTGGGGGCCCGCCCGGCCGACCGGCACGATGCGGTCGCGCACGCCTCCGTACTCGCCCCGGCCCCCGCCTCCCCTTCGACCGGTGCCGCACCCGCACCCAAGGCGAACACCGGCTTCGCCGGCTCCGGACGCCGCGGGGCCTGCCCGTCCGGCCGACGCCGCGTGTTCTTCCCCGGCCCCCTCGCCCCGCCGGCCGATGCCTCCTCGGCCTGCACATCCGCACCCCCGCCGGCCACTGCCCGGTGCAGCACCGCCGGGTGCGCACGCACCACGTCGGCAGCCGCGCGCAGCGCCGCCAGCTCCTCCGCGGAGGCCCAGCAGACCCCCGGCCGGGCGGGGGGTGCCGGAGTCCGGCTGCCGGCGGGGCGGGTCTCCGGGCCCGGGCGGCCCGGGGGCAGCAGGGACTCCGTGCGGAGGTACGCCGCGTGCGGCCCCGGTGAAGGGGCCCCCGGGCGGTGGGGGCGTGCCCGGGGGCCCAGGCGCGGTCCGGCCGGCACCGTGGACCGTCCTCGCGTCGGGCCGTCAGGCCTGGTCGCCGCTGCTGCCGCGACGGCGCACGAACCACACGCCGGTGGCGAGCGCCGCTCCCAGCACGGAGGCGCCGGCCACGATCTCGACCGTGCCCGAGTCGTCGCTGGTGCCGCCGACGCCGGTCTTCATGCCGCCCTTGGGCATCGGCGACATGCTGGGCGCGGGGCTGGGCTTGGCGGAGCTGCCGCCGCCACTGCCGGTGACCATGAGGTCGCCGGTGGCTTCCTTGCCGTTGGCGCACTTGGCGCCGATGCCGTACGTACCCGGCTTCGCCGTGTCCGGCACCTTGAACTGGCCGACGACGGTTTCCTTGTGCGTGCCCGGTTTGAGTGCGAAGGACGCGGGGCCGCCGACCGCGCTGGCGTCGCCGGTGCCCTTGCCGTCGGGGCCGCACGCGGTGGTGTTGACGGTGACGGTGGCGCCCGGGCGGACGCTCGCGGGGGTGACCTCGAGCTTGCCGAAGTGCAGGTCGGCGAGCGCGGGGGCGGCCGGCAGGCCCAGCGCGGCTATGGTCAGTGCGGTCCCGGCGAGCACTCGTGCAGTACGCATGCTTCCTCCGTGAGCGCGGACGCGGCACGCCGATGTGCCGCAGCAGGAGTCGGGTCTCCGCGCTCCTCATCCCGAGCGAAGCCGCGTCCCGGTCGCTCCGCACCCCGGCCGGCGCCCCGCACGGGCCCGTGCGACGCGCCGGCCTCGTGCCGAATCAGCAGGTCATGCCGGGTGCCAAAAGATCAACCGGACGGATGCGCCCGACCGCGGCGCAGGACTGCGAACGGGTGACGGCGCGCAGCCGTCCCCGCGCGCAGCGTCATCGCGCCAGGTCGTCCGGGCAGCCAGTGCCGCGCGGCAGCTTGTAGCGGGCGACGATGCGGTACGTGCCGGGGTGCGGGGCGCGCAGGACGGTCCAGTCGTCCTCGGGCTGGCCGGCCTTCGGCTCCTGCACCTGCTTGGTGAGGCAGCCGTTGACGTTGACCGGGGGTTCGCCGTTCGGTCCGGCCTTGGGGGGCTGGACGTCCTTGCCGGCCGCGTCGACGAGGCCGAGCCAGGGGGAGTACGGGACGCGGATGAGCACGGGCCCGGCCGTGCGCACGCCGACGGTGATCCCTTCGGCGTCGGAGCGCTCGACGACCGCGGGCGGATCGGCGAGCGGGGTGGGCTCCTTGACCTGGTAGAGCTTCCAGTTGGCGTCCGACCAGACCTCGCGCAGGTACGGCAGCCCGCCGCGCACGAGCTTGGCCTCCTCGACGGCGGCGTGGTCGGGCTCGCCGGTGGGCAGCACGACGTAGGCCACGGCCCAGCGGCTGAGCCAGGTGCGGTAGCTGTCGGCGGTGAGCATGCCCTCCTCGTAGAAGAGGGGGTTGCGCTTGAGGTCGGCCTGGCGGTTCCAGCCGCGGGCGAGGTTGACGTAGGGGGCGAGTGCGGAGGCCTCGCGGTGGCTGCGCGCGGGGACCACCTCGACGCGGCCGCCGGCCGCGTCGACCTGCTGCAGCCGGTCCACGAGAGGGGCCAGCTCGCGGGCCCAGGAGGCGGCCGGGGTGGTGTGGATGATGTCGCTGATGGAGTTGACCAGCTGCCAGGTGGTGATGGTGGTCAGGGCCAGGACGGTGGCGAGCCAGGCGCGCCCCCGCTTCAGCAGCTCGGCGCGCGGCGGTGCCTGCACGTCGGTGAGGACGGCGACGAGTACGACGCCGCCGAAGATCATGCCCAGGCGGGAGATGTTCGTCCCGATCTGGGAGGGGATGAGCCATACGAGCAGCACGCCCAGCGTGTACAGCGCCGAGACGGTCCGCAACGTGCGCCAGGAGCGGGGCGTGAAGGCCATCCCGAAGACGCCGGCCAGCAGCGGCAGGATCGCGGAGGCGAACGCCATGGGCTGCTGCCCGGAGAACGGGAAGAACCACGCCGACAGCGCCACCACCAGCACCGGTGGCACGCCCAGCGCGTACGCGGCCGGCCGCCGCCGGCCCAGCCACAGCGCCGCCGCGACGATGCCGACGAACAGGCCGGCCACCGGGCTGGAGGCCGTCGCCAGACCGGCCATCACGCCCGCCAGCACCGCCCGCGGCCAGCGATGGCGGCCCGTCGCGCGCCAGCGCGCCGGCCACGCGAAGATCGTCGCCACGGCGGCCAGGGCGAACATCGTGCCGAGCCCGAAGGTGACCCGGCCGGAGATGGCGTTGCACAGCAGCGCGAACGCCCCGTACATCGCCGGCCACAGGGGCCGGCGCACGGCGCGGCTGCGCACGAGCAGGAGGGCGATCAGGCCCGCGGAGATCGTGCCGGCGAGCATCATCGTGCTGCGCACGCCGATCTGCGCCATCAGGTACGGCGAGATGACGCTGTACGAGACGGGGTGCATGCCGCCGTACCAGGCGAGGTTGTACGCCGAGGAGGGGTGCTGCAGCGCGAACTCGGCCCAGGCGTCCTGTGCGGCCAGGTCACCGCCGCTGTTGGCGAAGACGAGCACCCACAGCAGGTGCAGGGCGGCGGCGACGGCGAGCGTCACCGGCACGGTGCCGGTCAGCAGCCTGCGGCGGACCTTGCGGTGGTGGGGGACGACGGCCCAGGAGGGCCTGCGCAGCCGCCTGCGCGGCGCGGCGGGGGTCCCGGGGCCGGCTCCGGAGCTCCCGGACGCCCCGGAGGCCTCGGAGGTCTCGGAAGCGGCTCGGGCGCCGTCGTCCTGGCTGCCCGGCTGTCCCTGCCCGGGCCGTCGGGCCCGCGCGGGCTCCACGGTCGTCACTGCGCCACTCCCCGTCTTCCCCCGCGGTCCATTTCCCCCATTCTTCACGCATGCTCCGGCTGCCGTGCACAAACCCCCGCGACGCTAACACGGGCACGGGAGCCCCGCGGCGGCGCGAGCACGCCGCCGCGGGGGGAGTGCGTCAGCCCAGACGGGTCAGCTTCGAGCCGAAGGACGGCTCGGCGAGGGCGCTCTTCAGCGCGACCGGCACCTTGACCGCGTCGGGGCCGCTGCCGACCGTGAGCTCGCCGACCTCCGTACCGGCCTTCGCCGCGTGCGGGATCTTCCGGCCGCCGTCGGTCAGCGCGAACTTCGCCCGGAAGCCGGCCCAGCCGACGGCCACCACGTCCTTGGTCGCGACGACGGGCGTGCTGCCGCCGAGGCCGTCCTCGACCTTGCCGACGACGTCGCCCTTCTTGACGACGGTGGCGGTGGCCAGGGCCTTCTGGATGGACGTGATCTGCTCGTAGCTCTTGTTCTTGACCTTGGTGAGGCTGTTCTCGGCGTTGGGGTCCAGGCCCTTGAAGTGCTGGTCCATGGTGGCGCCGACGATCAGGTACTCCTTGCCGTCGAGCTGCCGCCGCGCCGCCCACATCAGGGCACCGCCGGCCGCGGTGCTGGAGCCCGTCTTGATGCCGAGGACTCCGGTGCCCTTCACCAGCAGCGTGTCGTTGTTGTTGTTGATGTGCGGGCCGCCGGGGATGTCGGCGTTGGGCTGCTGGGTGATCTCCCGGACGACCGGGTTCTTGATCATCACCTCGGCCAGCTTCACCTGGTCCACGGCCGTGCTCTTCGTCGTCGCCGTCAGACCGCTGGGGTCGGTGTAGGTGGTGTTCGTCATGCCGAGGTCCTTGGCGGCGTCGTTCATCTTCTTGACGAACGCCTCCTCGGAACCGCCCGCGTCCCACCGGGCGAGCTGCCGGGCGATGTTGTTGCCCGACGGGATGAGCAGCATGCGGAGCATGTCGTACTCCGAGAACTCCTGACCCGCGCGGACCTTGGCCGTCGACTCGCCCTCGGCGTTGGACTCCTTCTCCGCCGCCTCGTCGATCGTGATCTTGTTGCTGGTCTTGTCCCCCTTCTGCAGGGGGTGACCCTTCAGGACCACGTACGCCGTCATGACCTTGGCGACGCTCGCCGTCGGCACGGGCTTCTGCGGGCCGTACGTGCCCACGTCGCCGGCGCCCACGACCTTGGCCGCGGACTGGCCCTCGTCCGGCCAGACGAAGGAGGCACTGCCGCCCTCGAAGGTGTACGCCTTCTTCGCCCCCAGCGCCAGACGCGGGTCGGGCAGCGGACGGAACGCCTGCACCACGCAGAAGACGATCAGGAGCAGCAGGACGAGCGGCGTCCAGATCTTCACCCGGCGCACGGCGGTGCGCAGCGGGGTCTGCGGGGGCGGCGGCGTGTTCGTCAGCTGGGCCAGCAGGTCCAGCGGCGCGGCGGGCGGCCCCGCCTGCTCGCCGGCCGCCGGCACGGCGCCCGGGCGGGGCATGCCCGCGGCGGGCGGGATCGGCGCCTTGGGCGCCTGCTCCGGCCCGGCGGCCGGCTTGGCCGGGGCGGGCTTCGCGGGCGCGGCGGGCTTCGCGGGGGCGGCAGGCTTCGCGGGGGCGGGCGCGGCGGCCGGCTCGGCCACCTTGGGGGCGGCGGGCTTGGCGGGGGCCTCGTCGTCCTTCTTCAGCGGGACGAAGCGGCTCTTGGCGGCGCCGCCCTCGCCCTGCGGCTCGGGGGCCTTGAGGAGCTCGGTCGGCTCCTCGATGGCGCCGGCCTTCGGCTTGACGGTACGAAAGACGGCGGTGGGCTGGTCGGCGGAAGGCTTCTGCTCAGCCTTCCCGGCCTCGTCCTTGCCCTCGGCCTTGCCCTTGTCCTTGTCCTTGTCGGCGTCGCCGGTCTTCGGGCGCAGGGCGCCGAAGACGGCCGTCGGCTGGTCGGCGGAAGGCTTCTGCTCGGCCTTCGCCGCCTTCTCCGCGTCGGATCCGCCCTTGGCCTCCTCGGCCTCGCCCGCCTTGGGGCGCACGGCACCGAAGACGGCAGTCGCCCGGTCGACGGGGACCTCGTCCTTGCCGGCGGCGGCCTTGTCGTCCGCCTTGTCGTCCGCCTCGGGGCGCACGGTGCGGAAGACGGCGGTGGCACGGTCGGCGGGAGCCTTCTGCTCCCCGGCAACGGGCTTGGCGTCCTTGGCGCCGGCATCGGCATCGGCATCGGCATCGGCGCCCTTGGCTGCACCAGCCGAACCATCCGTCTCCGGGCGCACAGCCGGCTTTCCGTCCGCAACCGCCTCGTCCGCCTTCGGGCGCACCGTGCGGAAGACGGCGGTGGCACGGTCGGCGGGCACGTCCTCCTCGGCACCGGCACCAGCGACAGCGGCAGCGGCCTCGTCGTCGCCCGCAGCCTCGCCGGACACCGCGTCGTCGTCCGCGGTGTCGTCCGAGCCGGCCACCCACGCCTCCACGGCCTTCTTCAGGCGCGCGTCGCCGTCCTTGTGGCCGTCCTTCGGGGCATCCTTCGGGGCATCCTTCGAGCCGTCCTTACGACCGCTCTCGTCACCGCCCTTGTCGCCACCCTTGTCGCCGTTCTTGTGGCCGTCGCCCGTGGCGCCGGCCTCGGCGTCGGGCTTCTTCACGAGCCCGAGTCTCGGGTCGCGTTCGTTGCCGGTCGTGCCAGTCGTACCAGTGGTGCCAGTCGTCTCCCCCGACGACTTCCGCTGCTCCGACATGCCGGGGGACTCGCCCGCCACCGATGCCTCCTCGAATTCACGCGCCGTACACCGACGCGGGACGGCGTACCGTCCCGCTGCCCGGATCATCTCAACGTCTACCAGTGTCCTCTGCCGCCGTCGCGCCAGGGCACGGCCGGGGGCCGGGAGGGCGCTGCCCGCCTTCGGCTGCCTTCACCCACGTGCAAGACGAGACGACATACCTACCGGTTCCCACACGAAGTCACCACGCGGTCTCGACAGACCAATGTGAGAGGGGTCACCCTGTCACTCATCCACGCGGGGAGGCATGGATGGGCAGGAGCCGCAGAACAATTCCGGAGGAGCTTCTGCTGCTCGCCCTGGACCCGGCGACGGGGACCACGGCGCAGCCGCAGTCGCTCGACCTCGGCCTTGCCGGGGCACAGCTCGTGGAGCTGGCCCTGGCCGGACGGATAGCCCCTGACGGGGATCGTATCGCCGTGGTGCACCCACGGCCGACAGGTGATCCGACCCTGGACACCGCGCTCGAGCTGTTGCGCCGCCGCGGCAGCCCGGTGCGGGCGGTCAGCTGGATCGGCGGGCCCCGGCTGGGGCTGCGTCAGACGTACCTCACGCATCTGGAGCGGTGCGGCATGGTGCATGCCGTCGCGGGCCAGATGTGCGGGGTGCTGCCGACCACGCGCTACCAGGCGACGGACACGACCATCAGCCGGGAGATCAGGGCCCGGTTGGACAGTGCCATCCGCACCGGCGTGCCGCCGGACCCGCGGACCGCGGCGCTCGCCGCGCTGGCCCACGCGGTGGGCCTGGGCAAGCATCTCTACCCCGGCAACGAGGGGCGTTCGTCCCGGTCCCGGCTGCGGGACCTGATCCGGCACGACCCCATGGGCGGTCTGGTGGCGCACGCCGTGATGGACGTGCAGAACGGTGCCGGCGCGCAGCCGCGCCGCGCCCCGGCCGCGGCGGCCGGCGCGGGGGGTGCGGGCGGCGGCCGGGGCACCGGCCGGCGGGCGTCCGTACGGCAGTCCGTTCCGCCCGCGGCGGCGGTCGCCGCCGGGCAGCAGGCCGCGCACCGCACCGGGTACATGGCCCGCGCAGCGGCCTCGTGAAACGGTTCGGCAGCCCCGGACCGGCCTGATCGGCAACACCCCCGGCACATCGACCCGACCGGCACACCGACCCACCGCAGCGCGCGGGACGTCGGGCCGCACCGCGCAGGAACCGGCGGTGCGGCCCGACGCACCGCGCGCCTCGGCGTGCCCGGAACAGGCACCGAACCGTCTACGTCACATGCACGCGCACGCCGACCGCATCGCGCGCACTTGGAATAAGCATTTTCCAGCGCCGCCAGGGCATGTGGTGGCAGGCTGCGAGCAGGAGACAGCAGCATGACGGAGCCGGAGGTGCGTCCCGTGGCGTCCAGTGTCAACCCCACCGTAAGGCGGCGCCGATTGGGGCAGGAGCTGCGCAAGCTCCGTGAGCTCAAGGGCATGACGGCCGAGGAGGTGGCCGAGCGGCTCCTGGTCTCGCAGTCGAAGATCAGCCGCTTGGAGAACGGTCGCCGCAGCATCAGCCAGCGCGACGTCCGTGACCTGTGCGGGGTGTACGGCGTCGAGGACCATCGCATCGTCGATTCGCTGATGCAGATGGCGAAGGAGTCGCGCCAGCAGGGCTGGTGGCACGCCTTCGGCGACATCCCTTACAGCGTGTACATCGGTCTGGAGACGGACGCGGCGTCGTTGCGCGTGTACGAGGGCTCGCTCGTGCCGGGTCTGTTGCAGACGCCGAGTTACGCGAGCGCGGTCACCGAGGGTTCGTGGCCGGAGGCCACGGCCGCGGAGGTGGAGCGGCGCGTACAGGTGCGGATGAGGCGGCAGGAACGCATCACCGATCCGGAGAACCCGCTGCGGCTGTGGGCCGTCATCGACGAGTCCGCGTTGCGCAGGATCGTCGGCAGCAGCGCCATCATGCGCGAACAGATGGAGCACTTGGTGGAGTTCAGCCTGCGGCCGCACATCACCGTGCAGGTGCTGCCGTACTCGGTGGGGGCGCATCCGGGGATGTACGGGAAGTTCTCCATCCTGGAGTTCCACGACCCGCAGGACGCCAGCACGGTCTATCTCGAAGGCATCACCAGCGACCTGTACCTGGAGAAGCCGAACGACGTCCAGGCCTACAGCGTCATGTACGAGCATTTGCGCATGCAGGCCCTCAACGCCGAGGACTCGCGCCGTTTCATGCTGCGGGTGGCGGAGGACTGGGCCCGGGCGGAGCAGGAGCAGGAGCTGGATTCCTGAGGGGCCCTTGTCGGCTCCGGCGCAGCGCGAGGCGGAACGGTACACCTCTTACCACCTGCGAGGAAGGGGTGATTGGAATATGCCATCCGGTCGAGTGAACGCCCCCGACAGCCGGTGATGTTGGCGCGTAACGTCGACGGCACCTGGGGACGCCGGTGTTCTGATCTGACCAGACAGTTCTCGGCCGTATCCCGGATCGTCCTCGGCAGCACTCAATGCATCGGAGCAATCATGGCCATTCGGCAGGGCAAGACCACGTGGCGGAAGTCCTCCTACTCCCTCGCGCACGGCGACTGCGTGGAGGTGGCCTCCCCGCTTCCGCGGTCCATCGCGGTCCGTGACTCGAAGGACCCTCAGGGCCCCGCGCTGGCCTTCTCCCCGGCGTCCTGGACGGCGTTCGTGACGGTCGTCGGCGACGACGTACGTCGTTCCCGCTGAGACCCGCCCCTCGGGGACCGCGGATCCCCCGGCCCGGCACCGTGCGCAGCACTGCCGTATCGATATTTCCGCACCCTCGGCGCCCTCTCGTCCCGGTCCGTCGTCCCGGACGAGAGGGCTCCGTCATGCCGGTGCGCACCCCTTGGGGGCGTACGGGTCAGGCGCCCGGGGCCGTCTTCAGCGGGCGCACCGTGCTCATGATCTTGTCGATCTGCGCCTCGGTGAGCGCGTCGGGCACGCCCTGGTCGGCGTAGAGGACCCAGCCGTGGAAGGTGCCGTCGGGCATCTTCTGGGCGATGCTCTTCACGATCGCGGTCGGCGGCACGCAGGCGCTCGGGCGGTTGGTGACGGTGACCTTGGCGGTCGCCGTCCAGCCCTGGATGCCGTTGCGGTTCCAGGCCTGGTCGGTGACCTCGATCTTCGGCTTGTGGTCCTTGCCGCCGTAGGCCATGAAGCCCCAGTTGCCCGCCCAGTTGCGGGCGTTCTCCTTCAGGTCGCCGTCCTTGCCGCCGCCGGTGGTGCCGACGGTGGCGAGCTGGCCCTTGCCGGCCTCGCCGATGGAGTCGGGGTTGGGCTGCGAGGAGCAGCCGCCCTCCTTGTAGTTGGCGGTGCCGGTCATCACGACGACGGGCTTGCCGTTCTCGGTGTAGGAGACGGCGGTGTCGGTCGGGAAGACCTTCCACTTGTCGGCCGCGGCCGGCACGTCGTACTGGAAGAAGTGCTCCTCCCGGCCCTGCGTCTGCCAGCCGGGCACCATGGGCTGCGCCCCGGACGGGCTCGGGGAGGCGTTGCCCTCGGGCTGTCCGGGGGCGGCCGGGGCCTGGGAGGCAGGGGTGTTGCCCTTGCTCTGGTCCTGCTTGTCGTCGCCGTCGTCCTTCAGCAGGAACACGGCCGCGCCGCCGATGACGGCGAGCGCCACGACGCCGCCCACCACGGCCAGCAGCGTCTTCTTCTTCCCGGACGGCGCGGGGGCACCGGGTGCGGGCGCGGTTGCACCGTACGGCGCCGGGGGCACACCGGGCCCGCCCGGCCCGGGAGCCCCGTACGCACCGGGCGCGGGGTACGCCGGCACCCCACCGGGCGGCGGTACGGCACCGGGCGGAGGCGGTACGGCGCCCGGCGGCGGTACGGCCCCCGGCGGCGGGGGCACCGCGCCGGGCGGGCCGGGCGGGGCCGGCACCGCCGGCTGGGAGACGACGGTGGGCTGGGCGTGAGCTGCGCCGTCGGGGCCCCACGCGGGCGGCGGGCCGAAGCCGCCCTGGGGCGGTGACGGCGGGCTCTGCGGCTGCTCCGGTTGCTGCGGCTGCTGCGGGTTCTGGGGCCAAGACATGCGGGACACCCTACGCGGGCCGGTGCCGCCCGCCGATCGGCAGCAGGCGACAAAACAGCAACACTTGCGCGAACGCCGCCTCTTCCCCCGGCCCTCTCCCGCCTTCCCCCGCCTTCTCCCGTCGCCGCGTCAGCCGTTGTCCAGTACGGGCAGCAGTTCCGGCAGGTGCCCGTCGGAGTCGAGGGCGGCCCGCTGCCGCTCGGCGGGCACCTCGCCGTACAGCGTGGTGCGCGGCCGGGCCGGGCGCCCCGCGGTCTCGGCTATGGCGACCAGGTCGTGGATCGAGCGGTAGGAGCCGTAGGAGGAGCCGGCCATGCGGGAGATGGTCTCCTCCATCAGCGTGCCGCCGAGGTCGTTGGCGCCGGAGCGGAGCATCTCGGCGGCGCCCTCGGTGCCGAGTTTGACCCAGCTCGTCTGGATGTTGGGGATGTGCGGGTGGAGCAGGAGCCGCGCCATGGCGGTCACCGCGCGGTTGTCGCGCAGGGTCGGGCCGGGGCGGGCGATGCCGGCGAGGTAGACGGGGGCGTTGGTGTGGATGAAGGGCAGCGTGACGAACTCGGTGAAACCGCCCGTCTCGCGCTGAATGTCCGCCAGCAGCCGCAGATGCCCCAGCCAGTGCCGGGGCTGGTCGACGTGCCCGTACATCATCGTCGAGGACGAGCGGATGCCCAGCTCGTGCGCCGTCTTGATGACCTCGACCCAGGTGGCCGTGGGCAGCTTGCCCTTGGTGAGCACCCAGCGCACCTCGTCGTCGAGGATCTCGGCGGCCGTTCCCGGGATGGAGTCGAGCCCGGCCTCCTTGGCGGCCGCGAGCCACTCCCGGATCGACAGGCCCGTACGCGTCGCACCGTTGACGACCTCCATCGGGGAGAAGGCGTGCACGTGCAGGCCGGGCACCCGCTCCTTGACCGCCCGCGCGATGTCGAAGTAGGCCGTGCCCGGCAGGTCGGGGTGGATGCCGCCCTGCATGCACACCTCGACGGCGCCCACGTCCCACGCCTGCTGCGCCCGGTCGGCGACCTGCTCCAGCGAGAGGGTGAAGGCGTCGGCGTCGGTGCGCCGCTGGGCGAAGGCGCAGAAACGGCAGCCGGTGTAGCAGACGTTGGTGAAGTTGATGTTCCGCGTGACGATGTACGTGACGTCGTCGCCGACCACCGAGCGGCGCAGGTCGTCGGCGACGCGGCACAGGGCGTCGAGCGCGGGGCCGTCGGCGTGCAGCAGGGCCAGGGCCTGGGGGTCGGTCAAACGGGTGGGGTCGTCCGCGGCCTGCCGCAGCGCCTCGCGCACGTCGGCGTCGATGCGTTCGGGCACCATGCCGGGCGCGGCGGCCTCGCGCAGCGCCTCCCAGTCGCCGTAGACGTCGTCGAAGTCGTCGCGGCGGTCGGACGTGCGGCCCTCGGTATCGATGGAGCGGTGCAGGTCGGTACGGCCGGTGGCGGTGAAGACCTCCTCGGGCTCCTGCCAGGGGATGCCCTTGACCACGGCGTTCTCGTCGGCCAGCCCGGTCTCGGGGTCGGCCAGGGCGCGCACGTGCGGCAGGATGCGGGGGTCCAGCCAGGGCTCGCCCCGCTGGACGAACTCGGGGTAGACCGCGAGGCGTTCCTTGAGGCGGAAGCCGGCGGCGGCCGAGCGCGCGGCGAGCTCCTCGATCTGCGGCCAGGGCCGCTCGGGGTTGACGTGGTCCGGGGTGATCGGGGAGACGCCGCCCCAGTCGTCGATGCCGGCGCCGATCAGGCGCGCGTACTCGTCGTCGACCAGGTTGGGCGGGGCCTGCAGGCAGCCCGAGGGGCCCATGATGTGCCGGGCGACAGCGACGGTGGCGACGAGGTCGTCGAGGGTCGCGTCGGGCATGCGGCGCATGGCGGTGTCGGCCTTGGCCCGGAAGTTCTGGATGATCAGTTCCTGGATGCCGTGGTAGGCGCGGGCGACGCGGCGCAGCGCGAACAGCGACTCGGCGCGCTCCTCGGGCGTCTCGCCGATGCCGATCAGCAGTCCGCTGGTCAGCGGCACGGAGCTGCGGCCGGCGTCCTCCAGGTGGCGCAGCCGGACCGCGGGCTCCTTGTCGGGCGAGCCGTGGTGCGGCATGCCCGGCTCGCTCCACAGCCGTTCGGCGGACGTCTCCAGCATCAGGCCCATGGAGGGGGAGACGGGCTTGAGGCGCTGGAAGTCCGTCCAGGTCATGACGCCCGGGTTGAGGTGCGGCAGCAGTCCGGTCTCCTCCAGGATGCGGATGGAGACGGCGCGGACGTAGGCGATGGTGTCGTCGTAGCCGTGGGCGTCGAGCCACTCGCGGGCTTCCGGCCAGCGGTCCTCGGGCTTGTCGCCGAGGGTGATCAGGGCTTCCTTGCAGCCGAGTTCGGCGCCGCGCCGGGCGACGGCCAGGACTTCGTCGGGGGACATGAACATCCCCTCGCCTGCGCGGCGGAGCTTGCCGGGCACGGTGGCGAAGGTGCAGTAGTGGCACTTGTCGCGGCAGAGGCGGGTGAGGGGGATGAAGACGGACTTGGAGTAGGTGATGACGCCGGGGCGGCCCGCGGCCTGAAGCCCGGCGTCGCGGACGCGCGCGGCGGAGGCGCACAGGTCCTCCAGGTCCGCCCCGCGTGCCTGCAGCAGCACGGCCGCCTCCGCCACGTCGAGTGCGACGCCGTCCCGGGCCCGTTTGAGCGCACGCCGCATGGCGTTGGCGGTCGGTGCGTTCGGGGTGGCCTGCTGCCCGGTTCGCTGTGCGCTCGAAGTCATTGTCCGAGCATACGAGCGGATGACGACCCTGCCAGGTACTGGAAGAGACGGTTCCATGTGCCTCTTCTCACGTTATACGGAGGCTACCTCCGGTATGACTCCGGAACGGCTCCGGTACGACTCCGGATGCGCCGCCCCTGCGCCGTCTACAGGAACTCCGCGTGCGCGTCCAAGGCGCGCAGCACCTCCGCCTCGGACGCCGCCGGCAGCCCCACCACGACCTCCTCGATCCCCAGCTCCGCGTAGTGCGCGAGCTTCCCGGCCGAGGGGTGCACGGCGTACGGAACGACCTCCGGCTCCCCCGGACGGCCGGCCTCCTGCCACAGGCGGCGCAGCTGCGGCAGCGTCTCCCGCAGGCCGCTGCCGCCCAGCGGCAGCCAGCCGTCCGCGAACTCGACGACGTGCGCGAAGAGCTTCGGCCCGGCCGAGCCGCCGATGAGGGTGCGCGGGCCCGTCAGCGGTGCGGCGTCCTTGCGCTCGCGCGGCGGGCGCACCGGCTTGGGGTGCGCCCAGCTGGCCTGAACCGAATCGAACTCCCCCTCGTACGCCGTCGGTTCCCCCGCCCACAGGGCGCGCATCAGGGCCATCCGGTCGCGCACCAGCTCGCGCCGCGTCCGCCACTCGATGCCGTGGTCGGCGGCCTCCTCCACGTTCCAGCCGTAGCCGACGCCGAGGGTGAAGCGGCCGCCGCTGAGGTGGTCGAGGGTGGCCGCCTGCTTGGCGAGGACGATGGGGTCCTGCTGGGCGACGAGGGCCACGCCGGTGCCCAGCTCGATCCGGTGGGTGACCGCCGCGGCCTGCGCGAGCGCGACGAGGGGGTCCAGCGCCCGGCCGTACTCGCGCGGCAGCGGGTCCCCGGCCGGCGCCGGGGTCGTACGGCTGACCGGGATGTGCGTGTGCTGGGGCAGGTAGAGCCCGGCGAACCCGCGCTGCTCCAGTTCACGGGCCAGCCGGACCGGCGTGATCGTCTCGTCGGTGAGGAAGATCGTGGTGGCGATCCGCATGCGGGGGCACCTCCGTCCAGGGATGTGACCCACGGTAGGCCCTTGCGGCTGCGAATGGCCCCAGGACGAACAG
Source organism: Streptomyces sp. NPDC049585 (assembly GCF_040675615.1). Lineage (NCBI taxonomy): Bacteria > Bacillati > Actinomycetota > Actinomycetes > Kitasatosporales > Streptomycetaceae > Streptomyces > Streptomyces sp. NPDC049585. Next base: position 24,394 of record NZ_JBFAPE010000009.1, on the reverse strand, counting down.
CCGACACACAACTGACAGACAATCCGACGGCGCGCGTTCCTCCGGCGGCCACCCGGGCGTACAACAGTGTGGCCACGGCATACGCGAGGGGGCTTTTCGATGCACCGACGCGACGTACTTGCAATGACGGCTGCCGTCGCCGCAGCGGCGGGCGTGCTGACACTCGACGGTGTGAGCTTCGCCGGCGAACCGGAACGGGCCGGACGGACGCGGACCCGCAAGGTCACCGGCCACCTGCCGGCCGGCGCGCCCGACTACGTCCACCTGCCGGTGGAAGTGCCGTCCGGCGTCCGCGAGATCGCCGTCTCCTACACCTACGACAGACCCGCCGTCCCGCCCGGCACCCAGGGCAACGCCTGCGACATCGGCATCTTCGACGAGCGCGGCACCGACCTGGGCGGCGCCGGCTTCCGAGGCTGGTCCGGCGGGGCCCGTACGGAGTTCGCCATCAGCGCCGAGCGCGCCACCCCCGGCTACCTCGCCGGGCCCGTGCGGCCCGGCACCTGGCACGTCGTCCTCGGCCCGTACACGGTGGCCCCGCAGGGCCTGGCGTACGAGGTGACGGTGACCCTGACGTACGGGCCCGCGGGCACCACGCCGGCGCCGGTGCACCCCCCGCAGCGGGCGCGCGGGCGGGGCCGGGCCTGGTACCGGGGCGACAACCACCTGCACAGCGTCCACTCGGACGGCAGGCGCACCCCCGCCGAGATCGCGGCGGCGGCCCGGGCTGCCGGCCTGGACTGGATCACCACGACCGAGCACAACACCACCTCCTCGCACGGTGCCTGGCAGGGCCTGTGGGGCGACGACCTGCTCGTCCTGACCGGCGAGGAGGTCACCACCCGCAACGGCCACGTGCTCGCGCTCGGCACCGACCCCGGGGTGTTCATCGACTGGCGCTACCGCGCGAAAGACGGCGCTTTCCCGCGTTTCGCCCGCAGGATCCGACAAACAGGCGGCATCGTCGTTCCCGCCCATCCGTTCGGCGCGTGCGTCGGCTGCAACTGGAAGTACGGCTATGCCGACGCCGACGTGATGGAGGTGTGGAACGGCCCCTGGACCCCGGACGACGAGATGGCCGTCGCCGCCTGGGACGCCCTGCTCGTCGCCTCCGCCCGGCAGGGCCGCACCTGGCTGCCCGCCATGGGCAACAGCGACGCCCACCGCGAACCCCAGGTGGTGGGACTGCCGCAGACCGTCGTCCTGGCCGACGACCTCTCCCGCCCCGCCCTGCTGTCCGCCCTGCGGGCGGGGCGCAGCTGGATCGCGGAGTCCTCGGCGGTCCAGCTGTCCTTCTCCGCCACCGGCACCCGCGGCGCCCACGCCGGCATCGGCGAGCGCCTGCGCGCGGACCCGGCGGCGGAGGTGGCCTTCCTGCTGCAGGTGTCGGGTGTCCCGGACGGCACGGCCGTCCTCGTCACGGACCAGGGACCGCTGCACACGACCCCGCTGCCGGCGAACGGCCGGGTGCAGTGGCGCACCTCCCCCGCCCGCGCGGCGTACGTACGGGCCGAGGTCCGCCACGGCGGCCCGGCAGGCGCAATGGCGGCCCTGACGAACCCGGTGTGGCTGGGCTGACTCAGCCCCGCCGGGCGAACGCCTCCACGATCTCCTCCCGCCCCGCGCCGACCGCCAGCAGCAGCCGCAGCAGCACCCGCGCCTTGTACGGGTCGAGGAACCCGCCGTCGATCAGCCCCCGCTGCCGCAGGTCCGTCTCCGAGCCGGGCGCGGCGTACGTGTGCCGCAGCACCGAACCGCTCCCGGTGCGCGAGGTCAGCACGACCGGCATCCGCCCGGCCAGCTCGCCCAGCCGGGGCGCCAGAGCGCCCGGCACGTGGCCGACACCGAATCCGGCGACGACCAGGCCCTGATACGCCCTCTCCAGCCCCTCCAGCTGTGCGCCGTCGTCGTCCAGGGTCACTACGTGCAGGGCGACGCGGGCCGCTTCGAGCCGCGTACGGTCGAACCCGGCCGGCAGCGGCTCGTGCCGGGGCGCGTCCAGGAGCATGCGCACCCGCCCCTCGACGACGTGCCCGAGCGGCCCGGCGTCCGGCGAGGCGAAGGTCGCGGTGTTCGTGCTGTGCGTCTTGCGCACCCACCGCGCCGCATGCACCTCGTCGTTGAGGACCACCAGCGCCCCCGCGCCGCGCGCCTCGCGCGACGCGGCGACACGCACGGCGGCGAGCACGTTGGCGGGCCCGTCCGCCCCCGCCATGGCCGGCTGCCGCATCGCACCGGTCAGCACGAGCGGCGCCTCGTGCGGCCACACCAGGTCGGCCAGGAAGGCCGTCTCCTCCAGGGTGTCGGTTCCCTGCGTGAGAACAACCCCCTGCGCGCCCTCGGCCACGGCACGCGAGGCGAGGGCGACGGCGTCGAGGACCTGCGCGAACGTCAGACTCCCGCTGGGCACGGCGTGCACGTCCCGTACGTCCAGCACCACGCCCGTCCCCGCCAGCCCGGGAACGGCCGCGGTGATCTCGGCACCGCTCAGCCGTGCTCCCCGCGCGCGCTCCGGCACCGAGATCGTGCCTCCGAGTGCCAACAGTGCGACGCTCACCATGTCCCCCTCAGCCATCGGTTCGCTTCTCGGCCACCAGTATGGGAGTCGCGCGGCCCTGGTCGCCCTGTTCCTCTACCCGGGGGTCACCGGTACTTTCCAGCCATGGGGGCGATGGAAGCGGGGGACGTGCTGGACGGGCGCTACCGGCTCGTCGGCGCCCTCGGCCGCGGCGGCTTCGGCGAGGTCTGGAAGGCCTTCGACGAACGCATGCTGCGCCATGTGGCGATCAAGGTGCTGGGACCGGACGAGGGCGGCACCGACTCGAGCCGGGCCGCGGCCCGGTTCTGGCAGGAGGCCGTGATGGCCGGCGGCCTTTCGCACGCCCACATCGTCACGGTGTACGACTTCGGCAGGACCCGGTACAACGGCCACCACCAGGACTTCCTCGTGATGGAACTCCTGCCGGGACGGTCGCTGTCGCGCATCCTCGCCCAGGGGCCGCCGTCCGTGACCAGGTCCCTCGCCTGGGCGTCCCAGATCTGCGAGGCGCTGCACGCCGCGCACGGGGCGGGAGTGATCCACCGGGACATCAAGCCCCCCAACGTCATGGTCGACGAAAGCACGGACAGGCTGAAAGTGCTCGACTTCGGCATCGCCAAGAGCAGTCAGCTGCAGCTGGACCTCACGCTGCCCGGCCAAATCCTGGGATCCGTCGGCTACATGGCGCCCGAACGCATCACACTGGGCCCGGTCGACGCGCGCTCGGACCTGTACTCGCTGGGGTGCGTCCTGCACGAGCTCCTGACCGGCCGCCCGCCCTTCAGCGCACCGGGCGCCGATCCCGCCGCCCTGCTCCACGCCCACGTCCACCAGCCGCCCCCGGCCCCCGGCGCCTGCCGGCCCGGCCTCCCGCCGGAGGCGGACCGGCTGGTCCTGGACCTCCTGGCGAAGGACCCCGCGCAGCGGCCGCACAACGCCGCCATGGTGCGGGAGCGGCTGGCTGCGCTGGAAAAGACGATCAGGGAGCCGGGCTGGACGGCCCTGCTCGTCACGGCCGACTCCCCGGAAGGCGTCCTGCGGCAACGGCTGCAGGAGGCCGAGACCGTGGGGAACGCGGGCCGCGCGGGCCGCGCACGCATACTCCTGCGGGGAGTCGTGTCCGACTGCACCCGTGCGCTGGGACCGGATCACCCCTGCACGCTCACTGCGCGGCTGCGCCTGGCGTACTTCACGGGCGAGGCGGGGTACCTCGATCAGGCGCGCATCGCAGCCGAGCGGCTCGTCCGCCGATGCCGCGCGGCGCTGGGGAACGAACACCGGCTGACGTTGGGGGCACGTGTTGAGCACGCCCGCTGGACCGAGGAGTCGTTACGGGCGCACGAAGCGCTGGCCCTGTGCCCACCGCTCATCGCCGACTGCACGTCCGTACTCGGACCGGATGCCGTGGAGACCTTGGAGGCGAGGCTGGTCCACGCCCATGCCCTCTCGGCCCGGGACGACGATGCGGAGGCCCGCGATCTCTCGGCTGGTTTGATGAGCCATTGCGCACGGGTCCTCGGCGACGCCCATCCCCTGACTTTCCGCTCGCGGGCACTGCACGCCCTGTCGACGTTCGCCGCCGGGGAAACGGAACGTGCCATTGCTCTGACTGCTGCAATGACTCGCGACTGCGGTGACGCGCTGGGCCCCGATGCACCGACCACGCTTGCGTGTCGGCTGACAGATGCTGTCTGCTTGACAGAGGGCGATCTCTCCGAATGCTTCAACCGGATTCGGCTTCTGGTCCCGGACTTCCAGCGCGTGATGGGACACGATGCTCCCCTCACACTGATGGCACGCGCGCTGGAGGCAACCGCCACCACAGTCACCGTTGACCACAGCGGTGGTATGCAGCAGTTGGAGAGAGTCGCTGCCGACTCCTCGGACATCTTTGGTCATGATGCGCCCCTCAGCCTCGTGATCAAGCAAGGGCACGCCACATTTCTTGCTGCAAAGGGCGACTACCGCCAGGCCCACGCCCTGCTGACCTCCCTCGTGGCCGTCGGCACCCAGGACCTCGGCCCCGACGCGTTCTTCACCCAAAAGGTCAAGAAGGCGTTGAGCGAGCTCCCGGCCCCTGCCCCTCCTCGCCCGCGCCGCGGTCGGCTGGCTGCGCTGGCCCGGTGGTTACTGGACAGCTCCGGCTGACCGCGATGACCTCCCCGCGGAAGAACTCCGGGCTGCGGCGCTGCATCACCAGCATCAGCACCACGCCCAGCAGCAACAGACCGACGCCGATGACGAAGACGGAGCCCACGCCGAGCACCGAACTGCCGCTGCCGTAGGTGGGGTCCCACATGTCGTGGAGGGTCTTGCAGAAGACGGCGGCGAGCAGTGTGCCGCCTATGAGGGGGAAGACGCCCTTGAAACACGCATCCCGCACCGAATTCCTCAGCTCGGCGCGGAAGTACCACGCGCACGCGAACGCGGTGAGCGCGTAGTAGAAGCAGATCATGAGGCCGAGGGCGTAGACCGTGTCGATCAGTACGTTGCGGCTGAGCCAGCTCATGACGGCGTAGAAGACGCCGGTCGCCGCGCCGGCCGCGATCGTGGCGCGGCCGGGGGACTTGAAGCGCGGGTGGACGCGGGCGAAGGACGGCGGCAGGGCGCGGTAGGTGCTCATCGCCAGGACGGTGCGGGCCACCGGCAGGAAGGTGGTCTGCAGGCTCGCCGCGGCCGAGGCCAGGACGGCGACGAAGAGCAGGCTGCCCGCGGTGCTGCCCATGACGGGGCCGGCGAGGGAGGCGAAGACGTTGCCGGCGGTGTCGGGGTTGCCGAGGCCGGTGCCCTGTTCGCCCACGCCGGCGAACATCTGCGTGGCGACGGCGGTCAGCAGGTAGGAGCCGACGAGGGTGGCCATGGCGAGCAGCGCGGCCCGGCCGGGGGTGGCGGCGCTGCCCTCGGTCTCCTCGTTCACGGTCAGGCAGGCGTCCCAGCCCCAGTACATGAAGATCGACAGGGACAGGCCGGCCGTGAAGGCGCCGAAGGACTCGACGCCGAAGGGGTTCAGCCAGGTCCAGGAGAAGCCGGTCGCACCCGGCAGGGTGCCGGTGCGGGCCTTGGAGACGGCCATGACGACGAAGAGGGCCAGGACGGCGAGTTGCAGGGCGACGAGGGCGTACTGCACGCCCTTGGTGGCGGTCATGCCGCGGTAGCTGACGGCGGTGGCGGCGGCGATGAGGGCGAGGCAGGTGGCGACGTGCACCGGGCGGTCGTCGTCGAGGGCGGCGACGGCGTCGCTGCCGGTGAGTTCGCCGAGGAGCAGGTAGAGGAAGGAGGTCGCCACGCCGGCGAGGTTGGACAGCACGATGATGGTGGCGATGACCAGGCCCCAGCCGCACAGCCAGCCGGTCCGCGGCCCGAAGGCCCGTACGGTCCAGGTGAAGGAGGTGCCGCAGTCGGGCAGGGAGCGGTTGAGCTCCCGGTAGGCGAAGGCGACGAGCAGCATCGGCAGGAAGCCTGCGAGGAAGACGGCGGGCATCCGCACCCCGACCTGCCCGGCGGTGGGGCCGAGGGTGGAGGTCAGGCAGTAGACGGGCGCGACGGTGGAGATCCCGATGACGGCGCTGCCCAGCAGACCGACGGAATTGCCGCCGAGCCCTTTGGCGCGCACGTGTCCTGCGTCTGCGGCCCTCGGCCGCGGAGCCACCTGAACCATGGCGAGGACGTTAAGTGCTGCTGTTTCCGCAACCAGGTGGGCCGATTCCCGCCTTACGGCCGGTAACGCCGGAGGTCAGCGGCCCGCCCGGGCGGTACGGGAATCGCAGCGGCATCCCTTTTGCCCCGGTTCAAAATTTTCCCGTCCCCGCCGCTCCCCCCGTCCCCGCCGCTCCCCCCGTTCCCGCCGTTCCCCCCGTCCCCACCGTCTCCGTGTCCCGGCCCGAGCGCAGCAGCCGGCCCGGCACCGCGCCGGTGACCACGTCGTGGCGTACCGTCTCGATGCCGTTCACGCGCACGCTCACCACGCCCACGGCCCGGGAGTCCAGGCGCGCCCCGTCACCGGGCAGGTCCCGTACGAGCGCCGCCGGGGCGGCGTCGATGCGCTCGGGGTCGAAGAGCACCAGGTCGGCCCACCAGCCTTCGGCGATGCGGCCGCGCTCGCGCAGCCCGAACAGCCGCGCCGGCTCCTCGCTCAGCATCCGTACCGCCCGTTCCAGCGGCACGAGTTTGCGTCCGCGCAGGCAGTCGCCGAGGAAGCGGGTGGGGTAGGGGGCGCCGCACATGCGGTCCAGGTGGGCACCGGCATCCGAGCCGCCGAGGAGGACGTCCTCGTGCTCCCATGCCTCGCGGCGCAGTTCCCAGCTGGCGGGGTCGTTGTCGGTGGGCATCGGCCACAGGACGGTGCGCAGGTCGTCGGCGGCGCAGATCTCGACGAGGGTGGCGAACGGGTCGCTGCCGCGTTCGGCGGCGATGTCGGCGACCGTGCGGCCGGTGAGCCCGTCGTTCTCCTTGGTGTAGGTGTCGCCGATGACGTAGCGGCCGAAGTCGGTGAGCCGGCGGAAGGAGCCGGCCTGCGGACTCGCGGCGCCGCGCAGCATGGCGGCGCGGACGACGGGGTCGCGGAGCCGGTCGATGCGTTCGGGCACCGGCAGGGCGAGGATGTCGCCCCAGCCGGGCAGCAGGTTGAGGGCGCAGTAGCTGCCCAGCGACATGTTCATGGGGGCGAGGACGGGCATGGTCAGGGCGACGATGCGGCCGCCTGCGGCGCGGGCCCGGGCGGCGGTGGCGAGCTGGTGGGGCACGCGTCCGGGTTCGGCGGAGTCGATGGTGAGCACGTTCCAGTTCAGGGGGCGGCCGGCGGCGGCCGTCAGCGCCACCAGCAGCCGGCTCTCCTCCTCGCTGAAGCGGTCGAGGCATCCGGCGACGATGGCCTCCAGCTGGGTGCCCTCGTGTGCGCCGACGGCGCGGGCGAGGGCGAGCAGTTCACCGGGGTCGGCGTGCCGGGAGGGGACGGGGCGGCCGTCGCCGTCGGAGTGGGTGGGCGAGCGCGTGGTGGACAGCCCCCAGGCTCCGGCGTCCATCGCCTCGTGCAGGAGGCTGAGCATCCGGTTCAGCTGGTTGTCGTCGGGGGTGCCACCGACGGCGTCGGGTCCCATGGCGTACCGGCGCAGGGCGCAGTGGCCCACCATGAAGCCCGCGTTGACGGCGATGCGGCCCTCGAGGGCGTCGAGGTAGTCGGCGAAGGAGGACCAGTTCCACGGCGCGCCTTCCTCCAGGGCGGCCAGGGACATGCCTTCGACCTTGCTCATCATCCGCCGCGTGTAGTCGGCGTCGGTGGGACGGCCGGGGTGCAGCGGTGCGAGGGTGAATCCGCAGTTGCCGCCGACGACGGTGGTGACGCCGTGGCTCATGGAGGGGGTCGCGCAGGGGTCCCAGAAGAGCTGCGCGTCGTAGTGGGTGTGCGGGTCGACGAAGCCGGGTGCGAGGACGAGCCCGTCCGCGTCCTCCTCGGTGCGCGCGCGTTCGCCCACCCGTCCGCCGGCCATCACTGCGGCCGGGCCGCGCCGGACCAGGGCTATCCGCCCGTCCTTCAGGCCGACGTCCGCGGTGTAGGCGCCGGTTCCGGTGCCGTCGACGACGGTGGCACGGCGGATGAGGTGGTCCAGCACGGTCGGGTCCTCTCACTCGGCGTCGAGCGGTGAAGGGCACTTCCGGTGGGGACCGGGGCGGCGGCCCGGGAGGCGCCGCCCCGGCGTGTGCGGCACCGCGGCGTGTGCGGCACCGCGGCGTGTGCGGCGCCGGGTGTCAGGCGCCGGCGGCGGCTTGGCGGTAGCGGGTGGTGCGGTGCACCGGGTCGGTGTCGATCTTGGGAATCACGTGCTCGCCGATGAGCCGGATCGTGGTCATCGTGTCCTCGTACGGGATGCCGATGGGCAGCCCGAAGGCGAGCTGATCGGCACCGGCCTGCTCCCAGCGCTTGCACTGGCGGAAGACCTCGTCGGGGTCACCGCAGATCATCAGTTCCTCGGCGATGAGGAGTTCGATGATCTCGGCGCTGTACTCGGGCAGCAGCTCGGGCCAGCGGGGGATGCCCTCGGGCCGGGGGAAGGTGTCGTGGTAGCGGAAGAGCAGCGACTGCAGGTAGTTCAGCCCGCCGCCGACGGCGATCTCGACGGCCTTCGCGTGCGTCTCGGCGCAGATGGCGGTGGTGGTGACCATGACGTTGTCGTTGACGAAGTCACCGACCGGGCGGGCCTCGGCGACGGCGCTCTTGTAGGAGTCGACGACCCACTCCATGTCGGCGACCTTCTGCACGCTGAAGCCGAGCACGCCCAGGCCCTTGCGGGCGGCCATGGCGTACGAGGAGGGGGAGCCGGCGGCGTACCACATGGCCGGGTGGGCGGGCCCGTACGGCTTGGGCAGCACCTTGCGGGGCGGCAGGGACCAGTGCCGGCCCGTGAAGCCCTCGTACTCCCCCTCGCGCCACATCCGTGGGAACTCCGCGACGGTCTCCTCCCAGATCTCCTTGGTGACGTCCATGTCGGTGACGCCCGGCAGGAAGCCGAGGATCTCGTGGCTGCCCGCGCCGCGGCCGGTGCCGAACTCGAAGCGGCCGCCGGAGAGGTGGTCGAGCATGGCGGCCTTCTCGGCGACCTTGGCGGGGTGGTTGACCTGCGGCAGGGGGTTGAATATGCCGGATCCGAGGTGGATGCGCTCGGTGGCGTGGGCGAGGTAGCCGAGGAAGACGTCGTTGGCGGAGAGGTGGGAGTACTCGTCGAGGAAATGGTGCTCGGACGCCCAGGCGTACTTGAAGCCCGACCTGTCCGCCTGGATGACGTATTCGGTCTCTTCCATCAGCGCGTGGTGCTCGGCCTGCGGGTCGGTGCGCGAGCGGCTCGCGGGTACGTAGCCCTGCACGAAGATCCCGAATTCCACGGAGGTCACCGCCTGTCTTCCGGTTTCTCTGCCGACGTGCTCGAAGTAACCGAGGCCCTCGAAGTAACTGACGCCCTCGAAGTGATTGACGTACTCGTGGCACCTGATGTGACTGACACTCCGTCAGATGCGCCCCGACTGTGGCACCGGTCACATCGACCGTCAAGGGTGACCGGGGTCGCCCCTCGGCCCCCGCCCCTCAGCCCCCGGCCCACAGCCCCTCGGGGGTCAGCCCCAGCAGCTCGATCGCGTTGCCCCGCACCAGGCGCTCGACCGCCTCCCGCGGCAGGTGCGCCATCTGCTCCTCGGCCACCGCACGGGAGCGCGGCCAGGTGGAGTCGGAGTGCGGGTAGTCGGTCTCGTACAGGACGTTGGCCTCGCCGATCGCCGCGAGGTTGCGCAGCCCGAAGGCGTCGTCGAAGAAGCAGCCGTACACGTGCCGGGCGAACTGCTCGGACGGCGGGGTGAGCACCTTCTCCGCGACTCCGCCCCAGCCCCGGTTCTCCTCCCAGACGGTGTCCGCCCGCTCCAGGATGTAGGGGATCCACCCGATCTGCCCCTCGGCGTACATGACGCGCAAGCCCGGGAAGCGGTCGAACTTCCCGGACATCAGCCAGTCGACCAGAGAGAAGCAACAGTTGGCGAAGGTGAGCGCCGAGCCGACGGCCGGCGGGGCGTCGGCGGAGGTGGAGGGCATCCGCGAGGAGGAACCGATGTGCATGGCGACGACCGTGCCGGTCTCGTCGCAGGCGCGCAGGAACGGGTCCCAGCCGTCGCCGTGGACGGACGGCAGACCCAGGTGCGGCGGTATCTCGGAGAAGCACACGGCCCGCACGCCCCGGGCGGCGTTGCGCCGCACCTCCTCGGCGGCGAGCCCCGCGTCCCACAGGGGGACGAGCGTCAGCGGGATGAGCCGGCCGGCGGCCGCGGGGCCGCACCACTCCTCGACCATCCAGTCGTTGTAGGCGCGCACGCACGCGAGCGCCAGCTCGTGGTCGGCGGCCTCGGCGAAGGTCTGGCCGCAAAAGCGCGGGAAGGTGGGGAAGCACAGCGAGGACTGGACATGATTCGCGTCCATGTCGGCCAGCCGTTCGGCGACGGCGTACGAGCCCGGCCGCATGTCCTCGTAGGTGATCCCCTCCAGTTTCACCTCGTCCCTGGAGCATCCGACGGCGGAATCCAGCCGCGTCAAAGGACGGCACAAATCCTCATAGACCCACCAGTCCGCCGGCGGCCCCTCGCCTCCCTGCGCGCCCATCACAGGCGTGAACCGGCCGCCGCGGAAGGTCATCCCCTCGACCGGCGCCCGCACGACGCGCGGCCCGGCGTCACGGAATTTCGCCGGTAGCCGGTCCCGCCAGACGTCGGGGGGCTCGACCACATGGTCGTCCACCGAGATTATCTTGGGGAAGCTCGCCATGGCCGACACGTTAGCGCCGATCTGACGAACCGTCAGTAACCCGGTGCTCCGGTCCACGGCGGACCGTGTGCAGAGGGCCGGACGCCTTCTGACGCCGAGCCGCGGAACAAGGCAGACTGGCCGGTGCGACCGAGCAGGACAGGCAGGGGGTCACGATGGCCGGCGACACAGGGCACGGGCAGCAGCTGCGCTTCACCGTGCTCGGCCCCGTCCGCGCCTGGCGCGGCGAGGAAGCGCTCCACACCGGGTCACCCCAGCAGCGCGCGCTGCTCGCCGCGCTGCTGCTGCGCGGCGGCCGCACCGCCACCGCGCCCGAGCTCGTCGACGCCCTGTGGGGCGAGGAGCCCCCGCACGCCGCCCTCGCCGCGCTGCGCACCTACGCCTCCCGGCTGCGCAAGGCCTTCGGCCCCGACGCGGACACCCTGGTCAGCGAGGCCGGCGGCTACGCGATACGGGTCCGGCCCGGCGGGCTGGACATCGACCGGGCCGAGCGGCTGGCCGCCGAGGCCGACAAGGCGCGCGGCAACGGCGAGCGCTCCCGCGCCCGCGACCTGATCAACCAGGCCCTCGCCCTGTGGGACGGCGAACCGCTGGCCGGCCTGGCCGGCCCGTACGCCGAGACCCAGCGCGCCCGCCTGGAGGAGTGGCAGCTGACGCTGCTGGAGACCCGCCTCGACCTCGACCTCGAAGTCGGCGGGCACGCCGACGCCGTCTCCGAGCTCACCGCCCTGACCGCCGCCCACCCGCTGCGCGAGCGGCTGCGCGAGCTGCTGATGCTCGCCCTGTACCGCAGCGGCCGCCAGGCCGAGGCCCTCGCCGTCTACGCCGACACCCGCCGCCTGCTGGCCGACGAGCTGGGCGTGGACCCCTGCCAGGAGCTCTCCGAGCTCCAGCAGCGCATCCTCAACGCCGACAGCGCCCTGAACGTGCAGCTGACCGGCGACCGCGCCGGCGCCGGGCCCGCCTTCGTACGGCCCGCGCAGCTGCCGGCGACCGTGCCCGACTTCACCGGCCGCACCTCGTTCGTCGACGAGCTCAGCGACCAGCTGGCCACGGCCGACGGCAGCATCATGGCCGTCTCCGCCGTCGCCGGCATCGGCGGCGTGGGCAAGACGACGCTGGCCGTGCACGTCGCCCACGCGGCCCGCAACCACTTCCCCGACGGCCAGCTGTACGTCGACCTGCAGGGCACCGGCCCCGTGCCGGCCGAGCCCGAGGCGGTGCTGGGCTCCTTCCTGCGCGCCCTCGGCATCCCCGACTCCGCGATCCCGGAGGGCGTCGAGGAGCGCGCCGCCCTCTTCCGCTCCACCCTCGACGGCCGCCGCGTGCTCACGCTGCTCGACAACGCCCGCGACGCCGCCCAGGTACGCCCGCTGCTGCCCGGCAACGAGGGCTGCGCCGCCCTCGTCACCAGCCGCAGCCGCATGGTCGACCTCGCCGGCGCCCACCTGGTCGACCTCGACGTGATGAGCCCCGACGAGGCGCTCGTGCTCTTCACCCGCATCGTCGGCCCCGAGCGCGTGGAGGCCGAGCGCGACGCCGCCATGGACGTCGTGGCCGCCTGCGGCTTCCTGCCCCTGGCCATCCGCATCGCCGCCTCCCGGCTCGCCGCCCGGCGCACCTGGACCGTCTCCGTCCTCGCCCGCAAGCTCGCCGACGAACGCCGCCGCCTGGACGAGCTGCGCGCCGGCGACCTCGCCGTCAAGGCCACCTTCGAACTCGGCTACGGCCAGCTCGAACCCGCCCAGGCCCGCGCCTTCCGCCTGCTCGGCCTCGCCGACGGGCCCGACATCTCGCTGGCCGCCGCGGCCGCCGTGCTCGACCTCGGCCACGAGGAGACCGAGGAGCTCCTGGAGTCCCTCGTCGACACCTCCCTGCTGGAGTCCGCCGCACCCGGCCGCTACCGCTTCCACGACCTCGTCCGCCTCTACGCGCGCTCCTGCGCCGAGCGGGACGAGCACCCGCCGGCCGAGCGGGCCGCGGCCCTCTCCCGCCTGCTCGACTTCTACCTCGCCACCGCCGCCGGCGTGTACGTCCTCGAACGCCCCGGCGACCGCCTGCTGAGCCACCTGACGCCGACCACCCACCCGGGGCTGTCCTTCAGCGACCGCAGCGCCGCGACCGACTGGCTCTTCTCGGAGGCCGGCTGCCTGCTGGCCTGCGCGCGGCAGCACGCGCACAGCGGCGGCGCGACCCTGCGCCGCGCCGTCGACCTGCTGCTGGCCGCCAAGGACCTGGCCGAGTCCGGCGCCGACTCCCGGCAGTACGAGCAGGCCGCCAGGGCCCTGCTGGCCGCCACCCGCGCCGCCGGCGACAGCCGCGCCGAGGGACGGGCGCGCACCGTCCTCACGCACGTGCTCAACTGGTCCGGCCAGTTCGACCCGGCCGAGGAGGAGGCCCGGCGCGCCGTCCTGCTGGGCCGCTCGAACGGCGACCCCATCCCCTGCTGCTACGCCTCCAACAACCGCGGCATCACCGCCATCTACCAGCACCGCCACGAGGACGCCGAGGCGTACATCAGCGAGGCGCTCGCCGCCTTCCGCGCCGACGGCAACCGGCCCGGCGAGGCCAGCGCCCTGAGCAACCTCTCCCGCGTCCACCAGGACACCGGGCGCGTGCAGTCCGCGGTGCGCCTGGCCGAGCAGGCGCTCGCCATCTACCGCGAGGTCAACGTCTCCTGGCGACTGGCCAACGGCCTGTACGCCTACGGGCTGGCCCTCACCCACGTCGGACGGCACCAGGAGGCGCTGGACCGCCTCAACGAGGCGCTGACCGTCTTCCGCGACAACCGGCAGCGGCTGTGGGTGGGCCTCACGCTGTTCCGGACGGCCGAGATCTACCTGGCCGCCGGCAAGTCCGCCCAGGGCGCGGCCCAGGCCGAGCAGGCCCTGGCCCAGCTGCGCGGCATAGGCGGCGACTGGCGGCGCGGCAACGTGCTGACGGTGCTGGGACGCTGCCTGGACCAGTTGGGGCAGCCCGGCCGCGCCCACGCCTGCTGGACGGAGGCGCTGGCCGCCTTCGAGCGCCTGGACGCCCCGGAGGCGGCCGAGGTGCGCGGGCTGCTCGCGGTCGTGGCGGCGGCGTAGGTCTTCCCGGCGCGCCTCCCGGGGTGCATCCGGGAGGGGCACCGGAGGGGCTCCGGAGGGGCTCCGGAGGCCGCCCGGGGGCCGCCGGAGGGCCGCAAAAAGCCCTGGACGTGCCCGTTCATCGATCGTTTATCGTGACGCGTCAATCTAAGGGATGTCGATCCGTCGCGTCGGGGGGCAGGCGGGTCGTGGGTGAGGCCTCACCTCAGGGCGTCACAACCCTGAAGATGCCCGTCCGGCGGTTCTCGGGGGAGTCGCCGGGCGGGTCCGCACAACCTCCCCAGAGCCCGTAACGACTCGCACTGCACGGAGTAGATGAATATGAGCGACGACAACGTACGCAAGGCGCCCGTAGCGGCAACGCCGCAGGACGACCAGGCAACGGGCGCACCGATCAGCACCGCCGCGCAGGCCGCCACGGCGCCCGCGGCGTCCACGGGGGAGACGCCGCAGGACGACCACGCGGGCGGCACCCGCGCGTTCACCATGGCCGACGACCACGCGGGGAGCCCGCCCGCCCTCAAGCTGATGGACGACCACGCGGGCAGCCCGCCGGCCTTCAAGCTGATGGACGACCACGCGGGGTCGGAGAAGCCCTTCTGACCTGAGAGCGGAACACAGAGCGGGGCTGCTTCCGGTCGGGGGGCCGGAAGCAGCCTGTACAACCCGGGAGCAGGGGATTCCTGCAGGCCGGCCGGTGGGATCGACGGGGGGATCCACGGGGGAACGACGGGGGACCCGCGGGCCGGCCGACAGGAAGAACCGGCAACCGGTGAACGGTAAGGGGAACACCGCAGGGGCCTGCGTCGGCGGCAGGGAGGGGGAGCCGTCGGCGCCGGCCCCTGCGGCCGCTTCACGCACAGCAGCGCCATGCACAACGGCGCCACGCACAGCGGCGTGAGACAGACCGACGCACCGACAACCGACCCACACGCGTACGCACCACAGCGCGACCCCCGGACAGAGGAGAGGCCGATGCACCGCACCCCCAAGACCATCCGCACCCTGACGCACGGCAGGAAGGGCCTGGCCGTGCTCGGCCTCGCCGCTGCCGCGGCGGTCATCGCCACGGTGCCGGCCGCCGCCGACGACCACAGCGCCGGACAGGCGCAGGCGAGCACCTCCGTAGCGCCTGTCGCCCCGGACGACCACGCCATGGGTGGTGCCGACGACCACGCGATGGGCGGCGCGGACGACCACGCGAACCTGCCGCCGCGGTAACCGCCGCGGCAGCCGACCGCCGCTGCACGACGAGCCCGCCGCCCGCCACGGGCGGCGGGCGTCATCGTGTCCGCTCGCGCAGGGCGCTCTTGAGCACCTTGCCGGAGGCGTTGCGCGGCAGCTCCGGTACGAACTCCACGTCGCGCGGCACCTTGTAGTTGGCCATCTCCCGCCGCGCCCAGGCGATCAGCGCCTGCGCGGTGACCGGCTCGGGCGCGCCCGGGCGGCGCACGGCGAAGGCCTTGCCGACCTCGCCCAGCCGCGCGTCCGGCACGCCGACGACGGCGACGTCGGCGATGCCCGGGTGCCGGGCCAGCACCTGCTCGATCTCGGCGGGGTAGGCGTTGAAACCACCGACGATGAACATGTCCTTCACCCGATCGGTGACCCGGAGGTTGCCGTCGGCGTCCAGGACACCGACGTCACCGGTGTGCAGCCAGCCGTCGCCGTCCACCGCGCGGGCGGTGGCCCCGGGGTCCTCGAAGTAGCCGGACATCACCTGGGGCCCGCGCACGAGGATCTCCCCCGGCCGGCCGGGCGGCAGGCGCCGCCCGTCGGCGCCGGTCACCTTGACCTCGGTGCCCGGCAGGGGCCGGCCGGACGTCCCGGCGACGACCTCCACCGGATCGCCGCGCCGGCACATGGTGACCACGCCCGTGGCCTCGCTCATGCCGTAGGCGGTGAGCACGGTGGCCACGCCCAGCTCGTCGTGGAGCCGCTCGACCAGGCGCCGGGGCACCACGGCGGCACCGGTCACCACCACCCGCAGGGACGACAGGTCGTAGGTGTCGCGCGCTGGGTGGTCCAGCAGGGCCTGCAGGACCGTCGGCGGGCCGGGCAGCACGGTGACGCGCTCGGCCGCGACGGCGGCCAGCACCGCCTCCGGGGAGAAGACCGGGTGCGGCACCATGGTCGCGCCGCGCATCAGGCAGGCGATGACCCCCGCCTTGTAGCCGAAGGTGTGGAAGAACGGGTTGACGACGAGGTAGCGGTCTCCTTCCCGCAGCCCGGCCAGCTCGCTCCAGGCCGCGAACGTGCGCAGCGTCTGCCCATGCGTGATGACGGCGCCCTTGGGCTCGCCCGTGGTGCCCGAGGTGAACAGGATGTCCGAGGGCGCGTCGGCCCCCACCGCGTCGGCCCGGGCCCGTACGGCGGCGGCCGGCACGGCGCGTCCGGCGGCGAGGAACTCCCGCCAGGTGCGCAGGTCCGCCGGTGCGGTGCCGGCCAGGACGACCACCTCGCGCAGGTGCGGCAGCCCGGGCAGCGGCGCGCCCGCCGGCGCGGACCCGCCCTCGGCGGCACGGCGGCGCGGTGGCCCGGCGGCGGTGGGCGGGCCGGGCCGCTCGCCGGCCGCGCTGCGCAGGGCGGCCACGTAGGAGGTGCCCAGGAAGGTGCCGGTGACGAAGAGCAGCCGGGCCCGGGTCCGCGCCAGCACCTGGGCGGCTTCGGCGCCCTTGAAGCGGGTGTTGACGGGGACGAGCACGGCGCCGGCCGAGACCGCGCCGAGGGCGGAGACGATCCAGTGCAGGCTGTTCGGGGCCCACACGGCGACCCGGTCGCCCGGCTCGATGCCGGCGGCGGCGCAGGCGGCGGCCGCCCGCTCCACCCGCTCGCCGAGCTCGCGGTAGGTGATCCGGGTGCGGCCGTCGACGACGGCCTCGTGTCCGGCGTACCGCGCGGCTGCGCGGCGGACGAGTCGGGGTATCGCGTCGGGTATCGCGTCGGTCCCCAGGTCATCGTGCATCGCACGCCCTCCCCGGCCGGCCGCGGGCCGTACGCCCCGCTCACCACTAGCTGACTGTCCGTCAGATTAGCGATAGCCTTCCGCGCTGTCAGCATCGACAGCACGGAGGCGGCGATGACGGCAACGCTCAAGGACACCACCGCAATCGTCGGCATTGGCCAGACCCCCTTCGCCCGACAACTCCCCGAATCCGAGAAAACACTGGCCTGCCGCGCCATCCTCGCCGCGCTGGACGACGCGGGCATTCCCCCTTCCCAGGTCGACGCCTTCGCCTCGTACACCATGGAGAACACCGACGAGGTCGACATCGCCAAGGCCATCGGCGCCGGCGACGTCACCTTCTTCTCCCGCGTCGGCTACGGCGGGGGCGGCTCGTGCGCGACCGTCGCCCACCTCGCCGCCGCCATCGCCACCGGGCAGGCGACCGTCGGCGTCGCCTGGCGCTCGCGCAAACGCGGCTCCGGCCCACGCCCCTGGCGCGACACCGTCAACCAGCTGCCGACCCCGGCCCAGTGGACCCGGCCCTACGGCCTACTGCGGCCCGTCGACGAGATCGCGATGCTGGCCCGCCGGTATCTCCACGAGTACGGCGCCACCCGCGACCACCTCTTCGACGTCGCCCTGGCCTGCCGCAACCGCGCCAACCAGAACCCGGCCGCGGTGATGTACGACCGGCCGCTGACCCGCGAGATGTACATGACCTCGCGCTGGATCAGCGAACCCCTCTGCCTGTTCGACAACTGTCTGGAGACCGACGGCGCCCTGGCCTGCGTCGTCGTCTCCGCCGAACGCGCCCGCGACTGCCGCCGGCGCCCCGTCCTCGTGCACGCCGCCGCCCAGGGGCTGCCCGCCCAGCACCACGGCATGGTCAACTACTGGACCGACGACCCCCTGGCCGGCCCGTCCTGGACGGCCGCCCGGCAGTTGTGGAAGAACGCCGACTTCGGTCCGGCGGACATCCATGTCGCCCAGATCTACGACGCGTTCACCGTGCTGATCCCGCTCTCCCTGGAGGGCTATGGCTTCTGCGGACGCGGCGAGGGCGCGGCCTTCGGCGAAGGCGGTGCGCTCGAACTCGGCGGCCGGCTGCCCCTGAACACCAGCGGGGGCGGCCTGAGCGAGGCGTACGTCCACGGCTTCAACCTCATCAACGAAGGCGTCAGACAACTCCGCGGCACCTCCACCGCGCAGGTGCCCGGCGCCGCGACCTGCCTGGTCACGGCAGGCGAGGGCGTCCCCACGTCGGCTCTGCTGCTGAGGAGTTGAGCTCATGTCCTCCATGATGAGGGGCACCACTGACAACGGCCTGCTGCTGCCCGTACCGGACGACGACGGGCGCCCGTTCTGGGAGTTCGCGGCGCGCGGCGAACTGCGCGTCCAGTCCTGCGCCGACTGCCACCGGCTGCGCTTCCCGCCCCGGCCCTGCTGCCCGCACTGCCACTCCTTCGCCGCCCAGTGGCGCCGGATGTCGGGACGCGGGCGCATCTGGTCCTACGTCCTGCCGCACCCTCCCCTGCTGCCCGGCTACGCCGAGCACGCCCCGTACGACGTCGTCCTCGTCGAACTGGGCGACGCCCCCGGCATCCGGCTGGTCGGCAACCTCGTCGCCTCCCCCACCGCCCCGCTCGGCTCCGTCGACCGCTCCCGGCTGCGCATCGGCGCACCCGTGAAGGTGGTCTTCGCGGAGATCGCCCCGGGGGTGCACCTGCCGCGCTGGCAACTGGAGCACTCATGACCCTGCGCGTCGAACGGCGCGACGACGGCGTCGCCCTGGTCACCCTGGACCGCCCCGAGCGGCACAACGCCATCGACCCGGACACGGCCGAGGCACTGACCGCCACCTGGCACGGTTTCCGGTACGACGAGTCCGTACGGGCGGTGGTCCTCACCGGCACCGGCGACCGGGCCTTCTGCACCGGCTTCGACCGCTCGGCCGACATCCCGCAACCGGCCTCGCCCTACTCGGTGGACGATCCGCTGCGCTCGATCGGCCCGAAGTCCTGCGACCTGTGGAAACCGGTGGTGGCCGCCGTCGGCGGAATGGCCTGCGGGGGAGCGTTCTACCTGCTGGGCGAGGCCGAGTTCGTCATCGCCTCGGAGAACGCCTCCTTCTTCGACCCGCACACCAGCTACGGCATGGTCAGCGCCTACGAATCGGTGTACATGGCCCAGCGCATGCCCTTCGGCGAGGCCGCACGCATGGCACTGATGGGCACGGCCGAACGCCTGTCCGCCCGGCGGGCGTACGAGACGGGGCTGGTCACGGAGGTCACCGCGCCGGGCGGGGCCACGGCGGCGGCCCTGCGCGCGGCGGCGGTCATCGCCTCGTACCCGACCGAACCGGTGCAGGGCACCGTACGGGCGCTGTGGGCGGCCCAGGAGGCCACCCGGGCGCACGCCCTGTCCTTGGCGCCCCACCTCATCGGCCCGGGCAACCTGCCCCCGGCCGCCCAGGCCCACAGGTTCGCATCCCGCACCGACGAGCACCGGCTGCGCTAGGACGCGTGCGGCGGATCGTCGCCAAGGGCCACCACGGCGCCCCGTAAGGGGCGCGGGGCGTTGTCGATGTGCGGCTGCCGCCGCGTGGGCGCGACAAGCCACGACGTGCCCGCAGTCGGCCCCCGGGGTGGCGTGGCAGCTACGAGCCGTCGCCGGCCGATCGCGCCCACGCGGCGCAGCCGCAGATCGTCACCATCCCGCGCCCCTACGGGGCACTGCACGATCCGCCGGACAGCCCTTGGGTGCGTCCGCCCTGCAAGGGGCGCGCGCTGCGGCTGCCACCGCGTGGGCGCGACAAGCCACGACGCCGGCAGACGAAGAGCCGTGCCGCGCCCGGATCCCGGGGCCCCAGCGCGCAGGCCGTCCCGGGGCGGGGGCGTCAGCGCCGGGTCTGGCCGGTGCCCTTGGCCGCGTCCAGCGCGTAGACGCAGCGGTCCTTGCTGCACGCGTACACCACTCCCCCGGCGGCCACGGGCGAACCCGTGATCTCCCCGCCGGTGGCCAGCTTCCAGCGCAGCTGGCCGCCCGTGGCATCCAGCGTGTACAGGCAGTGGTCGGCGGAGCCGAAGTGCACGCGGCCGTCGGCGACGACGGGCGTGCCGACGATCTCGCCGCCGGCGGCGAAGCGCCACTTGGGGGTGCCGGTGACCGCGTCCAGCGTGTACAGCGCGCTGCCGCTGCCCAGGTGCACCGCCCCGCCCGTGACGAGCACCGGCTCGGTGGACTGGCGGGCCTCGGTGGCGATGCGCCAGCGGTCACGGCCGGTGGCGGCGTCGAGGGCGTAGACGGTGCCGAGGTAGTCGGCGATGTACACGCCGCCGCCGGTGACGGCGGAGCCGGGGGCGTGGGCGGGCGGGCCGAGGAAGACCGCCGGTGCCTCGAACCGCCAGCGCACGTCGCCGCGGGCCGCATCGATGGCGAGCACGCGGGTGCCCGCCGCCACGTACACGACGCCGTCGGGGGCGCACAGCAGCCGGACGGGCACACCGCCGCAGGCCGCCGCGTCGCCCACGGGGTAGGACCAGCGCTCGGCGCCGGTGCGGGCCTCCAGGGCGCGCAGCCGGGCGTCGGCCCACACGTAGACCGTGCCGTCGTGGATCTGCGGCCCGCAGTCGGGGGTCTCGAAGTCGGTCTGGGCTCCGCCCATCTCCCACAGCAACTCGCCGCTGGCCGCCTCCCACGCCTGCACGCCGCCGCCGCGGGTGCCGGTGACGACGGTGCCGCGGTCGGCCTTGAGGGAGTAGACCCAGCCGTCGGTGGCCAGCCGCCAGCGCTCGGCGCCGTCGGTCGCATCCAGCGCGTACAGGGTGGGGCCGTCGGAGGCGTGTATGCGGCCCTCGGTCACCGCCATCGCCCAGGCGACGTCCCGGGTCTTGAACTGGCGCCGTCCGCTGGCCACATCCAGGGCGTGCACCTCGAAGGAGGTGACGTACAGCAGGTCGCCGGCGACCACGGGCGTGCCCCACACGTCGTTGGACATGCGGAACCGCCAGGGCCGCCACCGCCCCGGCTCGGCCTGTCCATTGGTGGCGGCCTCGGCGGCCGGGGCGGGGGCCTGCACGGGCAGGGAGGGGGCCGGGGCGCCGGACGTGGGCAGGCCGGACGGGGGGCGCACCCAGCCGGTGGCCTGGCCGGTGCCGGCGAGCGCGTGCGGCTCGCGCGCGTCGGCGACGCGCAGCCCGGGCCCGATGGGCACCTGGGAGCCGGCCAGGCGCACGACGCCGTCGGGCGCGGGGGCCGGGGCTGCCGCGTGCCGGCCGGAGGCGGCCGCGGGGCCGCTCCCGAGGCCGTGCGGCCCGCTCAGGCCGCTGCGCGGGTCGGGGGCGCCTGCCCTGCCGGGGCCCTGGGCGGGCGGCCTGCCGGCGGCCCAGCCGGTGCCGCCGTGGGCGCCGGAGGGCTCGTACCCCGCGGCGGGCTCGGGGGCCGGCGGCCGGGTCGGGCGGGGCGGCACGGCGGAGCGGTTGCCGCCGCTGCGGCCGCCCGTCGCGGTGCCGGAGGAGGTGGGGCGGTGACCGGCCCGGCGCTCCTCGATCAGGGTGACGGCGTTGGGCGGCAGCCAGGCGGAGGCCGTACCGCTGTCGTCGTCCCCGTTCGCGGCGAACAGGTGGGGGGCGAGCTGGGACTGCAGGTCGGCCGGGCTGGGCCGGTTCTCCGCGGCGGTCTGCATGCAGGAGTCGATCAGGGGGCGCAGCTCGTCCGGCAGCCCGCCGAGATCGGGGCCTTCGCGCAGCAGCTGGAAGACCGTTTCGACGGGGTTGGCGCCGTGGTAGGGGGCGTGCCCGGTCGCGGCGAAGACGAGGGTGGAGCCGAGGGAGAAGACGTCGCTGGCGCCGGTGACGCTGCGGGAGTCGCGCGCCTGCTCGGGCGACATGTACGCGGGCGTGCCGACGGCGACGTTGGTCATGGTCAGCCGGGTGTTGGAGACCCCGGAGGCGATGCCGAAGTCGATGACGCGGGGGCCGTCCTCCACGACGAGCACGTTGGAGGGCTTGAGGTCCCGGTGGACCAGGCCGGCGCCGTGGATCGACTGGAGGGCCTCGGCCACGCCGGCGGCGAGCCAGCGCACGGCCTGGGCCGGCAGGGGCCCGCACTCGTTGACGATCTCCTCGAGCGAGGGGGCCGGGACGTAGGCGGTGGCCAGCCAGGGCACGGCCGCCCGGGGGTCGGCGTCGACGACGGCGGCGGTGTAGAAGCCGCTGACCGCCCGGGCCGCTTCCACCTCACGGGTGAAGCGGACGCGGAAGAGCTGGTCCTCCGCCAGCTCCGTGCGCACCGTCTTGATCGCCACGCGCCGGCCGGACGCCGAGCGGGCGAGATAGACCAGCCCCATGCCGCCGGCGCCGAGACGGCCGAGCACCTCGAACGGGCCGATCCGTCTCGGGTCGTGCTGCGTAAGCTGCTCCACCACTGACCTGCCACCTCCCCGTGGGGCTTGAAAGGTTTTCCAGCCCCGTGCAGCGTCTCACCGCGAAAATTATCCCGGGGTACGCACCCTGATTCTTCCTGGCGAAGCCCCCGGTTGCGAACCCGGGGCACGCTTCGCCGTGTCTCCGTCATATGGGGCGAAATCCCGCCATCCGCGACGCCCCGCCCCTTCGGGCCTTCTCTGCTCCTGCCACTTACTCCTCGGTGGTCACTCCCGTCCCGGAGTGGAGACGTCGATGACGGCGAAGTCGGCTCCCTGGTCGTCGGCGAGCACCGCGAACCGGCCGTAGGGGGTGTCCTGGGTCTCCAGGCGCACCCGCCCGTGCAGGCCGAGTGTCCGGCGCACGACCTCGTCGCAGTCGTCGACCACGAAGTAGACGAGGAAGTGGGCGGGCATCTCCCTCGGATAGCGGTCGTCCATGACCACCCGGCCGCCCACCGCCCGGTCGGGCGTCCCGGGCGCCCCGGTCGGCGTCCACAGGGCGAAGTCGGTCGCGGCCTCCTCGCTGACGTCGTGCGTGGTGAAGCCGAAGACCGACTCGTAGAAGGGGTCCACGGCCGGGGCGTCCCACGTCCACACCTCCGTCCAGCCGAAGGAGCCCGGCTCCCCGCGCTTCTCGAAGCCTTTGTGGGCGGCCGCCTGCCAGACGCCGAAGACGGCTCCGCCGGGGTCGGCGGCCATGAGCATCGTGCCGAAGGGACCGATTGCCATGGGCCCCATGACGATCTGGCCGCCGGCGGCGCGGATCCGGTCGCCGGTGGCGGCGGCGTCGGGCGAGGCGAAGTAGACGGACCAGGCCGTCGGCATGCGCCCGTCCGGCTTGGGGGCGAGGGCTGCGACGTTCTTCCCGCCGTGGAAGGCCTGCGTGTAGTGCCCGTACTCACCGCCGCTGTCCTCGAACGTCCAGCCGAGGATCTCGCCGTAGAAGCGCTTGCCGGCCTCGACGTCGGCCAGCATGACGTCGGCCCAGCACGGGGTGCCTTCCGGGAATCCGTCCGGTGCTGTGCTCATGTCCCAGCTCCTCTCCTGGTGCCACCGTAGAGCCGGATCACGGATCCCGCGCGGCCTGTGGACAACCGGTCGACAGGGGCTGTGGACGAGGGGGTCCACAGCGTGTTGATAGGACAATTCACCGGTACGGGCCAATCCGCTTCAACTGTCTCCTCACCCCTGCACACCCCTCCTGGCCTGCACTTTCACCCCACTTGGCACCCCCGCCCCCATTTGCATGCGGCCGAATCGCGCTCCGATCACCCCTCGGTAAGCTGACGGCATGACAGGACAAGTACGCACCGTCGACGGCCGGGTGGCCGGCCGCCGCGGGCAGGCGACGCGGCAGAAGTTGCTCGACTGCCTCGGTGAAATGCTCAGCTCGTCGCCGTACCGCGACGTCAAGGTCATCGATGTCGCCCGCCGGGCCGGCACCTCGCCCGCGACCTTCTACCAGTACTTCCCCGACGTCGAGGGCGCCGTCCTCGAGATCGCCGAGGAGATGGCCAAGGAGGGCGCGAGCCTGACCGAGCTGGTGGCCGGGCGCAGCTGGGTCGGGAAGGCCGGGTGGCAGGCCGCCGAGGAACTGGTCGACGGCTTCCTCGGCTTCTGGCGCCGGCACGACGCGATCCTGCGCGTCATCGACCTCGGGGCCGCCGAGGGCGACAAGCGGTTCTACAAGATCCGCATGAAGATCCTCAACGCGGTGACCAACTCCCTCACCGACTCGATCAAGGAGCTGCAGACCAAGCGCAAGGTGGACGCGGACATCAACCCCGCCGCCGTCGCCGGCTCGCTGGTCGCGATGCTCGCCGCCGTGGCCTCCCACCAGAAGGGCTTCCAGAGCTGGGGCGTCAAGCAGGCCGAGCTCAAGCCGAACCTGGCACTCCTGGTGCACCTGGGCATCACCGGCAAGAAGCCGACGAAGTGACGTCCCGCGGGCGGCACGTCCCGCAGTAACGCTCCGCCACCTGGTACGGCGGACGGTCGAACACCCCTGCGCGTCCTGTCATCACGGCGGCGGGGGGGGGGGGGGGCCCCCCCCCCCCCCCCCCCCCCCCCCCAAAAAAAACCCCCCCCAAACAAAAAAAAA
>NZ_JBFAPE010000008.1:0-205189 GCF_040675615.1 Streptomyces sp. NPDC049585 | reverse complement strand
GGCTGCACTGGTACAACTACCACCGACCCCACACCGGCATCGGCGGCCACACACCCGCCAGCCGCGGAACCAACCTCGCCGAACAACACACCTAGACCGTGCACCGGGCCAGGACCACCGGGCGGCCCGCGCCGGTGGCCGTCAGGCAGCGGTCGGCGTCCGCCTGGCGGATGGTCGCACCCTGGACGCCGAAGCTCTGCCCGGCCGAGCCGTCGCAGCGGCGCAGCGTCGCCGGGGCGCCGGCGGCGGCCGCGGTCAGGCACAGGCCGGCGGTGCGCTGGTAGATCTCGCCGCCCTCGGCGACGAACTGCTGGCCGGGCGCATTGCGGCACCCTTCCGTGTTCACCGGGCTGCCGGCGCCGCCCGTGCCGGTCAGGCACATGCCCGTGCTGCGGTGGACGACGACGGAGCGGGGGTTGTTCACCACCCAGTCCTGCGCGGGCGACTGGGCGGAGGCCGGGCCCGTGGCCCCGGCAAGGGCGAGGACGAGGGCGGTGGCGGCGAAGCAGGTACGGGGACGCATGCGGGCGACCTTTCCGCACCGTCCGCCCCGCACACACCCCCTCACCCGTTCGGATCAGTGCTTGTTCCCCCGCCACGGCCACACGTCACGGCCACAGTTCGGCGCCCTGCGCGTCGACCACGGCGCCGACGCGGGCGATCAGTTCGGCCGCCGGCAGCGCGGCCGGGCGCCGGCCGTCCCGCAGACGTACGGACACCTGGTCGCCGGCCGCCTCCGCGGGGCCGATCACGGCCTGGTAGGGCACGAGCCGGGCCGCGCGGATCCGGGCGCCGAGGGTGCCCTGGACGGGCGCGGCCACCTCGGCCCGCAGGCCCGCCTCCACGCAGCGCCGTACCAGGGCCTCGGCCTGCGGCAGTTCGGCGTCCGAGACCGGCAGCACCGCCACCTGGACGGGGGCCAGCCACGCGGGGAACGCACCGCCGTGCACCTCGATCAGGTGGGCGACCGCCCGCTCCACGCTGCCGATGACCGCGCGGTGCACCATGACCGGCCGGTGCTTCGCGCCGTCGGCGCCGATGTAGTTCAGGTCGAAGCGCGCGGGCTGGTGGAAGTCGACCTGGACGGTCGACAGGGTGGCCTCGCGGCCCGCGCCGTCGGCGATCTGCACGTCGATCTTGGGCCCGTAGAACGCGGCCTCGCCCTCCTGCGCCTCGTACGGGATGCCCTCGGCCTCGAGCACCTCGACGAGCAGCGCGCCGGCCCGCTGCCACATGGCCGGGTCGGTGACGTACTTGCCGCCCGCCCCGGGCAGCGACAGGCGGTAGCGGGCCGCCTCGATGCCCATCGCCTCGTACGCGCGCCGGATCAGGGCGAGCGCGCCCCGCGCCTCCTCGGCGACCTGCTCCAGGGAGCAGAAGATGTGCGCGTCGTTGAGCTGGATGGACCGTACGCGGGTGAGGCCGCCGAGCACGCCGGACAGCTCGGCGCGGTACATGCCGCCCAGCTCGGCGAGCCGCAGCGGCAGTTCGCGGTAGCTGCGGGCGCGGGAGCGGTAGATCAGCGCGTGGTGCGGGCACAGGCTGGGGCGCAGGACGACCTGCTCCCCGCCGAGGTCCATGGGCGGGAACATGTCCTCGCTGTAGTGCTCCCAGTGCCCGGAGATCTCGTACAGCTCCCGTTTGCCGAGGACGGGGGAGTGGACGTGCCGGTAGCCGGCGCGGCGTTCGCTCTCACGGACGTAGCTCTCCAGCGCGTGCCGCACGGCGGCCCCGTCGGGCAGCCAGTACGGCAGGCCTGCGCCCATGAGCGGATCGGTGTCGAACAGGTCGAGTTCGCGGCCGAGCCTGCGGTGGTCGTGCATCGTGGTCTCCTCGGGTGAGGGGGCGAGTGACCACACGGCGAAGCCCCGGGGCACTCGCCCCGGGGCTTTCGACAAGAACAGCTGTCAGCGCGCCGGGACACTCTCCGGCGTCGTCGTGGAAGCCATGAACATGGCGGCGCGCTTCATGGCCGTGACCCTAACAGCCGATCACTGCCGGCGCATCTGTGATTCACGCAACGGGCAGCCCGTCCAGGTGGTTTGTCGCGCCGAAGGTCACCAGCCGCAGCCGCCGGCCGTCGCCCTCCCATGACGACACCGAGGCGTTGCCCACCCGCTGCAGATCGGCCGGTGAGCCGATACCGGCCAGGACGTGACGCGCCGTCACCGCGATGCCGTCGTGGCCCACCACGAGCACATGGGCGCCGGGGACGGCGGCGCCCAGCTCGGCGAGCAGGTCCCGTACGCGCAGCGCCACGTCGGCGAGGGACTCGCCGCCGGGCGGGCGGTAGCACCACTCGCCGGTGCGGGCGCGCCGCCGCGCCTCCTCGGGCGCCTCCGCCCGTACGTCCGCCGGGGTCAGCAGCTCCAGGACGCCCGTCTCGCGGTCGCGGACGCGCTCGTCGACCAGGACCGGCGGCAGGCCGCGGCCCAGGCGCGCCACCTCCGCGGCCATGATCTGCCAGGTCTCCTGTGCCCGTCGGTAGGGCGAGCACAGGACGAGGTCCGGTCCGGGCACCCGGCCCGCGAGCAGGGTGCCGCAGCGCTCGGCCTGCAGGGCGCCGAGCGGCGACAGGGGCACCGCGGCGTCGCCGGCCTCGCGCAGCGCGCGCGGCGCCCGGCCGTCCTCGCCGGCGGCCGCGAAGACGGCGTTGGCGGTGCTCTGGCCGTGGCGGATCACGGTGAGCTCGCCGAGCCGGCAGCGCGGAACCAGGGGGGTGTCCCTCACACGTCCTCCCGCAGCAGACGCACGTACACGGCCGAGAACAGGGCGCCGACCAGGAGCAGCAGGAGGGCCACTGCCGTGCCGTAGCCGATCAGTGACTTCAAGAACGCCTGGTCGTACATGAAGACCGGCAGGGTCTGGCTGCGGTTGCCCGGGCCGCCGCGGGTCATGGCCCAGATCAGGCCGAAGACCGAGAGGGTCTGCAGGGTGTTGAGCATGAGGTTGGTGCCGATGGAGCGGCGCAGCATCGGCAGGGTGATGTGCCACAAGCGGCGCAGGCCGCCGGCGCCGTCGACCTCGGCCGCCTCGGTGACCTCCGTGGGGATCCCGGCGAGCGCGGCGGAGTAGACCAGCATGGAGAAGGCCGTGCCGCGCCAGACGTTGGCGAAGGAGACCGCCAGGATCGGCAGGGTGAACAGCCAGTTCTGCTCGGGCAGATGGAGCTGGGCCAGGATGGCGTTGAGCGTGCCCCGGCGGGCGAAGAACGTGTACAGCAGGAAGCCCGCGACGATCTCCGGCACCACCCACGCCGCGACGACGACGGTGCCCGTGGCCGTCCGTACGGGCTTCGAGGCGCGGCGCATCAGGGCGGCGAGGGCGAAGCCCAGGCCGTTCTGGCCGACGACCGACGACAGCAGCGTGAAGACGAGGGTGAGCAGCACCGCGTTGCGGAAGTCCGCGTCGCCGAAGGCGCGCCGGAAGTTGGCGAGGCCGGTGAAGGAGGCGGTGGCCTGGCCGGTGAGCTGGGTGTCGGTGAAGGCGAGGTAGACGCAGTAGCCGACGGGGCCGGCGAGGAAGAGCAGCAGGAGAGTGGTGGCCGGGGCCAGGGGCAGCCAGCGCCTCATCGCGTGATCACGCCCGCCGCACCGACGATCTCCTTCAGGCGGGCGTCGTAGCGCCGCGCGGCGGTCGCCGCGTCCGCGTCGCCGGTGGTGACCGCCTCCATGGCCTCCTGGATCGCGGCCGAGACCTGCGGGTAGACGGGCAGCGCCGGCCGGTGGTGGGTGTCGCGCACCAGCTCGGTGAAGAAGTCGGTGCCGGGCAGGGCGGTGCGGTAGGCGGGGGAGGCCGCCACGTCGTCGCGTACGGCGATCTGGGCGTCCCGTACCGTCCACGCGGTGGCGTTGGCGGCGGTCTGCAGGGTCTCGATCACCTGCCAGGCGAGGTCGGCCTTCGCCGACTTGGCGCCGATCGCCCAGGTCCAGCCGCCGGACATGCTCACCCGGCCGGGGGCCGCCCCGTCCCGGGTGGGGAAGGCGGCCCGGCCCATGACCTGCGGCCACTGCGGCCAGGGCGCGGCGCCCTGCGGCTGCCAGGTCTTGCCGAGCCAGGAGCCGTCCAGGGCGATGGCGAGCCGCCCGTGGGGCAGCCAGTCGCCGGCGACCACGGTGGAGACGTTGGGGTCGAGGGCGTCGGAGGGGGCGGGACCGAGCTTCTCGGCGAAGACGGTGCGCACGAAGTCCAGGGAGTCCCGGAAGCCCTTGCTGCCGGCGACCCACTTCTTCGCCTTCGGGTCGTACAGCGGGTCGGGGCCGGTGCCGTAGAGCAGCATCTCGAAGCCCTGCATGGTGGCGGCCTCGCCGGCGGCCTTGCCGGTGTAGATGTTCAGCGGGACGACGCCGGGCACCTTCGCCTTGACGGTGCGGGCGGCGTCGAGGACGTCCTTCCAGGTGTGCGGCGCCCAGTCGGCGGGCAGCCCGGCCTTCGCGAAGAGCGTCTTGTTGAACCACAGCCCGCGGGTGTCGGTGCCGTCCGGGACCCCGTACGTCCTGCCGTCCTCGGCGCGGGCGGAGTCCTTGGCGGCCGGCAGGAACCGGGCCCAGGACGGCCAGGCGGCGAGCTTGTCGTCCAGCGGTCTCAAGTAGCCGCTCGTGGCGTCGGAGTCGATGCGGAAGGTGTCCTCGCGCACCACGTCCGGGGCGGTCCTGGCGGAGCGCATCATCTGCTGGACCTTGGCCGCGTAGTCGTTCTCCGACGCCTGGATCGGCAGCAGCTGCAGCTTCCTGCCCGGATGCTCCTTCTCGAACTGCTTCTTGACCGCGGCGAGGAAGTCGTCCATGTGCCGGACCTTGTTGTCCGTGCTGCGCTGGTAGGCGACCTTGACGGTGTCCGGGTCGCCCGCCGCACCCCCGCTCCCGCACGACGTGAGGGCGGCGAGGGCACCGAGGGCGACGAGGAGCACGGGGGCGGTGGTACGCACGGCACGACCTCCTGCACGTACGGGGCCCCGGGACGTACGGGGCGTCGAGTCGTACGTTCCCCTTGCGGCCGCGCGGCACGCGCTCAGCGCCCGGGCAGCCGGCGGTAGCGCAGCTCGGGGCGGCCTATCTGGCCGTACTGCGGGGCACGCAGGGCACAGCCGGTGCTCACGAGGTGTTCGAGGTAACGGCGGGCGGTGATACGGGAGATGCCCAGCGAGGCGGCAGCGCCCGTCGCGGTCACTCCCTCCTCGCCGGCGTCGCGCAGCGTGGCGATGACCGACTGCAGGGTGTCCCCGGCCAGCCCCTTGGGCAGGGCCGCCGGCTGCGGGGCGCGCAGCGCCGCCAGCGCCCGGTCGACCTCGTCCTGGCTGCTGGCCTCGCCCGCCGCCGCCCGGAACTCCGCATAGCGCACGAGGCGGTCGCGCAGCGTTGCGAAGGTGAAGGGCTTGAGCACGTACTGCACGACGCCCAGCGAGACGCCCTCGCGCACGACCGCCAGGTCGCGGGCGGAGGTCACGGCGATCACGTCCGCGCCGTGGCCGGCGGCGCGCAGCGAGCGCAGCAGGTGCAGGCCGTGCCCGTCCGGCAGGAAGAGGTCGAGCAGCAGCAGGTCGACCGCCGACCGCTTGAGGAACTGCGCGGCGTCCGCCCGCGTATGGGCCACCCCCGCGACCGTGAACCCGCCCACCCGCCCCACGTACAGCGCGTGCGCGGCGGCGGCCACCGGATCGTCCTCGACGACGAGGACCCGGATCGTGCTCATGCCCCCACCTCCTCGCGCGCGGCGGCGCCCGCCGCGGACCGCAGCGGCAGGCGGACGGTGAACTCCGCACCGCCCCACGGGGAGCTGCCGACGTCGACCGTCCCGCCGTGGCGCCGGGCGGCCTGCCGCACCAGCGCCAGACCGAGCCCGCGCCCGTACGGTCCCGGTGTCGCCCCGGGTGGCGGCTCCTTCGTCGACCAGCCGCGGCGGAAGACCTCCGCCACCGCCTCGGGGGCGATGCCGGGGCCGTTGTCGCCGACGCGCAGCAGCAGTTCGCCGGCGTCGGCGTCCGTGCGCACCGTCACGGTGACGCGCCCGGCACGGTGGGCGCCGGTCCCGGTGGCGGCCTCGACGGCGTTGTCGACGAGGTTGCCGAGGACGGTGACCAGGTCGCGGGCGGGCAGGCCGGGTGGGAGCAGGCCGTCGTCGACGCGGGTGTCGTCGGTCAGCTCCAGCACGACGCCGTGCTCGTTGGCCCAGGCGGCCTTGCCGAGGAGCAGCGCGGCCAGGACGGGCTCGGCGACGGCCGCCACGACCCGGTCGGTGAGGGCCTGGGCGAGTTCGAGCTCGGCGGTGGCGAACTCCACCGCCTCGGCGGCGCGCCCGAGTTCGATCAGCGAGACCACCGCGTGCAGCCGGTTGGCGGCCTCGTGCGCCTGCGAGCGCAGGGCCTCGGCGAAGCCGCGCACCGAGTCCAGTTCCCCGGAGAGCGCCAGGAGTTCGGTGTGGTCCCTGAGGGTGACGACCGTGCCGCGGTGCTCGCCGCTGGAGACCGGCGAGGTGTTGACGACCACGATCCGCTCGGCGGTCAGGTGCACCTCGTCCACGCGCGGGCCGGGGGCCAGCAGGGCCTCGGTGAGGCCGTCCGGCAGCCCGAGCGCGGTCACATGGCGCCCGACCGCGCCGGCCGGCAGGCCGAGCAGCTCCCGGCCGGCGTCGTTGGCGAGCGCCAGCCGGCGCTGCCCGTCCAGCAGCAACAGCCCCTCGCGCACCGCGTGCAGCGCGGCCTCGTGGTAGTCGTGCATCCGGCCCAGCTCGGCGGCGTTCATCCCGTGGGTGTGCCGGCGCAACCGCGCTCCCAGTGCGTACGTGCCCGCGCCGCCCACCGCCAGCACCGCCAGCGCCACCGCGAGCAGCACGCCCACCTGGCGGCGCACCTGCGCGCTGATGGCGTCCACGGTGATGCCGGCGCTGACCAGCGCCACCACCCGCCCGCTGCCCGCGTCCCGCACCGGCGCCACGGCCCGTACGGACGGGCCGAGCGTGCCGGTGTACGTCTCGGAGAAGGTGCGGCCCTCCAGCGCCGCCGCGGTGTGGCCGAGGAAGCGCTCGCCGATGCGGGCCGGGTCCGGGTGCGTCCAGCGGACACCCCCCGGCGACATGATCGTCACGAAGTCCACGCCGGTGTCGCGCCGGACCCGCTCGGCGTACGCCTGCAGCGCACCGGAAGGGTCCGGCGCCAGGGCCGCGGCCGCCACGGCCGGGGACGCGGCGACGGCCGTGGCCGTCGCCGTCACCTGGCGCCGGGCCGTCTCCTTCGCCTCGGCGCGGTCCGAGAGGTACGCGAGCGCCGCACAGCCGGCCACCACGGCGGTGACCAGCACGATCTGCACGGCGAAGAGCCGGCCGGCCAGGCTGCGGGGGAGGCGTATGCGGGGGGTCATGGCCGACAGTGTGCCGGGTGGCCTGTTTGTGAACGTAATGCACGCAACGGTGACCGCCGTCACAACGGCCGTGCATAGTCTCCGCGACCCCCCACCGCATCCGGACCGGACGGAGACCGAAGTGACAGCGCAGTCACCCCCGGCGACAGCGGCCGGCACCCGCCGGCCGGACCGCACGCACTACCTGTACCTCGCCGTGATCGCCGCCGTGCTCGCCGGCATCGCCGTCGGCCTGCTGGCGCCGGGCGTCGCGGTCGAGCTCAAGCCGCTCGGCACCGGCTTCGTGAACCTGATCAAGATGATGATCTCGCCGGTCATCTTCTGCACGATCGTGCTCGGCATCGGTTCCGTACGCCGGGCGACCAAGGTCGGCGCGGTCGGCGGACTGGCCCTCGGCTACTTCGTCCTGATGTCCACCGTCGCCCTGGCCATCGGACTCCTCGTCGGCAACATCCTCGAACCCGGCAGCGGACTCCATCTGACCGACAGCCTCCGCCACGCCGGCGAGGCCCAGGCCAAGGGTGCCCACACCTCGACCACCGACTTCCTGCTCGGTGTCATCCCCACCACGCTCGTCTCCGCCCTGACCGGCGGCCAGGTGCTGCAGACCCTGCTCGTCGCCCTGCTCGTCGGCTTCGCCCTGCAGGCCCTGGGCGAGAGCGGGCAGCCGGTGCTGCGCGGCATCGGACACCTGCAACGGCTGGTGTTCAAGGTGCTGGCGATGATCATGTGGGTGGCGCCGGTCGGTGCGTTCGGTGCGATGGCCGCAGTGGTCGGCGCCACGGGCGTCGACGCGCTCAAGTCCCTCGCCGTGATCATGATCGGCTTCTACACCACCTGCCTGCTGTTCGTCGTGGTCGTCCTCGGGACCCTGCTGCGGGTGGTGGCCGGCGTGAACATCTTCGCGCTGCTGAAGTACCTGGGCCGGGAGTTCCTGCTGATCCTCTCGACGTCCTCGTCCGAATCCGCACTGCCCCGGCTCATCGCCAAGATGGAACACCTGGGAGTCAGCAAGCCCGTCGTCGGCATCACGGTGCCCACGGGCTACTCCTTCAACCTCGACGGCACCGCCATCTACCTGACGATGTCCTCGCTCTTCATCGCCGAGGCGATGGGACAGCCGCTGTCGATCGGCCAGCAGGTCTCGCTCCTGCTGTTCATGATCGTGGCCTCCAAGGGCGCGGCAGGCGTCACCGGCGCAGGCCTCGCCACCCTCGCCGGCGGCCTGCAGTCCCACCGCCCCGAGCTCGTGGACGGCGTCGGCCTCATCGTCGGCATCGACCGCTTCATGAGCGAGGCCCGCGCCCTGACGAACTTCGCCGGCAACGCGGTGGCCACGGTGCTCGTGGGCACGTGGGTGAAGGAGATCGACGCGGGACGCGTGGACGACGTGCTGTCCGGCCGACTGCCGTTCGACGAGGCGACGCTGGGGGCGGACGCGCACTGAGGCGCACCGAGACCACCCCCACGGCGAGGGCCGACGCCCCCACGGCGGCCCTTCGGGACCCGGTAAGGCACCGCCGGGCCCCCGCCGTGGGGGTTTCTGTTGTGCGGGTGCCCGGCGCCCCGCAGGGGCGCCGGGCGGTGTCGATGTGCGGCGGCCGCCGCGTGGGCGCGATCGGCCACCGACGGCCCGCAGTCGACACACCACCCCGAGGCCCGGGCGCAGCACAGCACGGCCCGCGCCGGCCAGGCGCCGGGCATGCGACGCGCCCCCTGACGGTCGGGGCATTGTCAGGGGGCGCGCCGGGTTCGGGGATGCGTACGGGTCAGGAGCGGGCGGCCGGCTCCGGCTCGCGCTCGGACACCGCGGCCTCGCCGGTGGCGGCGGCCGCCGCCGCGGCCTTGCGGCCCGGCAGCAGGAGCGCCACCACGACCGTGCCGACGCCCAGGATCACCGCGCCGACGACGCTGGTGTGCGCCACCGCGTCCGCGAACGCCTTGTGCACGGCCTCCACGACGGTGTGCGCCTGCTGGGCGCCCAGCGCCGCGGCCTTCTCCGGGCCGAGCTTCGGCGCGGCCTGCGCCGCGACCTGCTTGCCGACCTCCTTGGCCACGTACAGGCCCGCGCCCACCGAGTCCTGCGCGGCCGACAGCGCCTTCTCCGGCAGCTTCGGACCACCCGCGGCCGCGGCCTTCGCGGCGGCGTCACCGAGGTTGGAGGAGTAGGTCTTGGCCAGCACCGTGCCCAGGATCGCGATGCCCAGCGAACCGCCCATCTCGATGGACGTGCTGTTGACCGCGCCGCCCACGCCCAGCTGGTCCTCCGGGAAGGAGCCCATGATGGCGTTGGTGCAGGGGGACAGGGACAGGCCGATCGCCAGACCCAGGATGATCAGCGGCAGCACGAAGTCGTTGTACGTCGAGTGCTCGTCGACCCGGGCCAGCAGGGCGATGGCGACCGTACCGACGGTCATGCCGCAGGCGACCGTGACCTTCATGCCCACCTTCGGCGTCAGCAGCGCCGTCAGCGCACCGCCGACGAACACCGCGCCCGCCAGCGGCAGCATGCGCACACCGGTGTCCAGCGGCGAGTAGCCGAGGACGAACTGCAGGTGCTGCGTCAGGTAGTAGAAGGCGCCGAAGACGGCGAGGAAGAACAGCGCCACGGCCGACGTCGACCCGGCGAAGGCCCGCTGGGTGAAGCGGCGCACGTCCAGCACGGGGCTCGGGTGACGCAGCTCCCACAGCACGAAGCAGACGAAGCCCACGCCCGCCACGACCGCGGCGGTGATCGCCTTGGCGCCCCAGCCGAAGTGCGGACCCTCGATGATCATGTAGATGAGCGAGCCCACCCACAGCACGGACAGCAGACCACCGACGTAGTCGATCTTCTTCACGCCGGCCGCCCGGGACGGCGGCACCAGCAGCAGCGCGCCGACGATGCCGAGGGCGGCGATCGGCACGTTGATCAGGAACGTCGAGGCCCAGCCGTGGTCCTCCAGCAGCGCACCGGCCACCAGCGGACCCACCGCGATCGCCAGACCCGCGGTCGCCGTCCAGATGGTGATCGCCTTCGCCCGCTCCGCGCGCGGGAACGTCGCCGCCAGCAGCGACAGCGTGGCCGGCATGATCATCGCCGCGCCGATGCCCATCGCGGCACGCGCCGCGATGACGCCGTTGCCGCTGTCCACCAGCGAACCGGCCACGGAGGCCGCGCCGAAGACCAGCAGACCCAGGACGAGCGCGCCACGGCGGCTGTACTTGTCGCCCACCGCGCCGAGGATCAGCATCAGGGCCGCGTACGGCACGGTGTAGCCGTCGATGACCCACTGCAGGTCGGAACTGCCCAGACCCAGGTCCTGGACCATGTCCGGCGCCGCGACCGTCAGCGACGTGTTCGCCATGACGATGATCAGCAGGCTGATGCACAGGACACCGAGCGCCGCCCAGCGCCGCTTGTACGGACCGTCCATCTCGTCGACCGGAGTCGACAACCCGAGGCCCATCGGCCACCCCTTTCGGAACTTGCACACGGCTGTGCAATTACACACTGGTGTGCAAATTACGGGACTGCACGGCAGTGTGCAAAATGAGGGGCATGAAGACCAGGCCCGGCAGGGCGGACGCCAATCGCCGACGCATCATGGACGTCGCACTCGCCGAGCTCCTGCGCGACGCGGACGCGAGCATGGACCAGATCGCACGCGCGGCGGGCGTCGTGCGGCGCACCGTCTACGGGCACTTCCCCAGCCGCGACGCGCTCATCGGCGCCCTCGTCGACGACGCGGCCGAAAACGTCGCCGCCGCCCAGGCCGACGCGCTGCGGGCCGCCGCGGACCCGGCCGAAGCACTCGCCCGCTCCATGCTGGCGGCATGGGAGATCGCCGACGGCTACCGGCTGCTCATCTCGCTGGCCCAGCGCAGCGTCACCGTCGAAGGCATCCACCGGCGGCTGGAACCGGTGCGGCGCGAATGCGCGGCGATGCTGCAGCGGGGGCTGGACGAGGGGCTCTTCACCTCACCGCTGCCGGCGGTGGCGCTGGCGTACGTGCGGGAGCAGGTGCTCTTCGGGCTGATGCAGGCCGTGAACGACGGCGTCCTCGCCCCGGCGGAGGCGGGACGCAGCGCCGCCGTCACGGCCCTGACGGCGGCGGGGGTCCACGCGACGGACGCCACCGCCCTGGTGGCACGGCTCGCGCCGTAGCGCGTGCGCCTGCGGCGGGCTGTGCAGCCCGGCCGGCGTTTGAGGCCACCGGGCGGAGCCCGGTCCCGATGGGCCAGGCCGTGTCCGGCGGATTGTCGTCCCGCGCCACCACGGCGCCCCATAGGGGCGCGGGGAACTGCGCGATCAGCCGGCGACGGCCCGCAGCTGACACACCACCCCGGGGGCCGACTGCAGGCACGTCGTGGCTTGTCGCGCCCACGCGGCGGCAGCCGCACATCGACAAGGGGCCCCGCGCCCCTTGCGGGGCGCCGCGGTGGCGCGTGGCGACAATCCGCCGCACACCCCCAGCCCTGCGGGCTGGGGATCGGCCCGCCGCAGGCGGTTGTTACGTCGGCCGCAGCCACACCGTCGCCAGCGGCGGCAGCGTCAGCGGCAGGCTCGCCGGTCGCCCGTGCGCGGGGACGCGCTCCGGCTTGAGCGGGTCCGCGTTCGTCACGCCACTGCCCCCGTACCGCACCGCATCCGTGTTGAGGCACTCCTCCCACACCCCGTGCTCCACCGGCACCCCCACCCGGTACGCGTGCCGTACGACCGGCGAGAAGTTGCAGACAGCCAGCAGCGGGGCGCCGTCCGTCGCGAAACGCAGGAACGCCAGGACGTTGTCCTCGGCCGCGTCGCCCGCCACCCATTGGAAGCCGTCGGGCACGGTGTCCTGTTCCCACAGGGCCGGCATCGCGCGGTAGCCCGCGTTGAGGTCGCGGACGAGGTCGCGTACGCCGCGGTGGTCGGGTTCGGCGGAGTAGGAGGGGTCGAGGAGCCACCAGTCGGGGCCGTGGGCCTCGGACCATTCGGCGCCCTGGGCGAATTCCTGGCCCATGAAGAGCAGCTGTTTGCCGGGGTGGGCCCACATGAAGGCGAGGTAGGCGCGGTGGTTGGCGCGCTGCTGCCACCAGTCGCCGGGCATCTTGGAGACGAGGGAGCGTTTGCCGTGCACGACCTCGTCGTGGGAGATGGGCAGCACGTAGTTCTCGCTGTAGGCGTAGACCATGGCGAAGGTCATGTCGCTGTGGTGGTACTTGCGGTGCACCGGCTCCTTGGTCATGTACTCCAGCGAGTCGTGCATCCAGCCCATGTTCCATTTCAGGCCGAAGCCGAGGCCGCCGAAGCCGCCGGGGCCGGTGTGGTGGGTGGCGCGGGTGACGCCGTCCCAGGCGGTGGATTCCTCGGCGACGGTGACGATGCCGGGGCAGCGGCGGTAGACGGTGGCGTTCATCTCCTGCAGGAAGGCCACGGCGTCGAGGTTCTCGCGGCCGCCGTGCTCGTTGGGCGTCCACTGGCCGGCCTCGCGCGAGTAGTCGAGGTAGAGCATGGAGGCGACGGCGTCCACGCGCAGGCCGTCGATGTGGAACTCCTCGCACCAGTAGACCGCGTTGGCGACGAGGAAGTTGCGCACCTCCTTGCGCCCGTAGTCGAACTCGAGCGTGCCCCAGTCGGGGTGCGCGGCCCGCAGCGGGTCCTGGTGCTCGTACAGGGGGCGGCCGTCGAATTCGGCCAGTGCCCAGTCGTCGCGCGGGAAGTGTGCCGGCACCCAGTCCATGAGCACCCCGATGCCGGCCCGGTGCAGGGCGTCCACGAGGTGCTTGAAGTCGTCGGGGGTGCCGAGCCGGGCGGTGGGCGCGTAGAAGCCGGTGACCTGGTAGCCCCACGAGCCGCCGTAGGGGTGCTCGGCGACCGGCATCAGCTCCACGTGGGTGAAGCCGAGGTCCTTGACGTACGCGGGGAGCTGTTCGGCCAGCTGCCGGTAGGTCAGCCCGGGCCGCCAGGACGGCAGGTGCACCTCGTACACCGAGAAGGGTGCCTGGTGCACCGGCCGTCGGCCCCGCCGCTCCATCCAGGCGGCGTCGCCCCACACGTGGTGCGAGGCGTGCACGATCGAGGCGGTGGCCGGCGGCGCCTCGGTGCGGCGGGCCAGCGGGTCGGCGCGCAGGGTGTGCGTGCCGTCGGGCCGTGTGATGTCGAACTTGTACAGCGCCCCCTCGCCGACGCCGGGCAGGAACAGCTCCCACACGCCCGTCCCGCCGAGCGAGCGCATCGGGTGGCCGGTGCCGTCCCAGTAGTTGAAGTCACCGGCCACGCGCACGCCGCGGGCGTTGGGCGCCCACACGGTGAAGCGGGTGCCGGGCACGCCCTGGTGCCGCATCGGCTCGGCGCCCAGCGCCTGCCACAGCTGCTCGTGCCGGCCCTCCGCGATGAGGTGCAGGTCCAGGTCGCCGACGGCGGGCAGGAAGCGGTAGGGGTCGTGCACGTCGAGCTCGTTGTCGTCGTACGTGACGTGCAGCCGGTAGTCCTGCGGGACGGCGATCAGCGGCAGGACGGCCGCGAACAGGCCGTTCCCCTCGTCGAACAGCTCGGCCCGCAGTCCCTTGGTGACCACCGAGACCGAGCGTGCGAAGGGCCGCAGGGCGCGGAAGAGCACGCCGCCGGGCACCGGGTGGGCGCCCAGCACGCCGTGCGGGTCGTGGTGGGCGCCCTGCAGCAGCTTCTCGCGCGTGCCGTCGTCCAGCGGCTCGGGGCGGCGCACGGTGGCCCCGCCGGACGGTCCTCGCCGGGGCTGGGCCGCCCGGCGTTGCGGGGTGGGCAGGAAGGTCGCGGGAACCCCGTCGCGCCGGCCGGGCGGCGGGGTACTGGACGGCGGTCGTGCGGTCACGGGCGGTCCCTCCGGTGTTCCGTGGAGCTCATGCGGTTCGAAACGATCGCGCCTCACGCCGGTGCCGCGCCCGTGACGCGGGGCCCGGCGGCGAGGCGGCGGACGGCGGCCAGCGGCACGGGCAGCCAGTCGGGGCGGTGCCGGGCCTCGTACAGCACCTCGTAGACGGCCTTGTCGATCTCGTGGGCGCGCAGCAGCCCGGCGTCCTCGCCGGGATCGTGGTGGACGGCGGCGTAGCCCTCGCAGAAGGCCGTGCGCGCGCTCGTCGCCCAGTCGCCGCCGTCCGCGCCGCCGACGGCGGCCGCGTAGTCGAAGGAGCGCAGCATGCCCGCGATGTCCCGGGCCACCGGCTGCGGACGACGCCGCTCGGCCAGCGGCCGGGCGGGCTCGCCCTCGAAGTCGATCAGGGACCAGTGGCCGTCGGCCGCCGTGCGCAGCACCTGGCCCAGGTGCAGGTCGCCGTGGATGCGCTGGGCGCACCAGGTGCGCCCGGCCCGGCCGAGGTCGGGCAGCAGCTCGTACGTCTCGCGCAGCGCCGCGTGGTACGGGCGCAGGGCAGGGACGGCCTCCGCGGCGGCGTCCAGGCGCTGGCTCATGGCGGCGGCCAGGTGCTCCAGCTGGGGGCGGCGCAGCACGACCGTGGGCAGCGCCTCGGCCAGGGCCAGGTGCACCTCGCCGACGGCCGCGCCGAGCGCGCGGGCCTCGGCGGCGAAACCGGCGGCGAAACCGGCGGGGCCGGTGAGGGCTGTGCCGGCGAGGGAGTCCAGCGCCAGGCGCCAGCCGTCGGTGGAGCCGGCCAGATAGGGCTGCAGGACCCCGAGCGTCATGGGCTCGGCCGTGCCGTCGGGAGCCGTGCCGCTGAGAGTCGTGCCACCGGAACCAGCGCTACCGGAACCAGCACCACCGGAAGCAGCGCCGTCGACGGCCGCCTCGAACCAGGCCACCGGTGCCGGGACGCGGGCGCAGCCCGCCCGGGCCAGGGCGCGGGGCAGTTCGAGGTCGGGGTTGACGCCGGGGCCGACGCGGCGGAAGAGCTTGAGGATGAAGCGCTCCCCGTAGACGGCGGAGGAGTTGGACTGCTCGGCGCCGATCAGCCGGGGCGCGAGGCTGGTGGGGATGGTGGGGACGGCCGCGTCCGCCTCGCGGGAGAAGGTCAGCGGGCCGAGCCGGCCGGGCACGCGCAGCCGTTCGAGGAGGAGGGCGGCCAGCCGGGGGTCGGCCAGGCCCTCGTAGACGGTCAGCCCGCGCAGCGGGCCGTGCTCGGGGCGGCCGATGCGGGCCGGGGCCAGGTGCGGGGGCAGCGCCTCCTGGACGCCGAGCAGCAGCTGGTAGCAGTCGTCGCCGGGGCCGGCGGGCCGGCCCGGGACGCCCTGGCGGGCCCGGACGAGCAGGTGGAGCAGGCCCGGCGAGGCGGGGCGCTCCGCGCGACCGGGCGGCAGCAGCTCGGTGACGGCGACGGGGGCGAAACCGGTCAGGGGGCGGCCCTTGCCGGCGAACCAGCGCTGCCGCGGCAGCCACTCCTCGAGCAGCGGGGCGAGCGAGGCGATCAGTGAGCGCGCCTCGCCGGCGCCGCTGCTCGCGGGTCGCGCGGGCGTAAGGCGGTGCAGGGGTGATGCGTCCGACATGCGTCGCGTCCTTTCCCCGGGGCACACGACGGATGGGGCAAAGTGTCCCGGATTGCGGGTTTTGCCGGTGTGCGGATGAGGACGTGTCGGGCGAGGATCGTCCGTACGGTCAGCGCCCACGGCCCTCTGGCGGTGCGGTGCGACGTGGTGCGGTGAGCGGCGGTACGAGTAGTACGAGTGCCCACGGGTGGCGGGCGGAAACCGCTGTGCGCGCCGGACCGCCCCGGCCCGTCGCGCACGAGGCGGTGGTCACGCGGTGGCGCCGGGGGGCGTGGTGTGCCGGAGCCGGAACCAGTAGAAGCCGTGACCGGCCAGGGTGAGCAGGTACGGCAGTTCGCCGATGGCGGGGAAGCGCACGCCGCCGATGAGTTCGACCGGGTGCCGGCCGTTGAATGCGCGCAGGTCCAGCTCGGTCGGCTGTGCGAAGCGCGAGAAGTTGTTCACGCACAGGACGAGGTCGTCGCCGTGTTCGCGGAGGAAGGCCAGCACCGCGGGGTTGCTGGACTGCAGTTCGGTGTACGAACCCAGGCCGAAGGCCGGGTTCTGCTTGCGGATCTCGATCATCCGGCGGGTCCACTGCAGCAGCGAGGCGGGGGAGCTCATCGCCGCCTCCACGTTGGTGACCTGGTAGCCGTAGACCGGGTCCATGATGGTCGGCAGGTACAGCCGGCCCGGGTCGCAGGAGGAGAAGCCGGCGTTGCGGTCCGGCGTCCACTGCATGGGCGTGCGCACCGCGTCGCGGTCGCCGAGCCAGATGTTGTCGCCCATGCCGATCTCGTCCCCGTAGTACAGGATCGGCGAGCCCGGCAGCGACAGCAGCAGGGCGGTGAACAGCTCGATCTGGTTGCGGTCGTTGTCCAGCAGGGGGGCCAGCCGCCGCCGGATGCCGATGTTGGCGCGCATGCGGGGGTCCTTGGCGTACTCCGCCCACATGTAGTCGCGCTCTTCGTCGGTGACCATCTCCAGCGTCAGCTCGTCGTGGTTGCGCAGGAAGATGCCCCACTGGCAGCGCGCGGGGATGGCCGGGGTCTTGGCGAGGATCTCCGAGACCGGGTAGCGCGACTCGCGGCGCACGGCCATGAAGATGCGCGGCATGACGGGGAAGTGGAAGGCCATGTGGCACTCGTCCCCGCCGCCCTCGAAGTCGCCGAAGTAGTCGACGACGTCCTCCGGCCACTGGTTGGCCTCGGCCAGCAGCACGGTGTCGGGGTAGTGGGCGTCGATCTCGGCGCGCACCCGCTTGAGGAAGGCGTGCGACTGCGGGAGGTTCTCGCAGTTGGTGCCCTCCTCGGCGAACAGGTACGGCACGGCGTCCAGCCGGAAGCCGTCGATCCCCAGGTCCAGCCAGAACCGCAGGGCGGCCAGGATCTCCTCCTGCACCGCCGGGTTGTCGTAGTTCAGGTCCGGCTGGTGGGAGAAGAAGCGGTGCCAGTAGTACTGCTTGCGCACCGGGTCGAACGTCCAGTTCGAGGTCTCGGTGTCGACGAAGATGATGCGCGCGTCCTGGTACTGCTTGTCGTCGTCGGCCCAGACGTAGTAGTCGCCGTAGGGGCCGTCGGGGTCGGTGCGCGACTGCTGGAACCACTC
Source organism: Streptomyces sp. NPDC049585 (assembly GCF_040675615.1). Taxonomy (NCBI): domain Bacteria; kingdom Bacillati; phylum Actinomycetota; class Actinomycetes; order Kitasatosporales; family Streptomycetaceae; genus Streptomyces; species Streptomyces sp. NPDC049585. The sequence continues at coordinate 187,807 of NZ_JBFAPE010000008.1, read as the reverse complement.
GTGCTGGTCGCTCGTATGGTTCATGACAAAGTCGATGATGACGCGCATGCCGCGCTGGTGGGCGGCGTCGACGAACTCCACGAAGTCGGCGAGGTCGCCGAACTCCGGCAGCACCGAGGTGTAGTCCGAGACGTCGTAGCCGCCGTCGCGCAGCGGCGACTGGAAGAACGGCGGCAGCCACAGGCAGTCGACGCCCAGCCACTGCAGATAGTCGAGCTTGGCGGTGAGGCCCTTGAGGTCGCCGATGCCGTCGCCGTTGCTGTCCTGGAAGGAGCGCACGAGGACCTCGTAGAACACGGCCCGCTTGAACCAGTCCGGATCCAGGTCCTTGGCGGGCGTGTCCTCGAAGGTGTCGGGGACGGGTTCATTGACGATCATGGTGTGGGTGACCCTCCGATCTGTGAGGACGGTCGCAGCGAGAACACGTGCGCGGGCGCCGGGGAACGGCCCGGCTCGAGGCGCACATAGTTGTCCCTGCCCCAGTGGTAGGTCTCTCCGGTGAGCTCGTCGCGCACCGGCACGGAGTCGTGCCAGTCCAGGCCGAGCTCCGGCATGTCCAACGAGACCGTCGCCTCCTGGGTGTGGTGGGGGTCGAGGTTGACGACCGTGAGCACGCACGAGGAACCGGTGCGTTTGGAATAGGCGATGACGGCGTCGTTGTCCACGCCGTGGAAACGCAGATTCCGCAGCCGGCGCAGGGCCGGGTGCCGTCGCCGCAGCCGGTTCAGCGTCGTGATCAGCGGTGCCAGGCTCTGCCCGGCACGCTCGGCCGACGCCCAGTCGCGCGGCCGCAGTTGGTACTTCTCCGAGTCCAGGTACTCCTCGCTCCCCGGCCGCACCGGGGTGTTCTCGCACAGTTCATAACCGGCGTATACCCCCCAGGACGGCGACAACGTCGCGGCCAGCACGGCCCGCACCTCGAAGGCGGCCCGGCCCCCCTCCTGCAGATAGGCGTGCAGGATGTCGGGGGTGTTGACGAAGAAGTTCGGACGCATCGTCGCGGCCGTCTCCCGCGAGAGCTCCGTGAGGTACTCCGTCAGCTCGTGCTTTCCATTGCGCCAGGTGAAGTACGTGTACGACTGCTGGAAACCGATCGCACCGAGGGTGCGCATCATCGCCGGCCGGGTGAAGGCCTCCGCCAGGAACACCACGTCCGGATCGGTGCGGCCGATGTCGGAGAGCACCTTCTCCCAGAACACCACCGGTTTGGTGTGCGGATTGTCCACCCGGAAGATCCGCACCCCCCGGGCCATCCAGAAACGCAGCACCCGCAGGCTCTCGGCGAGCAGCCCCTCGAAGTCCTCGTCGAAGGCCAGGGGGTAGATGTCCTGGTACTTCTTCGGCGGATTCTCCGCGTACGCGATGCTGCCGTCCGCACGGTGGTGGAACCACTCCGGGTGCTTGCCCACCCACGGGTGGTCCGGCGAGCACTGCAGCGCGAAGTCCAGCGCCACCTCCAGGCGCAGCTCGCGGGCCCGGCGCACGAAGCGGTCGAAGTCCTCCAGGGTGCCCAGGTCGGGATGGACGGCGTCGTGCCCGCCGTCCGCGGAGCCGATCGCCCACGGGCTGCCCACGTCGTAAGGCCCCGCGGTCAACCCGTTGTTGGGGCCCTTGCGGTGCGTGGTGCCGATGGGGTGGATCGGCGGCAGGTACACCACGTCGAAGCCCATCGCCGCGATCTCCGGCAGCCGCCGGGCGGCCGTACGGAACGTACCGCTCTGCGGCGGCCGGTCCGGGCGCACCTGGGCGCCCTCCGAGCGCGGGAAGAACTCGTACCACGACCCGAACAGCGCCCGCTCCCGCTCCACCAGCACCGGCACCGGACGCGAGGCACTGACCAGTTCGCGCAGCGGATACCGGGCGAGAACCCCGGTGACCTGCGGCGCAAGGGCCGCCGCAAGCCGAGCCGCGGCCGGCCGGGCGGCATCCCGCAGCGCGTCGACGGCGCCCAGGACCGTCTGCCGGCCCTCGTTCTTCGGCACGCCCGCCGCCGCCCGCTCCAGCAGCCGGGCACCCTCCTCCAGCACCAGCTCGGTGTCGATGCCGGCCGGGATCTTGATGCGCGCGTGGTCCCGCCAGGTGCCGAGCGGATCCGCCCAGGCCTCCACCGTGTACGTCCAGCGGCCGGCCGCGTCCGGGGTCACCTCGGCCCCCCAGCGGTCCGTGCCCGGGGCCAGCTCGCGCATCGGCGTCCACGGACCGCCGCGGCCCGCCGGTCCGCGCAGCACCACATTGGCGCCCACCGCGTCGTGCCCCTCCCGGAACACCGTCGCGGTCACTTCGAAGGACTCGCCCACCACCGCCTTCACGGGGCGCCTGCCGCAGTCGACGAGCGGGCCGGGATCGAGGACGGGAATGCGACCGATCATGGGATCACCTGGAGGAACTAGGGGACCGTGGACGACTCTGGCGCGTTCGGTACTTTCTACCGGCTGTTCCGGCTGACTCGGCGGTCGCGACGGTGCGGGCACGAGGGCTCCTGTCCGCGTTCACTCGGGCGGCGGGAAGGAAAGGAATATGACGCGATCAGCTGGGTGACGGACGGTCGGCTCGGTATACCGGATGAGCCTTCCACGGGCCCCGGTCGGGCATGCGGCGATGGCGTGAACTACTCGCGCGTAGTTCCGGGTGCGGCCAATCCGCCTGCGGCGCAAACCGGTTGTGCGGCTGTGCGGTCCGGGGCGCAGCCGGGGAAACCGGGGGCACCTCCCAGCGGTGGCCGGGGGCGAATGGGCGGGGTTGGGGAAAGGTCCACCGCCAAAGGCGTGCGCACCGCTACCTTCGACCCGTGAAGGCCATTCGTCGATTCAGCGTGCGTCCCGTCCTTCCCGAGCCCCTCCGACCGCTCAGCGACCTCGCGCGCAACCTGCGCTGGTCCTGGCACCCCGAGACCCGTGAGCTGTTCCAGTCCGTCGATCCCGAGGGCTGGCGGGCCACCGGTGGCGACCCGCTGCGGCTGCTGGGGTCGGTGCCCGCCGAGCGGCTGGCCGCCCTGGCCGAGGACCGCCGCTTCCTGCGCCGCCTCGCCGCCGCCGCGGACGACCTGCAGGACTACCTGACCGGCCGCCGGTGGTACCAGGAGCAGCCGCCGGGGCTGCCGGCCGCCGTCGCCTACTTCTCGCCGGAGTTCGGCATCACGGCCGCCCTGCCGCAGTACAGCGGCGGCCTGGGCATCCTGGCCGGCGACCACCTGAAGTCGGCCAGCGACCTGGGCGTGCCCCTGGTCGGCGTCGGCCTGCTCTACCGGCACGGCTACTTCCGCCAGTCCCTCTCCCGCGAGGGCTGGCAGCAGGAGCACTACCCCCTGCTCGACCCCAACGAGCTGCCGCTGACCATGCTCCGCGAGGCCGACGGCATGCCCGCCCGGGTCACCCTCGCGCTGCCCGGCGGCCGTTCCGTTCACGCGCACATCTGGAAGGCGCAGGTCGGCCGGGTGCCGCTGCTGCTGCTCGACTCGGACACCGAGGAGAACGGGCCCGGCGAGCGGGACGTCACCGACCGGCTCTACGGCGGCGGCAGCGAGCACCGCCTGCTGCAGGAGATGCTGCTGGGCATCGGCGGCGTGCGCGCCGTGCGGGCGTACTGCCGGCTGACCGGGCACGCCGAACCCGAGGTCTTCCACACCAACGAGGGCCACGCCGGCTTCCTGGGCCTCGAACGCATCCGCGAACTGGTCGTGCAGGGGGCCGACTTCGACGCCGCCCTCGAACGCGTGCGCTCCGGTGCCGTCTTCACCACCCACACCCCCGTGCCGGCCGGCATCGACCGCTTCGAGGCCGACCTGGTGGCCCGGCACTTCGGCGAGGACGGCGAGCTGCCGGGCATCGACGCCGAGCGGGTGCTCGCCCTGGGCCGCGAGGACTACCCCGGCGGCGACGCCGCCCTGTTCAACATGGCCGTCATGGGCCTGCGGCTCGCCCAGCGCGCCAACGGCGTCTCCGTCCTGCACGGGCAGGTCAGCAGGGAGATGTTCGCCGGCCTGTGGCCGGGCTTCGACGCCGAGGAGGTGCCGATCACCTCCGTCACCAACGGCGTGCACGCCCCCACCTGGGTGGCGCCCGAGGTCTTCCGCCTCGGCGCCCGGTGCATCGGCGCCGGGCGCGCCGAGGACGCCCTGTCCGTGGGTGGCTCCCAGCGCTGGGACACCGTCGCGGACATCCCCGCCGCCGACATCTGGGAGCTGCGCCGCACCCTGCGCGAGCAGCTGGTGGAGGAGGTACGGGCGCGGCTGCACGCCGCGTGGCGGGAGCGCGGCGCCGGCAGCGCCGAGCTCGGCTGGATCGACGGCGTCCTCGACCCGGACGTGCTGACGATCGGCTTCGCCCGGCGCGTCCCGTCGTACAAGCGCCTGACCCTGATGCTGCGCGACCGCGAACGCCTGACCGAGCTGCTGCTGCACCCCGAGCGCCCGGTGCAGATCGTTGTGGCGGGCAAGGCCCACCCGGCGGACGACAGCGGCAAGCGCCTGGTGCAGGAGCTCGTCCGCTTCGCCGACGACCCCCGGGTGCGCCACCGCGTCGTCTTCCTGCCCGACTACGGCATGGCCATGGCCCAGAAGCTCTACCCCGGCTGCGACGTGTGGCTCAACAACCCGCTGCGGCCGCTGGAGGCGTGCGGCACCTCGGGCATGAAGGCCGCCCTCAACGGCTGCCTGAACCTCTCCGTCCTGGACGGCTGGTGGGACGAGTGGTACGAGCCGGACTTCGGCTGGGCCATCCCCACCGCCGACGGCGCCGCCGTGGACGACACGCGCCGCGACGACCTGGAGGCGGCGGCGCTGTACGACCTGCTGGCCCAGCGGGTGGCGCCGCGCTTCTACGACCGCGGCGCCGACGGGCTGCCCGGCCGCTGGATCGAGATGGTCCGGCACACCCTCGCGGGCCTGGGGCCCAAGGTGCTCGCCGGGCGCATGGTGCGCGACTACGTCGAGCGGCTCTACGCCCCCGCCGCCGAGGCGCACCGGGCGCTGGACGAGGCCTCCTCGCGGGAGCTGGCCGCCTGGAAGGCCCGGGTGCGCGCGGCGTGGCCGACGGTGGCCGTCGACCACGTCGAGGCCGTCTCGGAGGGCCCGCTGGGCGGCACGGCCGAGCTGGGCGCGACCCTCTCGCTGCGGGTGAGCGTCACCCTGGGCGAGCTGGACCCCGCCGACGTGGAGGTGCAGGCGGTCGCGGGCCGGGTGGACGAGGCCGACCGGCTGGCGCACACGGTCACCTTCCCGCTGAAGGCCACCGGCGCCCCCGGCCTGGACGGCCGGCGGCTGTACGAGGGCCCGCTGACGCTGGACCGCACCGGCCCCTTCGGCTACACGGTGCGCATCCTGCCCGCGCACCGCCTCCTGGCCTGCGGCGCGGAGCTGGGCCTGGTCGCGGTGCCCTCCCACGCCATGGGCGAGGCGGCGGGCGTGCTGATGCGGTAGCCCCGCAGGGGCGCGGGGAACTGCGCGACAAGCCACAAACGGCCCGCGGACGGCCGGTGCATCGGCTGCGGGCCGTCGGTGGCCGATCGCGCAGTTCCCCGCGCCCCTTACGGGGCGCCGATTCGCCGGACCGGCGGTGACCTGCGGTCCGTACGAGGGAAGCGGGGACCCCGGCGAGCGCGTCCCGGTGACGCCGCGAGGGGTGGCGCGGGCGCATGCAGAAGGCGCCGCCCGGGGGAGTCGGTGCTCACCCCGGGCGGCGCCCGGTCCGTACAAGCCGGAAGGCCAGAAGGTCAGAAGGTCAGCTTCCAGCTGTTGATGGTGCCCTCGTCCTGGGCGTAGAGGTCCTGGACCTGGAGCTTCCAGGTGCCGGGGGCGGAGACGGCGGAGGCGTCGACCGTGTAGGTCTCCTTGACGTCCGCGGCGGAGTCCCAGGAGTCCGCGTCCTTCAGCCGCCACGTCTTGCCGTTCGGGGCGACCAGGTCGATCTGCAGGTCACCGCGGTAGGTGTGGCTGATGTTGACGTCCACCTTCAGGGCGGCGGAGCCGTTGCCGCTGCGGGTGACGGTGATCGGCGAGGTGACGGCCGAGCCGGCGTCCGGGATGTCGACGGGGGTGGTGTTCTCGAAGACGTTGCCGCCGCTGGTGGCGTTGACCGTCCACTTGAAGGAGACGCTGCCGGTCTTGCCGGCGGAGTCCTTGACCGTCACGGTCACGCTGGAGGTGCCGGTGGTGGTCGGGGTGCCGGAGATCAGGCCGGTCGAGGAGTTGATCGACAGGCCGGCGGGCAGGCCGGTGGCCGCGTAGGTCAGGGCGCCGCTGGTGGAGCTGCTCGCCTTGATCTGCAGGGAGACGGCGGTGTTGACGATCGACGTCTGGTCGCCGGGGCTGGTGACCGAGACACCGGTCGACAGGCGGCTGCCGACGTTGATGGCGGCCCAGGCGTTGGCGACGTTGTTGTACGTCTCGCTGCCCACGCCGAACAGCTCGCCGGCGGCCCACAGCGTGGCGTCGCGGGCGCCCGCGTAGTTGGTGTTGGACTGCATGCGCTGGGTCAGCGCCTTGAACCAGATCTTCGCGGCGTTGTCGCGGCCGATGCCGGTGACGGGCTGCCCGTCGGAGGTCGGCGAGTCGTAGTGCACGCCATTGACGTCCTTGGGGCCGCTGCCCTCGGAGGCCAGGTAGAACCAGTGGTTGGCCGGGCCCGAGGAGTAGTGCACGTCGATGCCGCCGAGGCCGGAGTACCAGGCGTCCTTGGAGCGGCCGTCCTTGCTGGGCTTGTCCATGTAGCGCAGCGGGGTGCCGTTGCCGTTGATGTCGATCTTCTCGCCGACCAGGTAGTCGCCCGGGTCGGAGGGGTTGTTGGCCCAGAACTCGACGGCGGCGGCCATGATGTCGGAGGTGGCCTCGTTCAGGCCGCCGGACTCGCCGCTGTAGGTGAGGTTGGCGGTGGCGGAGGTGACGCCGTGCGTCATCTCGTGTGCGGCCACGTCGATCGAGGTCAGCGGCTTGGCGTTGTTCTGACCGTCGCCGTAGGTCATGCAGAAGCAGTCGTCGGACCAGAAGGCGTTGACGTAGGCGTTGCCGTAGTGCACCCGGCTGTACGCGCCCTGGCCGTCGCCCCGGATGCCGGAGCGGCCGTGCACGTTCTTGTAGTAGTCCCAGGTGAGCTGGGCGCCGTAGGCGGCGTCCACACCGGCCGTGGCCTTGTCGCTGGTGGTGCCGTTGCCCCAGACGTCGTCGGCGTCGGTGAACAGCGTGCCCGTGCCGGAAGAGCCGCCATTGAGGTTGTACGTCTTGTGCCCGCCGCGGGTGGGGTCGGCCAACTGGTAGTTGGGGGCCGATCCGGAGGTGCCGATGGTGACGCGGCCGCTGTACTGGCTGTTGCCGACGCCTTCCTTGACGCCCTGGTACTCGAAGAGCTTCTTGCCGCTCTTCGCGTCGGTGATGACGTGCAGCTCGTTGGGCGTGCCGTCCTCCTGCAGACCGCCGACCACGGTCTCGTACGCGAGGACGGGGGTGCCGTTCGCGGCCCAGACCACCTTGCGGGCGCGGTCGGCCCTGGTGTCCTTCGAGCCCTGCGCCTGCGCGGACTTCACGGCGTCCTTCTCGGCGGCCGCGGCGGCGAACGAGGGCGTGGTGGTGGACACGGCGAGGCGGGCCTTGTTGGCCTTGGCGACCGTCTTGACCGTGCCCGACGGGGCGGAGTCGACCACCAGGTCGCCGCCGAGGACGGGCAGCCCGTCGTAGGTGCGCTCGTAGCGGGTGTGCAGCGTGCCGTTGGCATCCTTGCTGACGTCCCGGACGACCAGCTTCTCCTTGGCGCCGAGGCCCAGCTTCCGCGCCGTCTGCGCGGTGGTGCCGTTGGCCTGGCGTATGAGCTCCGCGCGCTGGGAGGGGGTCAGCTTCGCGGGCAGGGCACCGTTGTCGGCCTTCGCGACGAGCTGGCGGCCCGCGGCGGCGGATGCCGCGGGCGTGCCGGCGGTGGCGCTGCCGGTCTGCACGCCCACGGCGAGCAGGGCGGCGGCTGCGACGAGCGCGCCGGTCGTGGTGGCGCGGCGATGGGGGGTGGGTCTCACTCTGACTCCTTCTGCGGTGGCCACGTCGGTGGGCGTGGCCGGTGGGCGACCGGACGGCGAGGACCGGCCGGGCAGAACACGGCAGAACAAAGGAGGGGGGAAGTTCACCAGGGGGAAAGAGGGTAGAGCTGTCCGCCGCGGGGAGGTGGGGAATGTGGGGGACCCCGCGTCAGGTGAGCTGAAGAGTGCCACCGCCGCATGTCCGATGTCAGGAGCGCGTCAACAACTTGGCCGGAAAATGTCCGTTGGCGAAAGATCGGTGTTCGTATAGCGGGCGCTCAGACCAGGCTGTCCCGCCAGGCACGGTGCAGTCCGGCGAAGTGCCCGCCCGCCGCAGCCAGTTCGGCCGGATTGCCGTCCTCGACGATCCGGCCGCCGGCCATCACCAGGACCCGGTCGGCGATCTGCACGGTGGACAGCCGGTGCGCGATGACCAGTGCCGTGCGCCCGCGCAGCACGGTGTGCATGGCCTGCTGCACCGCACGCTCCCCGGGGATGTCCAGCGAGGACGTCGCCTCGTCCAGGACGAGCACCCCCGGATCGGCGAGCAGGGCCCGCGCGAACGAGACGAGCTGCCGCTGACCGGCGGAGATGCGGCCGCCGCGCTTGCGGACGTCGGTGTCGTAGCCCTCGGGCAGTGCGCTGATGAAGTCGTGGGCGCCGATCGCCCGGGCCGCCCGCTCCACCTCGGCCCGGTCGGCGTCCGGCCGGCCCAGGGCGATGTTGTCGGCGACCGTGCCCGAGAACAGGAACGCCTCCTGCGTCACCATCACCACCCCGCGCCGCAGCTCGGCCCCCGCCAGCCGGTCCAGTGGCACCCCGTCCAGCAGGACGCGGCCGCTCGTGGGGTCGTAGAACCGGGCGAGGAGCTTGGCCAGCGTGGACTTGCCGGCCCCCGTCTCGCCGACCAGCGCCACGGTCTGCCCGGCCCGCAGGGTGAGGTCGAAGCGGGGCAGCACCTCGCCGCCGGTGCGGTAGCCGAAGGACACGGACTCGAAGACGACCTCGCGCCCGGGCAGGCCGGCCGGGCGGGGCGGCAGCGGCAGCGCAGCGGCCGGTTCGGGCACCGACGGGCGCTGCGCGAGCAGCCCGGCGATCTTCTCCAGGGAGGCGGCCGCGGACTGGTAGGAGTTCAGGAACATCCCCAGCCGGTCGATGGGGTCGTACAGCCGCCGCAGGTAGAGCACGGAGGCGGCCAGGACGCCCAGGGCCAGCGTGCCGCCTGCGACCCGGTGGGCGCCCCACACGACGATGGACGCGACCGCGGCGTTGGCCACCAGGCGGGAGGAGACGACGTAGCGGGCCATGGCCAGCGAGGTGGCGGTGTTGGCCCGCTGGTGGGTGCGGTTGAGCTCCTCGAAGTGGGCGTCGTTGACGGCCTCCCGGCGGAAGGCCTGCACGGGCCGGATGCCGTTCATGGTCTCGGTGAACTTCACGATGACCGCCGCGATCGCCGTGGAGCGGCGCCGGTGGACGACGATCGAGCGGCGCCGGTAGGACTGCACGAGCACGGCCAGCGGGGCGAAGGACAGCAGGGCCGCGATGCCGGTGGGCACGTCCAGGTAGAGCAGCATCGCCGAGACGTACAGCACCGACAGGGCGACGCCGATCAGCTCCTGCAGCCCGTCGACCAGCAGCTCGCGGATCGACTCGACGTCGGTGGTGGCGCGCGAGATCAGCCGCCCCGAGGTGTAGCGCTCGTGGAAGTCGATGCTCAGTGCCTGCCCGTGGCGGAAGAGCCGGCCGCGCAGGTCCAGCAGCGCGTCCTGGCCGATGCGCGCGACCAGCCGCACGAAGGCCAGTTGCAGCAGCCCCGACGCCAGCGCGCAGGCCAGGTAGCCGGCGGCGACGGCGACCAGCGGGCCGTGCTCGCCCCGGTGCACCGCGGGCACGCCGCGGTCGATGGCGTACGCCACCAGCAGCGGGCCGGCCTGCACCGCCGCCTGCTGGACGAGCAGCAGCACCGCCGCGAGGCGGACCCGGCCGCGCCGGGGCGCAAGGAGCGAGCGCAGCAGGGCGCGGGAGGCGCCCGCGGGGGCGGGCGGCAGGACCCGTTCGGCGGGGTCGGTCATGGCACCTCCGGGCCGTCGGTACCGGGTGCGGGCCCGGACATCAGCCGGGCGTACTCCGCGTTGGTGTGCAGCAGTTCCTGGTGGGTGCCCACCGCCGCGATGCGGCCCCGTGACAGCAGGGCGACCCGGTCGGCGAGCAGCACGGTCGAGGGACGGTGGGCGACGACGAGCGCGGTCGTGGTGGCCAGCACCTCCCGCAGGGCTGCCTCCACCAGCGCCTCGGTGTGCACGTCGAGCGCGGAGAGCGGGTCGTCGAGGACCAGGAAGCGGGGCCGGCCGACGATGGCCCGGGCCAGGGCGAGGCGCTGGCGCTGGCCGCCGGACAGGCTCAGCCCCTGCTCCCCGACCTGGGTGCGGCGCCCCTTCGGCAGCTCGTGGACGAAGCCGGCCCGGGCCACCTCCAGGGCGCGCAGCAGGTCGTCCTCCGTGGCGCCGCGGGCGCCCATCAGGACGTTCTCGGCGGCGGTGGCGGAGAACAGCGTGGGGTCCTCGAAGGCCACGGCGACCAGCGCGCGCAGCTGCTCGCGCGGCATGCCCGCGGTGTCGCGGCCGTCGAGGGTGATCCGGCCGGCGGTGGGCTCGTAGAGCCGGGGGACGAGCGCGGTGAGCGTGGTCTTGCCGCTGCCGGTGCCGCCCACCAGGGCCATGGTCTCGCCGGGCCGTACGTGCAGGTCCACCCCGCGCAGCACGGGCGGGGCGGACGGCGGCGCGTCGGGGTAGCGGAAGGCGACGCCCTCCAGGCGCAGCCCGTCCGGCCCGCGCGGCTGCGCCCGGCGGGCCGCGGGCACCGGCGCGGGCGCGTCGGCCTGCGCGGGGGCGTCCATCACCTCGAAGTAGCGGTCGGTGGCGCTGGCCGCGTCGTTGGTGACGGCCAGCAGGAAGCCGATGGACTCCACCGGCCAGCGCAGGGCCAGTGCCGTCGACAGGAACGCCACCAGGGTGCCGGCCGACAGATCGCCCTCGCCGACCCGCACCACGCCCAGCAGCAGGGTCGCCCCGATGGCCAGTTCCGGCAGGACGACGATGACGGCCCACAGGCCGCCCAGCAGCGCCGCCTTGCGCAGTTCGGTGCCGCGCAGGCGCTCGGCCAGCGCGGTGAACGCCTGCTGCTTGCTGCGGTGCCGGCCGAAGCCCTTGACCACGCGGATGCCGAGGATGCTCTCCTCCACCAGCGTCGTCAGGTCGCCGATCAGGTCCTGTGCCGAGCGGGCGGCGCGCGAGTAGCGGTGCTCGAAGAGCGAGCACAGCACCACCAGCGGGGCCACGGGCGCCAGCAGCACCAATCCCAGGCGGAAGTCCTGCTGCAGCAGGATCGCGAAGCCCACCACGATGGTCACGCTGTTGACCAGCAGGAAGGTCAGCGGAAAGGCGAGGAAGATGCGCAGCAGCATCAGGTCGGTGGTGGCCCGGGAGAGCAACTGCCCCGAGGGCCAGCGGTCGTGGAAGGCCACCGGCAGCCGCTGCAGGTGGGCGTAGAGCGCGGCCCGCATGTCCGCCTCCACCCGGGCGAGCGGCCGGGCCACCACCACCCGGCGCACCCCGAACAGGGCGGCCTCGGTGAAGCCCAGCACCAGCAGCGCCAGCCCGCCGAGCCACACGCCGGAGGGGTCGCGGGCGGCCACCGGCCCGTCCAGGATCCACTTCAGCGTCAGCGGGATGACCAGCACCAGGCACGAGGCGAGGACCGTGACGCCCGCGGCGAGGGCCAGGGCGCCGCGCACCGGGCGCACGTACGGCCACAGCCGCAGCAGCGAGCGCACGGTGGAGCGATGGCCCTGCCGGTGCCTGCGCGAGGGTGCACCCGTCGGTTCACTGGTCGCGGTCATCAGTGGGGAGAGTACGACCGACCACCGGTCCGCTCACCCCGTTTTCCGCCTCCTGTTTTCCGTCCGGTTCCGCACGGTCGTCCGCCGTATGTACCACCCGCCACAGCAGCACCGAGCGGGGACGCAGCGACAGGCGGGTGCCCGCCTCCCGGAGCAGGCCCGGAGCGCCGCTCTGGTCCTCCAGGGCGGTGTTGACGAGCAGTTCGTACGCATCCGCCCAGGGCGGCCCTGGCAGGGTGAAGCGCAGGGAGCGCGCACCGGCGTGCAGGACGACGAGAAAGCTGTCGTCCACCACCGGTGCGCCCATCGGGCCGCGCTGGGGGATGTCCCGGCCGGAGAGGTACATCCCGAGCGTGGCGGTCGGCGCGTACCAGTCGGCCTCCGTCATCTCGGCGCCCTCCGGCGTGAACCAGGCCAGGTCGCGCAGCCCGTCCGCGTCCCGCGGCAGGCCCGAGAAGAAGGAGCGGCTGCGCAGCACCGGATGGGCGCGGCGCAGGGCCAGCAGACGGGAGCACAGGTCGGTGACGGCCCGCCAGGCGGGGTCGGAGGCAAGGGACCAGTCGATCCAGCCGGTCTCGTTGTCCTGGCAGTAGGCGTTGTTGTTGCCGCCCTGGGTGCGGCCCATCTCGTCGCCCGCCACCAGCATGGGCACGCCCGTGGACAGCAGCAGCGTGGTGAGCAGGTTGCGCACCTGCCGGCGGCGCAGCGCCTTGACGCGCCCGTCGTTCGTCTCGCCCTCGGCGCCGCAGTTCCAGGAGCGGTTGTCGCCGCTGCCGTCGCGGTTGCCCTCGCCGTTGGCCTCGTTGCGCTTGCGCTCGTAGCTCACCAGGTCGCGCACGGTGAACCCGTCGTGCGCGGTGACGAAGTTGACGGAGGCGTACGGCCGCCGCCCGCCCCAGGCGTACAGGTCGGACGAGCCGGACAGGCGGTAGCCCAAATCCCGTACGTCCGGCAGGGCGCCGCGCCAGAAGTCGCGCACCGCGTCCCGGTAGCGGTCGTTCCACTCCGCCCACAGCGGGGGGAAGGCGCCGACCTGGTAGCCGCCGGAGCCCACGTCCCAGGGCTCGGCTATGAGCTTGACGCGCCGCAGCACCGGGTCCTGGGCGATGACGGCGAGGAAGGGCGAGAGCATGTCGACGTCGTGCATGGCCCGGGCCAGGGCCGCGGCCAGGTCGAAGCGGAAGCCGTCGACGCCCATCTCCGTCACCCAGTAGCGCAGCGAGTCGGTGATCAGGCGCAGCACGCCCGGCTGCACGACGTGCAGGGTGTTGCCGCACCCGGTGTAGTCGGCGTAGCGGCGGGGGTCGGACTGCAGCCGGTAGTAGCGGCGATTGTCGATGCCGCGCAGCGAGAGGGTGGGGCCGCGCTCGCCGCTCTCGGCGGTGTGGTTGTAGACGACGTCGAGGACGACCTCGATGCCGGCCTCGTGCAGGGCCCGCACCATCCGCTGGAACTCCTCCACCTGCCCGCCCCGGGTGCCGCAGGCCGCGTAGCCGGCGTGCGGGGCGAAGTAGCCGATGGAGTTGTAGCCCCAGTAGTTGCGCAGGCCGCGGCGCAGCAGGTGGTCCTCGCTGGCGAACTGGTGCACCGGAAGCAGCTCGACGGCCGTGACGCCCAGCCGCGTCAGGTGCTCGATCGCAGCCGGGTGGGCCAGGCCCGCGTACGTGCCGCGCAGCGGCTCGGGGACGCCCGGGTGGCGCATGGTGAAGCCGCGCACGTGCAGTTCGTAGATGACCGTGTCGGGCCAGGGCGTGCCGGGCCGCGAGGCGCCGGGGTCCTGCGCGGTGGGGCCGACGACCACGCCCTTGGGGACGTGCGGGGCGGAGTCGCGCTCGTCGCGGACGGTGTCGGCGATGTGCTGCTGGGGCCAGTCGCGCACGTGTCCGTACACCTCGGCCGGCAGTCCGCCGCGGCCGCCGCCGGCCGTGGTGCCGGCGAACTCGCCGTCGACGGCCCGGGCGTAGGGGTCCAGCAGCAGCTTGGCGGGGTTCCAGCGGGCCCCGGTCCACGGATCCCAGCGGCCGTGGACGCGGTAGCCGTAGCGGGTGCCCGGCAGCACGCCGGGCACGAAGCCGTGCCAGATCTCGTGGGTCAGTTCGGTCAGCAGGTGCCGCGTCTCGTGGCCGTCGTCGTCGAACAGGCACAGCTCCACCGCCTCGGCCCCGCCGGCCCACAGCGCGAAGTTGGTGCCCGGCACGCCGCCCGGGGAGTCGGCGCCCGTGGTGAAGCGGGCGCCCAGCGGCTCGGGGCCGCCCGGCCAGACGGCGGACGGCAGTCGTTCGGCTGCGCTCGACACGTTGTCGCCTCCGGCGGCTCTCGAATAGCGCGCCGGGCACCCGGCCGGCCCCTGGGCCGGGTGTCTGGCGATCGGGTCCTTCCCCCTGTTCTTCCCGGATCCGCCCATGCGCTCACACGTGTGATCGGCCGCAGCAAGCGAGTGCAGGGACGTTTCCCCAAGGGGGGCGCGTCGTTGGGCCCGGTGTGACACTTGCCCTCACGCGCGCGGCACGGCGACTGGCCCTGCCGGCGTTGCTGGCCGCGCTCGCCGGGTGCGCCACCGTGACGCCGAAGACCGCCCTCATGGACGACGCCCGCCCGGCGACGCGCGAGCTCCTGCGCATCAGCCCCCACGACCGGGCGCGCGGCGTGCTGGCCGCGGACCCCTTCGAGGTGCGGGCGCCGCGCGGCCGGCTGACGGAGGTGACCGTCACCGAGGTGCGCGACGGCGTCAGCCGGCCGGTGGCCGGGGCGGTGTCGGCCGACGGGCACGCCTGGCGGCCCGCCGCGCCGCGGCTCGACCTCGCCGCCCGCTACACCGTCGACGCGGTGGCCGTCGACGCCACCGGCCGGCGCACCGCGCGGCACACCACCTTCACCACCTACGTGCCCGAGCACCGCTTCGTCGGCTACTTCGCGCCCGAGCCGGGCACTACGGTCGGCACCGGCATGATCGTCTCCTTCGGCTTCAGCCGGCCCGTCACCGACCGGGCGGCCGTCGAGCGCGCCATCCGCGTCACCTCCCGGCCGCCGGTGGAGGTGGTGGGGCACTGGTTCGGCCCCTCGCGGCTGGACTTCCGCCCGCGCACCTACTGGCGGCCCGGCACGCAGGTCACCCTCGACCTCCGGCTGCGCGACGTGCGCGCCGCGCGGGGGGTGTACGGGATCCAGCGCAAGACCGTCACGTTCACCGTCGGGCGCTCGCAGGTGAGCCGGGTCGATGCGACCGCGCACACGATGCAGGTGGTGCGCGACGGCCGGACGGTGGCCACGGTTCCGGTCACGACGGGCGCCGCGGGCACCGACACGTACAGCGGGCGGATGGTCGTCACCGACAAGTTCCCGGTGACGCGGATGAACGGGGACACCGTCGGGTTCGGTGGCGAGTACGACATCTCGGACGTACCGCACGCCCTGCGGCTGACCGGCTCGGGAACCTTCCTGCACGGCAACTACTGGGCCCCGCCCGACGTCTTCGGCGCGCGCAACACCAGCCACGGCTGCATCGGACTGCGTGACGTCCAGGGCGGCGGCGCGGACACCCCGGCGGGCTGGTTCTATGCATCCTCGCTGGTCGGAGACGTGGTGGAGGTCGTCGGTTCGCCGGAGCGGGTGGTCGCGCCGGACAACGGCCTCGGTGGCTGGAATCTGACCTGGGAGCAGTGGCGGGCCGGTTCCGCGCTCGGCCCCCGGGACGCCGGGGACTGACGCCGGGACAGGCCCGGTGGGACAGGGGCGAACGCGAGTTTGACCTGGCCGGAAACTAACGCTTCACTTCGGTCACTGCCTTCACCGCGGACGCACGGTTCGCAGCACCCTGTCCCATTGGGACCGAACGGTGACAATCGCACGGTCAGCGCGGTCGGTGGCGTGTGGTTATCTATCGATGAAGCGCGTGTGCCGCGCTCCGGCGCCGCGCAGTTGCGGGCCGTGCGAGGGGAGACGATCCGTACATGAAGGTGCAGCCCATATCGGGGCGCCGGGTGCGCCGGGGTGCGCTGCCCGCCCTGCTGCTGGGAGCCGTGCTGACGCTGGTCAGCGGCTGCAGCGGGGACGACAAGGGCGGGGACGACAAGGCCGCCGACGGCCCGTCCCAGGCGGTGGTGACCATCGCTCCGAAGGACGGCGCCACCGACGTGGCGACCAGCGGGGCGCTGAAGGTGACGGCGCAGCAGGGCAGCCTGACGTCCGTGAAGGTCGCCGACGGCAAGGGCAATGTCGTCGACGGCAAGATCGCCAGTGGCGGCGCCTCGTGGGAGCCGACCAGCCACCTGGGCGCCTCCACCAAGTACACGGTGGACGCGATTGCCAAGGACAAGAAGGGACGTACGTCCGCGAAGCACGCGACGTTCACGACCCTCACCCCGGAGAACACCTTCGTCGGCTACTTCACGCCGGAGGACGGCAGCACGGTCGGCGTCGGCATGCCGGTGTCGCTCACTTTCAGCCGCGGCATCACCGACCCCAAGGCCGTCATGCGCGCCATCAAGGTGACGGCCGAGCCGGCGGTGGAGGTCAAGGGCCACTGGTTCGGCAACGACCGCCTGGACTTCCGCCCCGAGCACTACTGGAAGCCGGGCACCAAGGTCACGCTGCAGATGAACCTCAACGGCGTGCAGGGCCGTGAGGGCGTCTACGGCACCCAGAACAAGACGGTGCACTTCACCATCGGCCGCTCCCAGGTCAGCACGGTCGACGCCGCCACCCACCAGATGGCGGTCGAGCGCGACGGCAAGCCCCTGAAGACGGTGCCGATATCCGCCGGCGCCCCCGGCCACTCGACCTACAACGGTCAGATGGTCATCAGCGAGAAGTACGAAGTGACGCGCATGGACGGCCGCACGGTCGGCTTCGGCGGCGAGTACGACATCCCGGACGTGCCGCACGCGATGCGCCTGTCGAACTCCGGCACCTTCCTGCACGGCAACTACTGGTCGGGCGAGTCCACGTTCGGCTCGGAGAACGTCAGCCACGGCTGCGTCGGTCTGTACGACGAGCGCGGCGGCGGCGACCCCTCCACGCCCGCCGCGTGGTTCTTCAACAACTCCCTCATCGGTGACGTCGTGGTCGTCAAGAACTCCAAGGACAAGACGATCGACCCCGACAACGGCCTCAACGGCTGGAACATGCCCTGGGCGGACTGGGTCAAGGACGCCGCCTGACGCGATCCGTCGAATCGTCTTCGCCGCCGAGCGGCCCGGTGCTGTGACCGAACGCACCGGGCCGCTCGGCGTTAACCGTGGCTAACCTTGCGTCATGACTGTGCACCTTGAGGTAGCCGAGGGCGTCGGCACCATCCGCCTGGACCGCCCGCCGATGAACGCGCTGGACATCGCCACCCAGGACCGGTTGCGCGAGCTGGCCGAGGAGGTCACGCGCCGCGAGGACGTGCGGGCCGTGGTGCTGTGGGGCGGCGAGAAGGTCTTCGCCGCCGGCGCGGACATCAAGGAGATGCAGCACATGGACCACGCCGGCATGGTGGCGCGGTCGCGCGGGCTCCAGGACTCCTTCACGGCCGTCGCCCGCATCCCCAAGCCCGTCGTGGCCGCCGTCACCGGCTATGCGCTCGGCGGCGGCTGCGAGCTGGCGCTGTGCGCCGACTACCGGATCGCCGCCGAGGACGCCAAGCTCGGCCAGCCGGAGATCCTGCTCGGCCTGATCCCCGGGGCGGGCGGCACCCAGCGACTGGCGCGGCTGGTGGGCCCGTCCAAGGCCAAGGACCTCATCTTCACCGGCCGTCAGGTCAAGGCGGACGAGGCGCTGGCCATCGGCCTCGTCGACCGCGTGGTGCCCGCGGCGGAGGTCCACGAGGCGGCCCACGCCTGGGCGGCCCGGCTCGCCGCCGGTCCGGCCATCGCGCTGCGCGCCGCCAAGGAGGCGGTGGACTCCGGGCTCGAGACCGACATCGACACCGGACTGGCCATCGAGCGCAACTGGTTCGCCGGGCTGTTCGCCACCGAGGACCGGGAGATCGGAATGCGCAGCTTTGTCGAGGACGGTCCGGGGAAGGCGAAATTCGTCTGACTTCGGCTGAACTGCTGACTGTTGGGGGGTGTGCCCGGACCGGATGTTCCCCGGGAAGTTGCCTCTTGTGGGGGAATTCCGTCCACGGCGCACCACCCTCTGAACGACTGTGACCGGGCGCCCTGTGGATCTTTTCCGGGGCGCCTTCGCATGCAGGTCAGCCCGGATGTGCCGGGTGGTCCAGGGCCACTGGCATATGTCACCGAGGGGCCCCGGAAGGGTCACCTCCGTGGAATCGAATCCCGGTGTTCCCCTCCCGCGGGCGGCGTGGACGGCCATGATGGGGGCATGGCGGGCCTGGAGGGAACGGAACAGCCGCGTCGGGGCGTCGGCACGGCCGACCCCGCGGG
Source organism: Streptomyces sp. NPDC049585 (assembly GCF_040675615.1). NCBI lineage: Bacteria > Bacillati > Actinomycetota > Actinomycetes > Kitasatosporales > Streptomycetaceae > Streptomyces > Streptomyces sp. NPDC049585. The sequence goes on along the minus strand of NZ_JBFAPE010000008.1, from coordinate 169,543 downwards.
CTCGATGCCGATCGTCGCGGACGAACCGGTGCTCAAGATGTTCGAGCTCTACGGCAACCCTGCGCTGGGCGAGATCCGGCTGCCCTCGCGCCCGCAGTCGGCCGCCGGCGCCCGACGGCTGGCCCAGCTGGTCGTCCAGCGTCACTGGGGCCTGTCCGAGCGGACCGCCGAGCATGCCGTGCTGCTGGTCTCCGAGCTCGTCGGCAACGCCGTGCGGCACACCGGGGCCCGCTTCTTCGGCCTGCGGATGCTGCGCCGGCGCGGCTGGCTGCGCATCGAGGTGCGCGACCCCTCCCGGGGCCTGCCCTGCCTGCTGCCGGTGCGCGAGATGGACACCAGCGGGCGCGGGCTCTTCCTCGTCGACACCCTCTCCGACCGGTGGGGCGTGGACCTGCTGGCGCGCGGCAAGACGACGTGGTTCGAGATGCGGGTGGCCGACCGCTGAGCGGACGCAGCCGAGAGCGTACGCATGCGAAGGGGCCCCGTCCGCCGGCGCAGCGGGACGGGGCCCCTTCGGTGTGCCGCACGGGAATAGGGGTGTGCCCGCGCGGCGACGATCACGACCTGGCCCGGGTCAATGGGGGTCGCTGGCGTCGACTATGTCATGAGGAATACGCCGGGACCAAAGTGAGACCTCTGCATTCCAAGGTGAGGTGCACCACGGACCTTGCATTCCATGAATTAACGACCGGTAGGTCTTATGTTTATGCAGGAGCCAGCGAAAGGGCATCGCCATGGACCAGACCCCGGGCCCCCTCACCGAGGCGACCGGCTACCCCCCGACCCACTGGATCCCGGCCAGCAGCGCCAACTACACCCTCTCCTCGCGGCCCTCGGCCCACCCGATCGACTTCGTCGTCGTCCACGTCACCGAGGAGACCTTCGGCGACGCCATGCGGATCTTCCGCGACCCCCGCGCCAAGGTCTCCGCGCACTACATGGTCGCCTCCGCCGACGGCTACATCGGGCAGTTCGTGCGCGAGAAGGACATCGCCTGGCACGCCGGCAACTGGGACTACAACACCCGCAGCATCGGCATCGAGCACGAGGGCTGGATCGACAGCCCCGAGTACTTCACCGACGCCCTCTACCGGGCCTCCGCCCGGCTCACCGCCGCCGTCTGCGCCCGCTACGGCATCCCCGCGACCCGCGAGCACATCATCGGCCACAGCGAGGTGCCCGGCGCCACCCACACCGACCCCGGGCCGCACTGGGACTGGGACCGCTACCTGCGCCTGGTGCGCGGCTGAGCAGGCGGCGTGAGTACTCTGTGCCGGTCACTCGCACATCCAAGGGGAGGCTCCACATGGCCGACATCACCGAAGAGACCCGCAAGGCCGAGGCGCGCAAGGCGTTCGACCGCTTCGACGTGGACGGCGACGGCTTCATCACCGCCGCCGAGTACAAGCACGTCATGGCCGAGCTCGGCGACTTCAACGTCACCGAGACCGTCGCCCAGGCGCTGATCAACAAGCGCGACGCCAACGGCGACGGCGTGCTGTCCTTCGAGGAGTTCTGGGCCGCCCTCGCCCACTGAAAGCCCCCGCGCCGGCGCCGGGCGGGTCAGAGCCGGCCGCCGCGGCGCCGGCCGCCGGCCCGCCGGCGCCGGTCGTTGCACAGCAGGCACTTGCCCCAGCCCGGCGGCAGCGGATCCTCCTTGTCCCCGTACAGCGGGTCCACCGGGCCGCGGGGGTGCTCCGGGCAGCCCGTGAGCTCCGCGCCGCCCCCCAGGGACCCGGCCGCGGCCACGGCCCGGCGCAGCGCCTCCATGAGCGGCTCCGTCTCATGGGGAGCCGGCTCGGCGCCCAGGGAGAAGGCGATGTCCGAGGCGGTGCTCAGCGCGTTCTGCAACTCGCGCAGCTCTGCGTAACCCATGCCCGCGAGCCTACGCGGCACCACTGACAGCGCCCGGCGGCCGGTACGGTCGGCGCCATGTCCGAAGAGTCCTTCCTCCTCGTCGCCACCACCACCGACAGCGCCGAGCGGGCCCGGGCCCTGGCCGCCGGAGCCGTCGCGGCCCGCCTGGCCGCCTGCGCCCAGATCGACGGCCCCCTCACCAGCGTCTACCGCTGGCAGGGCGCGATCGAGACCGCCACCGAGTGGCGCGTGCTCTACAAGACCCCCGCCGCCCGCTACCGGGAACTGGAAGCACACATCAAGGCCGAACACACCTACGACGTCCCGGAGGTCGTCGCCACCGAGGTCGTCACCGGCAGTGCTGACTATCTGGCGTGGCTGCGCGAGGAGACCGCCCCCGGCTCCTAACCTCCCGCCCCATGACGATCACCCACGTGCAGCTCCTCTCCGTCCCCGTCGCCGACCAGGACCGGGCCAAGGACTTCTACACCTCCACCGTCGGCCTGGAGGTGCTGGCCGACCAGCCGGGCGTGCACGGCCGCTGGCTGCAGGTCGCGCCCAAGGGCGCCGACACCTCCCTGGTGCTGGTCGACTGGTTCCCGGGCATGCCCCCCGGCAGCCTGCGCGGCCTGCTGCTGCGCACCACCGACATCGACGCCGACTGCGCCCGGCTGCGCGAGCGCGGCGTCGAGGTCGACGGCCCCAAGGCCACCCCCTGGGGACGCCAGGCCACCTTCGCCGACCCCGACGGCAACGTCCTCGCCCTCAACGAGGGCGCCCCGTAGGGGTGCGGGGAACTGCGCGACAAGCCACGACGCGCCCGCAGATTGCCCGGACCCCCGCAGGCGGCGTGGTCAGCTGCGGGCCGCCGGTGGCCGATCGCGCCCACGCGGCGGCAGCCGCAAATCGGCACTGCCCCGCGCCCCTTTGGGGCGCCCCCCCTTGTCGCCGTCCTGGCCCGCTGGTAGGCAGAACGCATGGCCGACGCGCGAGGACACCGGTCGTACGGCACGGGCGGCGGCTTCCCGCGGCCCGTGCTCTTCTGGGCCGGCGCCGCCGCCTGCACCACCGGCGCCCTGCTCCACCTGCCCATGTACCTGCATGCCCGGCACATGGGCTACCGCATGGCCGGCATGCCCATGGACGCCGCCATGCTCACCGGCATGGGTCTGATCCTGGCCGGCCTCGCCGCCGTCACCGCCGGACTGCTGCCCCGGCAGGCCGGTGCCCTGCGCCGCCGCGTCGTCTCCGTCCGCGTCCGGGCCCTGGACGACGCCCCGCTGCGCCCCGCCCACGCCGCGCTGCTCGCCGTGCTGTCCCTGGCGGTGACCATCGACGTGATGAAGCCGATGACGCTGTCCTTCGTCGCCCCGGGCGTCGCCGCCGAGTACGGCCTGGCCTCGCCGCTGCACCCCGGCGGCGACGTCCCCGTCGCCTGGCTGCCGCTGGCCGGCATCACCGGCACCATGACCGGCTCGTTCCTGTGGGGCCCCCTCGGCGACCGCATCGGCCGGCGCGGATCCATCCTGCTGGCCGGCGTGCTGTTCGCGACCACCTCCGTGTGCGGCGCCATGCCGGGCTTCGCCTGGAACGTCGCCATGTGCTTCGTGATGGGCACGGCCGCCGGCGGCCTGATCCCCATCGCCTTCACCCTCCTCGCCGAGACCGTCCCGCAGCGCCACCGCGGCTGGCTCATGGTCCTCATCGGCGGCAACGTCACCGTCGCCTACGTCCTGACCAGCTGGCTCGCCGCCACCCTGACCCCCACCTACAGCTGGCGCATCCTGTGGCTGGTCGGGCTGCCCACCGGTGTGCTGCTCATCGTCCTCAACCGCTGGATCCCCGAGTCCCCCCGCTACCTGCTGGCCACCGGGCGCACCGAGCAGGCCCGGCAGGTCCTGGCCCGCTACGGCGCCACGGTGGGGACGGGCCCCCAGGATGCGGTACCCGCCCCGGCGGCGGCCGCGAGCGGCGCCGCCCGCGGCTACCGCCGGCTGTTCGCCGCCGCCTTCCGCGGCCCGACGCTGGCCCTGACCGTCCTCGCCCTGGGCGCCGGCCTGATGGCGTACGGCTTCCAGATGTGGCTGCCCACCAACCTCGGCCGGCTCGGCATCACCGAGGTCTCCTCCGACCGCGTCCTGCGCGACAGCGCCCTGATCAGCCTGCCCCTGAACGTGCTGACCGCCCTGCTGTACGGGCTGTGGAGCAGCAGGCGCACCGTCATCGCCCTGTCCGCGCTGACCGCCGGCGCCCTGGTGGCGCTGGCCGCCCTCGGCCCCACCGTCGCCGGACACGGCCTGGGGCTGCGGCTGTTGCTGCTCGTCCCGCTGTGGGGCATCAGCGCCACCGCGGCCGTCATGGCCGCCTACAGCTCCGAGGCCTACCCCACCCCGCTGCGCGCGCTGGGCTCCAGCTGGTCCGCGGGCACCAGCAAGGCCGGCGGCGTGCTCATCCTCGCCCTGTCCGTCGCCGCCGTCACCGTGCCCCCGCTCGGCGTCACCGCGCTGCTCGGCGCCGTACCGCTGGCCCTGGCCGCCGTCGCCTTCGCCGTGTTCGGGCCGGAGACCCGCGGCAGGGCCCTGGACGAGGTCGTCCCCGAGGCGGCGCCCGCCCGTGCCTGACCGGCCGCGCCCCCGCCGCCGGCACCCGCCCGATACTGGGCCCATGCCGGAGAGGGAACCACTGTCCTCGGCGCTGCTGCCGTACCTGTTACGCGCCAAGGACCTCATCGACCGCTCGTACGCCGAACCGCTGGACCTGGCCACCCTGGCCGCCGAGGCCGGCTGCTCGCGCTTCCACTTCCTGCGCTCCTTCCAGGCCGCCTTCGGCGAGACGCCCGGCCGCTACCTCACCCAGCGCCGCATCGAACGCGCCCGCGACCTGCTGCGCGCCACCAACCTGACCGTCGCCGAGATCTGCCACCTCGTCGGCTACTCCAGCGTCGGCTCCTTCAGCTCCCGCTTCTCCGAGCTCATGGGCGTCGCCCCGACCCGCTACCGCGAACAAATGGTGCGCCGCGGCGGCCCCCCGCCGATCCCCGGCTGCTACCTGTTCATGTGCGGCCGCCGGTCCGCACCGGGCCCGAGCGAGGTCCGCAATCCAGGAGATGTCACCGCGGGGAGCCCGTCGATAGCGTCTGATCACAGCTCACCCCCGGAAGGAACACCATGAGCACGCGCCTGTCGCACGTCACCGTCCCCGTCCTGGACCAGGAGTCCGCGAAGGCCTTCTACACCGGCAAGCTCGGCTTCGAGGTCCGCGACGACATGACCCTGGGCGACCTGCGCTGGCTCACCGTCGGCCCCAAGGACCAGCCCGACGTCGTGCTGGTGCTGCGCAAGGTCGGCCCGCCCGAGTACGACGAGGAGACCGCGGCCCAGCTGCGCGACCTCGTCGCCAAGGGCGTCATCGGGGTGGGCGTCCTGCACGTCGACGACGTCCGCGCGCTCCACCGGCGGCTCGCCGCCGCGGGCGTGACGTTCGTGCAGGAACCCGTCAAGCGACCGCACGGCACCGAGGCCGTCTTCCGCGACGACTCCGGCAACTGGTTCAGCCTCACCGACGCCCGCGGCTGACCGCGCGGCGGCACCCGAGGAAGCCCGAGGAGAACCGAGGAGAGGGGCACGCTCCGCCATGGCTCACGATCCGCACCCCGCCCCCACCGCCCCGACCGGCCGGGGCACCCCCTGGGTGGTGCTCGTCGCCGTCGCCCTGGGCACCATGATGGAGGCCCTCGACGGCACGGTCGTCGCGGTGGCCAACCCCGTCATCGCCGTCGACCTCGACACCGAGCTCACCAGCCTGCAGTGGGTCACCAACGGCTACATGCTCGCCGTCGCCAGCGCCCTGATCACCGCCGGCAAACTCGGCGACCGCTACGGGCACAAGAAGACCTTCCTCGTCGGCATGGCCGGCTTCGCCACCAGCTCCGTCCTCGCAGGGCTCTCGGACAGCATCGGCCTGCTGGTCTTCTGGCGCGTGCTGCAGGGCATCAGCGGCGCCCTGCTCGCCCCCAGCGGGCTCGCCGTTCTCAAGACGGCCTTCCCGAAGGACAAGCTCAAGGTCGCCATCGGCGTATGGAGCGGTGTCGGCGCCCTCGCCATGGCCGCCGGCCCCTTCATCGGCGGCGTCACCGTCGACCTGCTCGGCTGGCGCTGGGTCTTCTTCGTCAACGTCGTGGTGTGCGCCGCGGCCCTGGCCCTCGGCGCCTGGGCGATCAGCGGCGTACGCCCCGAGGGCGCCGGCCGCTCCTTCGACACCCCCGGCGTTGCCCTGCTGACCGGGGCCCTGTTCGCCTTCGTCTGGGGCATCATCCACGTGCCCGGCCACGGCTGGACCCACCCCTACCCGCTGCTGTCGTTCGCCGCGGCGCTCCTGCTCGCCGCCGCGTTCGTCCTGCGCGAGCACAAGGCGGCCCAGGCGCTGCTGCCGCTGTCGCTGTTCCGGCTGCGCGCCGTCTCCACCGGCACGGCCGCCCTGCTCATCGGCGGCTTCGCCACCTTCGGCGCCTCCTTCTACCTCGCGCTGTACCTGCAGCAGGTGCACGGCTTCAGCCCCATGCGGGCCGGCCTCGGACTGCTGCCCTTCACCGTGCTCTTCGGCGTCGGCGCACCCACCGGCGCGGCCCTGAACCAGCGCTTCGGCCCCCGGGTGCCGCTCGCCGCGGGCCTGACCCTGATCGCCGTGGCCCTGCTCGGACTGTCCCGGGTGACCGAGGACTCCTCGTACCACGCCCTGTGGCCCTTCCTGCTGCCGCTCGGCGTCGGCATGGGCATGGTCGCGCCCACCGCCATCGAGATGATCGTCGGCAGCGCGCCCGGCCACCTCGCCGGCGTCGCCTCCGGCCTGCAGCAGACCGCCCTGATGCTCGGCGGCGTCCTCGGCACCGCCGCCCTCGGCTCCGTCATCTCGGCCAAGGTCTCCGGCGTGCTCGCCGGCCACCTCGCCGACGCCGGCGTGGGCGAGCCCCTCGCGGCGAAGCTGCGCGGGGCCACCGAGGTCGTCGCCCAGGGCGTCGTCCCCGTCCCCGACGGCACCGCGCGCCCCCTCGCCGAGGCCGCCGCCCGCGCCGGCCACGCCGCCTTCATGGACGGCTTCCACGTGGCCATGCTCGCCGGCCTGGCCGTCGTCGTCGCCGGCGCGCTGATCTCCCTGCTGGCCCCCCGGCTCGAAGCCGCCCCCGCGGCCCGCGCCGGCGAGGCCGCCACCACCCACTAGGAACGACCACCAGAGGAGAGAACCCCCGTGATCTCGCACATCGGTACGGTCGACGTCTTCGTCAACGACCAGGACAAGGCCATCGACTTCTACGTCAACACCCTCGGCTTCGAGCTGCGCGCGGACCACAGCATGGGCCCGGTGCGCTGGGTGGAGGTCGCCCCTGCCGGCGGCCAGACCCGCATCGTGCTGTGCACCAAGGACTTCCCCGTCTACCAGGAAGGCCGCATCGGCGCGTTCACCGACATCCAGCTGATCACCGAGGACATCAAGGCCACGCACGAGGAACTCACCCGCAAGGGCGTGCGCTTCACGGCCGAGCCCCAGCAGATGCCGTTCGGTGCCACCATCGCGAGCTTCACCGACCCGGACGGCAACGGGTTCAACCTGGTCCAGCCCGCCGGCTGAGCACCACCACCGGACGCTGCCGCCGCCTTCCCCCGGGGCGGCGGCAGCCGCCTGCTCACGCGCCCGTCACGACGCCCACCTGCTGGAAGTCCGCCCCCGGCCACAGCCCGCGCACCGTGCTCTCCAGGATCATCAGGGCCATGATGGGGAAGGCGAAGTCCGAGGCGGCGTAGACCCGGTGGGCGCTTTGCACCTCGAAGACGCCGTTGCCGAAGTACGCCATGTCGAAGGCCTTCCCCGGCCCCGCGCAGCGGCCCACCAGCGCCGCCACGTCCGCGACGAACGCCTGCGCGGCCCGCCCGGACAGCTCCGTCCCCGCGCCGGCCGTGCTCGCCAACATCACCTCGCCGCAGGTGCGCCCGTCGCCCGCGGCCAGCGCCGCGAAGAAGGTGCCGATCAGCTTGCGCACCCGGTCCGGCAGCCGGACGCTGTAGCCCGCGTCCAGGATCACCGCCCGCCCCTGCGGCAGCAGGTACACGTTCCCCGGATGCGGATCGCAGTGCACGAAGCCGTCCACGAACAGCATCCGGTGCGCGGCCGCCAGCACCGCCGACGCCAGGCGCGCCCGCTCGCCGTCCGGCAGCGTCCGTGGCGTGTCCGCATCCAGCCCGGGCACGAAGTCGAAGACCAGGCACGTCGGCCGGCACAGCCCCGGGTGCAGCGCGGGCACCTCCACGTCCGGCATCGCCGCCAGGTTCGCCCGCAGGGTCGCGATGTTCTCCTGCTCCCGGCCGAAGTCCAGCTGACCGAGGATCGCCTCGCTGACGTACCCCACCAGATCCGCCATCGGCATCCCGCGCAAGAGCGGCAGCCGCAGCCGCTCGGCCCCTCGCACCAGGGCCCGGATCAGGGCCAGGTCCGCCCGCATCACGCCGTCGATGCCCGGCCGCTTGAGCTTCAGCGCCACCGCCCGCCCGTCCGGCAGCACCCCGCGGTACATGCACGCGATGCTGCCGCCCGCCACCGGCACCGGATCGAGCGAGGCCAGGAACGGCGGCACCGCCCGGCCGTACGCCGCGCGCCACGCCCGCTCGGCGTCCCGCGGCGCGATCGGGCGCACACGGTCGTGCAGCCGCGCCAGCTCGTCGCACAGTGCCCCCGGCAGCACGTCCCGCCGGGACCCCGCGATCTGTGCGAACTTCACGAACGTCGGCCCCAGCGCCTGCACCCGGCGCGTCAGCCTGCGGTACACCAGGCGCCGGGCCCGCGCCCGGCCCCCGGTCAGGCGCACGACCGCGCAGGCCGGCAGCGTCAGCGCCGCCTCCGCGACCACCGCCACCAGCAGCGCGCAGCCGCGCGCGACGACCCGGTGCGCGGGAGGACGGTCCATGGGGATCCCCCTTGAAGGAAGCTCAGGCGTCGAAGGCGAAGGCGGTGCGCAACGCACCCACCTGTGCCGCGGTCGGCATCGCCCGGATCAGCCCGTCGCGCACGGCGACCAGCGCCGGGTTGCGCCACTGGCCGAGCCGGCCCATCCAGTGCGACTGCACGGTCACCCCGTGCGCCCGCCGCCGGCGCGCCAGCGCGTACGCGCGCAGCGCCGCGGGAACGCCCGCCGTGCCCCCGGCGGACGCCAGGCAGCGCGCCAGCACCACCGCGTCCTCGAACGCCTGGCAGGTGCCCTGCCCCAGCGCCGGGGCGCTCGGATGGGCCGCGTCCCCGGCCAGCGTCACCGCCCCCACGCCCCAGCGGCGCAGCGGCCGACGGTCGACGATGGCGGTCACGGTGACGTCCGAGGGGTCGGTGGCGGCCAGCACGTGCGGCACGGGCGCGTGCCAGCGGCCGAAGTCCCGTGCCAGCACGGGCAGGCACCGCGCTGCGGTGGGCGGCGGCCCGTCCGAGGAGGCGAACGCCGCGAACCAGTACATCCGCCCGTCCGGCAGCGGGAACAGCCCGAACTGCCGCCCCGCCCCCAGCGTCAGCAGCGCCGGATGCCCCGGATCGGACCACTGCGCCACACCGCGCGCCACCGCGTACCCGCACGGGCGCAGGTCGTCCCCGCCGAACAGCGAGCCGCGCACCCGCGAGCGGATGCCGTCCGCGCCGATCAGGACGTCCCCCTCCTCCTCGCCGCCCCCGTCGAGCACCGCCGCCACCCCGGCACGGTCCTGCCGCACCCCCACGCAGCGGGCGCCGAAGCGCACCGCGCCCGGCGGCTGCAGCGCCCACAGCGCGCGCAGCAGGTCGGCGCGCAGCAGTGCCCGGCCCGTCCCCCCGCACCGCGACCGCAGCACCGCCCCGGAGACGTACTGCAGGGTCGCCCCGCGCGGGGTGCGCATCGCCAGACCGTCGGCGGGCGCGCTCGCCGCCCGTACGGCAGCGGCGGCGCCGATCGCCTCCAGCGCGGTGAACGCGTTGGGCCACAACGTGAGTCCCGATCCGGGGGAGCGGGCGCCGCCGTCGCGCTCGACGAGACGGACCTCCAGCCCGGCGCGGCGCAGCAGCGCCGCCACCGCCAGGCCCGCCGGGCCGGCCCCGACGACCAGCGCCCGCAGACGTCTCACCCCCGGTCCCCGGGCCCCTGGTCCCACATCGACGCCCAGCCGCCCGGCGTGCCGCCGGGCTCCGCGGCCAGCAGGTCGGGAATCTTGGCGACGTCGAACACACCCCAGTGCTCGGCGATCCGGCCGGCGCGGAAGCGGAAGGTGTTCGAGCCGCCGATGGCGAACGTGCGCCCCGTCGGCGGCAGCCCCATGAACTCCCCGGTGTGCTCGAAGTGCAGCAGGATCGCCTGCGCCAGCAGATCCCCCTCGCACACCGACGTGAGCACCTCCACCCGGCGCGTGGTCAGCGCCCCGGCCGCCTGGCCGAAGCGGTGCGCCACCCCGTCCCGGCCCGGAGGGTCCCACGGCGGGGCGAAATGGTCGACGAAGTCGGGGGTGAGGACCTCCCGGATCACCGCGAAGTCCCGGGTGAACAGCACGGCGCCGCGGAATGCGCGGACCGTCTCCTCGTACGCGGCCTTGCGGCTCCCGCCCGTCATGGCCTCAGGCCGTCGCCCGCAGCAGTTCCGGCGGCAGCAGCCCGAGCTGTTCGAGCAGGTAGAGGCCGTCGGCCACGCCCCAGTGCTCGACGACCCTGCCGTCGGCCAGGCGCAGCTGCCCCAGCAGCGGGCAGCGCACCCTGCGCCCGGTGGGCGCGAGCCCCAGGTACTCGCCCTTGTGGGTGCCCTCGACCGTCAGCCGCGTCGCGACCAGGTCGCCCTCCGCGACCAGACTGTGCACGACGAGCCTGAGGTCCGGGAACGCCTGCATGAACCGGCTCATCTCGGCGGCCACGTCGACGGCCGGCAGCCGCTCGCCGTCGCGGCCGTGGTGGACCATCTCCGGCGCCCAGAAGCGGGTCATGGCCGCGAGGTCGCCGCCGTTCCAGGCATCGATCAATTGCCGGACGACTTCCTTGTTCGCTTCCTTGTTCGCCTGCTCGGTTGAGGCCATGGCAAGAAGGCTAGGCGGGCGGCCGGGGACCGCCTTCTCCCAGATTGCCAATCCAACGTGCCGTGGGGGCCGAGCTGTTGACGCTCGCAAAAGGCCGCGGAAACAATTCCCGGCATGCTGCGCGAGGGCGAGAACGGGGTCTTCAGCCAGAGCTGGTTCCCCCTGTGCCTGTCGGCCGACGTGGGCCCCGGATCCGTTGTGGGAGTGGACTTCCTCGGCGGCCGCGTGGCCGTCTACCGGGGAGCTGCGGGCGGCCCGGCCCGGGTGCTGAGCGCCTACTGCGCCCACGTCGGCGCGGACCTGTCGGTCGGCGACGTGGTGGGGGAGCGGCTGCGCTGCCGGTTCCACCGCTGGGAGTACGAGGGGTCGGGACTCTGCGCGGCCACCGGCATCGGGGATCCGGTGCCGCGCGGCGCGCGGCTCTTCCGCTTCCCGTCCGTCGAGCGGCACGGCATCGTGTGGGCCTTCAACGGCGACAAGCCCCTCTTCGACTTCCCCCGGCTGCCGTACCCCGACGACGAACTGGAGGAGCGCAACTCCTCCCTGGAGGAAATGCCGGTCGAGCCCTGGCTGGTCAACGCCCACACCATGGACCTGCAGCACCTCTCGCAGTCCCACGACTTCACCCTGGACGCCGACCCCGGCGACAGCGTCCACATCGACGCGCACTGCGTGGGCTTCCACCTGAAGGCCACGATGCGCAGCGGCGAACGCTTCGACGTCGCCGTCGACATCCACGGCACCAACATCTTCCTGCAGACCGGCACCGTGAACGGCCGCTGGTGCTACTGGCTCACCGGCCTGACCATCCCGCGCCCCGGCCACTCCCGCGCCTTCTTCGCCTACGGCGTCCGGCGCGGGGAGGGCGACGCGGCCGGCACCCGGGCGTTCCTCGACAACGCCCACCAGGCCATGCTCGGCCTCTACCACGACGACACGCCCATCCTGGGCTCCATCCGCTTCCGCCCCGGCCTGCTCACCCGCAGCGACCGGGCCCTGGCCCGCTACCTCGACTACCTCCGCGACCACCCCAGGGCCAACCCCGCGCACGACTTCATCACGTGAGGCGACGATGAGCCGATCCGTACCCGGCGAAGGAGAGGACGGGACCTTCAGCCGGAACTGGTACCCGCTGTGCCTGTCGGACGAGGTCGGCCCGGGGACGGTGCGGGGCGTGGACCTCCTGGGCGACCGGGTGGTGGTCTTCCGCGGCGCCCGCGGCGGGCCGGCCCGGGTGCTGAGCGCCTACTGCGCCCACGTCGGTGCGGACCTGTCGGTCGGCGACGTGGTGGGGGAGCGGCTGCGCTGCCGCTACCACCGGTGGCAGTACGACGGCTCGGGGCGGTGCGCGGCGACGGGCATCGGCGACCCCGTACCGCCGGGCGCACGGCTCCTGCGCCACCCCTCGGCCGAACGCCACGGCATCGTATGGGCCTTCCACGGCGACAAGCCGCTCTACGACCTGCCCACGCTCGGGCACCCGGACGACGACCTCGTGCTGCGGCACACCGTCCTCGACGAGGCCCCCGTCGACCCCTGGATCGTCGCCGCCCAGACCATGGACGTCCAGCACTTCCTGCTTCAGCACGACTTCGCCCTCGACCCGGCCCGGGGCGACCCCAACGACGCGCTGACCGCCGGTCCCTACGTCATGGGCTATCCGCTCGCCTTCCGCACCCCGGACGGCAGCCGCCTGGAGGTCCGCGTCGAGATCCACGGCACCAACGTCTTCCGCCAGACCGGCACCCTCGACGGCCGCTGGTTCTGCTGGCTCACCGCCCTGCGGTGCGTGAGGCCGGGAGTGTCGCGCCCCTACTTCGTCCTCGGCGTGCGCAAGGGCGACGAGGACCTGCTGGAACGGGCCGCGGGCGTGATGACGGGCATGCTGGCCGACGACGCCCCGGTGCTGCTGACCATGCGGTTCCGCATCGGCCGCCTGACCCGCAGCGACCGCACGCTGGCCCGCTACCTGCACTACGTACGCCGCTACCCGCGCGGCGCCCCCGCCACGGCCTGAACCCGGGCCCCGCGCCGCGCCCACGCACCGGCCCCCAGCGCGATGCCCAGCGCCAGCACGACCAGGACCGCAGCGACCGCGAAGGTCACGTGCATCCCCGTGGCCACCGCCCCGGCCGGGGCCGTGGCCACGTCCGACGCCGACGACGCGAGCGCGAACACCGCACCCATCACCGACGTCCCCGTGACCAGCCCCAGATTGCGCGACAGATTGAGCACACCGGAGACCACACCCCGCTGCTCCGGTCCCGCATCCGCCATGACGGCGGTGTTGTTCGCCGTCTGGAACAGCGCATAGCCGGCCGTCATGACCACCAGCGGCGCCAGATAGCCCACGACCCCCAGCGACACGGGCAGCACCGACAGCGCGAACGCCCCCGACGCCGTCGCCGCCAGCCCGGCCACGGTCACGCGCCACGCACCCAGGCGGTCCACGATCCGGCCGGCCGGCACCCCGGTCAGCGCGGCCACCAACGGCCCGACCGCCACCGCCAGCCCCACCCGCGCCGCATCCAGCCCGAGCCCCCGCGCGAGGTGGAACGGGCCCACCACCAGCGTCGTCATCATCACCGTCGAGACCAGTGCACTCGTCGCCAGGCTCGCGCTCAGCAGCGGATCGCGGAACGTCGCCGGCCGCACCAGCGGCGACGCCGCCCTCCTCTCCACCACGACGAACACCACCGCCCCGCAGCCGGCCACCACCAGCAGCACCATGCGCCCCGTCGTCATGGCGAGCGCGTACGCCCCGAGGGTCACCGCCAGCAACAGGGTGCCCGCAAGGTCGAACCGGGGCCGCCGCCCCTCCGCGCCGGACTTCCCGCCGCCCGCGGGCAGATGACGCCGCGCTATCAGCACCGCCGCCACCCCCAGCGGCACCTGGGCCCAGAAGACCGCCCGCCAGCCGAACCCCGAGATCAGCAACCCGCCCAGCGACGGGCCCGCAGCCGTACCCACCGCCGACATCGTCCCCAGCAGCCCCATCGCGCCGCCCGTCCGCTCGCGCGGCACCGTCTCACCGACGAACGCCATCGTCAGCGCCATCATCACTGCCGCACCCGCACCCTGCGCGGCCCGGGCGAGCACCAGCACCCACAGCGCCGGTGCCGCCCCGCACACCGCCGACGCCGCCGTGAACACCCCGATCCCCGCCAGCAGCAGCCGCCGGCGACCGATCAGATCCCCCAGCCGCCCGGCACCCACGACCAGCGTGGTGACGGCCAGCAGATACGCCAGCACCACCCACTGCACGTCCCGGAACGGGGCGGCGAAGACGCCCGCCAACGTCGGCAGGGCCACATTGGCGACGCTCGTCCCGAGCGACGACACCAGCATGGACAACGAAAGACCGGTGAGCGCCCACCGGACCGAAGAAGCTCTTGACATGGACCCCAGCGTCGATTCCCGGCAGCGGACGAGAACAGTAGTCTTGCCGCTATGGCAAACGACGATGCCGCCGTCCTGGCCGCCGTGGGCCCACGACTGCGGGCCCTGCGCACCCGCCGCGGCATCACCCTGACCGCGCTCGCCGCCACCACCGGCATATCGCTGAGCACCCTCTCCCGCCTCGAATCCGGCCACCGGCGCCCCACGCTCGAACTCCTGCTGCCCTTGGCCCGCGCCTACCAGGTCCCCCTCGACGACCTCGTCGGCGCCCCACCGGTCGGCGACCCGCGCGTACGCCTCAAACCGCACGCGCGCTCCGGGGCGACGATCGTGCCGCTCACGCCGTACGCGGGAGGCGGCGGCCTGCAGGCGTTCAAGATGCTCATCCCCACGACGCGTTCGTCGCCCGACCTGCGCTCGCACGGGGGATCCGAGTGGCTGTACGTGCTCAGCGGGCGCGTGCGGCTCGTGCTCGGCGACCGGGAGATCGTGCTCAAGGAGCGGGAGGCGGCACAGTTCGACACGAGCACACCGCACTGGTTCGGCAGCACGGGCGCCGTCCCGGCGGAAGTTCTGAGTGTGCACGTGTCGCCTGCGGCGGGCTGATCCCCCACCCCGCGGGGCTGGGGCGCGTCCGGCGGATCATGCGGTGCCCCGAAGGGGCGCGGGGAACTGCGCGATCAGCCGGCGACGGCCCGCAGCTGACACGCCACCCCGAGGGGGTCGACTGCGGGCGCGTCGTGGCTTGTCGCGCAGTTCCCCGCGCCCCTACGGGGCGCCCACCGGCGTGAAGCGCACCGGCAGCGTCTCCAGCCCCCGTAGGACCCCCGTCGGCCGCCACCGCAGCGGCACCGACTCGTCCAGCACCACATCCGGCACCCGCCGCAGCAGCGTTCCCACCGCCGCCCGTCCCTCCATCCGCGACACCGGCGCTCCCACGCAGAAGTGGATGCCGTGCCCGAACCCGAGGTGCGTGCGGTCGCCGCGCGTGACGTCGAGCCGGTCGGGGGCCGGGTACCGCCCGGGGTCGCGGTGGGCGGCCGCCATCCCCACGGTCACCAGCGATCCCGCCGGGATCACGACGCCGCCGATCTCGACGTCTTCCGTGGCGACCCGCAGCATGGCCCGCTCGACGGGCCCGTCGTAGCGCAGGAACTCCTCCACCGCCTGCGGCAGCAGCTCCGGCCGCCGTTGCAGGAGCCGGAGTTGGTCGCGGTTGCGCAGCAGCGCGAGCATGCCGTTGCCGATGAGGTTGACGGTGGTCTCGTGGCCGGCGACGAGCAGGAGCCCGGCGGTGGAGATCAGTTCCTGTTCGGTGAGCCGTCCCTCCTCCGTCGTGGCGACGACGAGTGCGCTGAGCAGGTCGGGCTGGGCCTCGGTGTCGTCGTCGGCGGTGCGCAGGGCGCGGCGGCGTTCGGCGACGAGGGCGGTGAAGTACTCGCGCAGTCGCCGGTTGGCCTCGGGCGGTGTCATCGCGGAGCCCTCGACGTACGTGGGGGTGACCGCGGCGGTGCTCCACAGGCGGAAGTCGGCCCGGTCGGCCACGGGCACGCCGAGGAGTTCGCAGATGACGGTGATGGGCAGGGGGAAGGCGAGCGCCGGGATGAGGTCGGCGGTGCCGGCGGGGGCGAACGCGTCGACGAGCTCGTCGGTGATCTGCTGGATGCGCGGCTGCATGGCCTCCACCCGCCGTGGAGTGAAGGCCTTGGCCACCAGCCGCCGCAGGCGCGTGTGGTCGGGTGGGTCGCTGTTGAGCATGTGCGGTTCGGAGCCCTCGCCGCCCTCGGGGTACAGGCCGGAGCGGCGCAGGGCCTCCCAGGCGTGTTTGGGGTCGCGGGAGAGGCGGGGGTCGGCGAGGGCGGCGCGCGCGTCCTCGTAGCGGGTGATCAGGTAGTGCTCGATGCCGTTGGGGTCGCGGATGAGGTGGACGGCGGCCTCGGCGCGCAGGCGCGCGTACAGGGGGTAGGGGTCGGTGCGGTTCTCGGGCGCGTACAGCTCGTGCGGCACGGCACGCCTCCTCATACCAGCGGCCGGGGGTTGGGGCAGACGAGGTCGCCCGCCGGCAGCGTGCCGTCGACCAGGTAGGCGGTGACGACCTCGTCGGCGGCCGGGTTGCCGTAGAACGGGAAGACCCGGTGGTGTGCGGTGTCGGCGACGGTGACGAGGCGCGAGTTGTGCCGCAGTACCTCGTGCATGCGCACGGCCGCCGCGTGCGGGGTGGACATGTCCTCGGCGGCCTGGACGAGCAGGATGCCCGGCGCCCGGTTGCCCGCCCCCAGCGCCGTCACCGGCTCGGCGGGCGGCACCGGCCAGAACGCCGGGGCCTTGATGCCCGACAGTGCGGCGCCGGTGAACGGGTACGCGCGGGCGGCCCGGGCCATGTCCCGCTCGTACGGGCCCAGGCGGCGCGGCCACGCCCGGTCGCCGGCCAGGATGGCCAGCTGGGCCACCGTGCCGCTCTCCTCCTTGGGCTGCCCGAACATCCCCGCGAGGAATGCCATGGTCGCCGGCTCCAGGGCCGCGCCGTGCACGGCACAGCGCAGGATGTCGCCGAGGAAGGCGTAGTTGTGCTCGCTGTTGAGCATGCCGACGACGATCAGCCGGGCGAGGGTGCGGTCCAGCGGGAAGCCCGCCACGGCCACCGGCTCGTCCGCGTCGACCTTCGCCAGCAGCCGGTCGTACGCCGCCCGCACCTCGCCGGGCGCGGCGCCCAGGCCCAGCTGCTCGTGGCGGGGCGCGGCCCAGCGCGTCCAGCGGTCCAGGCAGCGCTCGCCGTTGGGCGGGAAGTCGGTGAACAGCCCGCGCCAGACCCAGTCGGGGCTGCAGATGCTGTCGAGCACGACGCGGTCGGCGTGCTCGCCGAACATCTGCGTCCACACCGCGCCCAGGTACGTGCCGTAGGAGTAGCCCAGGTAGGAGATCCGCTCCTCGCCCAGCGCCCCGCGGACGACCTCCATGTCCCGGGCGATGTTGCGGGAGCTTGCGTACGGCAGCAGATCGCGCGCGTGCTCGGCGACCTTCGCGGCCACCTCCGCCTGGAAGCGGACCTCGTGGCCGAAGTCGCGCGGCTGGTGGAAGACCCAGAACCGCTCCTCCGGCTCCAGCCCGCACACCACCGGGCTGCTGCGGCCCATGAAGCGGTGGTCGAAGGCCACCACGTCGTAGTGGGCGAGCACCTCCTTCGGGAGCGTGCGCACCAGCTGGGCGCCCAGCAGCGTTCCCCGGTTGCCCAGGTCGTCACCGGGGCCGACCAGCAGCACCCCGCGCCGCCGCTCGGGCGCGGTGGCCTGCGAGCGGACCAGGCCGAGCGTGAGGGTGCGCCCGCCGGGCGCGCGGTAGTCGAGCGGCACCGTCACCTCGGCGTACTGCAGGCCGGCCAGCGCCTCCTCGTCGGGCGCGGACCAGCGCGGTGACTGGGACTGGAAGTGGCGAATGGCGTCCAGGTCGGCCAGGTCGTCCAGGGTCATGGGGTGCTCCGCTGCGCGTCGGGGAGTTTGCCGCTCAGGAAGTAGGCGGTGACGGCCTCGTTCGTCGGGGCGTCACCGAGGAACGGGAAGACGCGGTGGTGCGCGGCACCGGCCACCGTGATCAGCCGCGAGGTGTGCGGCAGCAGCGCATGCAGCCGGGCGGCGCCGCGGGGCGGGGTGAACATGCCGCGCTCCGTGCGCACCAACAGCACGCTCTCCGCCCGGTTGTCCGCGCCGAAGGCGGTGACGGGCTCGCGCGGGGCCGCCGGCCAGAAGGCGCCGGCCTTCGGCGCGGCCATCGCCGGCCCGATGAACGGACGCCGGGCGGCCGCCTCGGCCATGTCGCGGCGGTACGTCTCCAGGTCGCGCGGCCAGGGCGCGTCCCCGCCCAGGATGCCCAGCTGGGCCACGGCCCCGCTCTCGTCCTTGCCGCGCCCGAACATCGCGCCCAGCGCCTGCCGGGTCTCCTCGCGGGCGTCGTCGCCGTGCAGGGCCGCCCGCAGCAGATCCCCGAGGAACCCCCAGGCTCCGTCGCTGCCGAGCAGCACCATCGTCAGCAGCCGCAGCATCGTGCCGTCCACCGGCGGCAGAGGGGCGGTCACGACCACCGGCTCCCGTCCGGCGCGCGCCACGAGCCCGTCGAGGGCGGCACGCACGGCCCCGGGCGTGCGCCCCAGGCCGAGGTGCTCGTCCCGGAGGGCGGCCCAGCGGGCCCAGTCGTGCAGGGTGACCTCGCAGCTGTCCGCGTAGTCCAGGAACATCCGCCGCCAGACGGAATCCGGGTCGATGACGCTGTCGAGGACGACGCGGTCGGCGGTGCGGCCGTACATCTGCGTCCAGACGGCACCGAGGTAACTGCCGTAGGAGTAGCCGAGGAAGGAGAGGCGCTCCTCGCCGAGGGCCAGGCGGATCGCGTCGATGTCGCGGGCGATGTTGCGGGAGGTGAGGTACGGCAGGACGTCGCCGGCGGCGTCGAAGCAGCGCTCGACGACGGCGCGTTGCCAGGCGGCCTCGGCGTCGACGTCCGCTGTGGGGGTGTGGAAGATCCACAGCCACTGGTCGGGGGTCAGTCCGCAGGTCAGCGGGGCGCTGCCGCCGCTGAAACGGTGGTCGAAGCCGACGAGGTCGAAGACGTCGAGCACCTCGGCAGGCAGGACCGGCAGCAGCTGGGGCACGAGATGGGTGCCGGGATTGCCGGGATCGTCGGGCGCGACGAGGAGCGTGCCGATCCGCTGCCCGGGGGAGCGGGCGGGGTGGCGGACGAGGGCAAGGTCCAGGGTGCGGCCGTCGGGGCGCGCGTGGTCGAGGGGGACGGTGACGGTGAGGTGGTCGAGCACGGGGGCCTCCTTCCTGTCCGGCGATCGAGGACAGGCGGGGGTGCAAGGGGGCGGCAGCCCCCTTGGGAACCGGGGGCACCTCCCAGCGGTAGCCGGGGGAGAAAGGGCGGGGTGGGGGAGAAGCCTGTTCGCAGGCGCCCCCTCACGGGCGGATCTCGTACAGCGCGTTCAGCGGCGTCGGCGCCGGCAGCCGGCGTACCCGGCTCAGCCCCGCTCCCGCGCACAGCGCCCGCAACCGCGCCTCCGTCAGCCCCAGCATCCCTGCCGGTTCCGCCGCCCCCGCCGCCCGTGCCGTGGGGAGGGAGTACAGCACGCTCGCCCCGTACAGCAGGGCCGCGGCCGGACCGCGGTTGCCGGCTGGGGCGTCGGCGCCGTTGCTCTCCAGGAGCAGCAGCACCCCGTCGTCCGCGAGGGCCGCGCGCACCGCGGTCAGCGCCTGTGCCGGGTCGGGCGCGTCGTGCAGGACGTCCAGGGCGAGGACCAGCGCATGGTCGCCCTTGCCCGGCAGCAGGTCCGTCGCCCGGCCGTGGACGAACTCCACGCGGTCGGCGACGCCGGCGCCCACCGCCTCCTGCCGCGCGTGCTCGACGTTGAGCGGCAGCTCGTCGTAGCCGGTGAAGCGGGAGCGCGGGTAGGCGCCGGCCAGCAGGACCAGGGCCCGGCCGCCGCCGCTGCCGATGTGGGCCACGGGGGCGCCGGCGGCGAGCCGTTCGGCCAGGCCCTCGACGGCAGGAACCCATTGGGGCAGCAGCAGTGTGCCCAGCCAGCTGCCGCTCATCTGCCACATGGTGTGGAAGAGTTCGCCGGGGTAGCGTTCCGGCGCGATGCCGTCGCCGGTGCGGAAGGCGGTGGCGACGGGCCCGAGCATGGAGCCGAGGGCGGGCACGAGCCGGGCCGCGCCGCCCATGAAGAACGGCGACTCCTCGTGCGCGAGCACCGCCGCGTTCTCGGGCGGCAGCGAGAACACCTCTCCCGTTGCGTCGGTGCGCAGGTATGCGGCTGCCGCGAGGCCGTGCAGCCATTCACGGACGTACCGCTCGTCGAGACCGGTGCGGGCGGCGAGTTCCGTACTGCGGGAGGGGCCGGCGTCGGCAAGGGCACGGAAGAGGCCGAGCCGGACGCCGAGGGCGCACAGGGCGGCGACCATGCCGCCGCCGACGTCGGCCATGAAGCGGGTGACGAACGATTGCGCGGCCGTGCTGTCGCATCCGTCCATGCCGCCCGACTGTAGTGACCGGCCGGGCGACCGGCCTTCTCCCAGGTTGCTCACAGCTGTTGCTACCATCAAGTGTAGTGATACTGCCGCGAGTTGAGGGTTCGGTATGAAGGGCAAGCGCCATTACGGACAGTTCTGCGGGCTCGCCGCCGGCCTCGACGTCGTCGGCGAGCGCTGGGCGCTGCTCATCGTGCGCGAGCTGCTCATCGGCCCCGCCCGCTTCAACGAGATCCTCGGCAACCTGCCCGGGCTCGGCCCCAACCTGCTCTCCGACCGGCTCCGGGCGCTCACCGAGCGCGGGGTGATCGAGTCGGCCGCCGTCCCCGGCGACGGCCGCGGCAAGCAGTACCGGCTCACCCCGCGCGGCGAGGAACTGCGGGAGCCGCTGCTGTCCCTCGCCCGCTGGGGCATGGGCTTCCTCGGCGAGGCGGAGGCGGCCGGCGGCACGGTGCGGGCGGCGTGGGGCATCCTGGCCGTCCAGGCCATGATCCACGGCCGGCCGGTGCCGCAGGTCGCGGAGGCGTACGAGTTCCGGGTGGACGGCGAGACGTTCAACATCGAGGTGGCGGACGGCCGTGCCGTCACGCGCCGCGGTCCCGCGCAGGAGCCGGCGCTGGTCGTCACGACGGACGCGCACACGTTCGTGAGCATCGGCGCGGAGATGCACACACCGTTCGAGGCCCTGCTGTCGGGCCGCCTGCGCATCGAGGGCGAACCGGAAGCGGTCCACCGCTGCGTGGCCTTCATGGGCCTAGTGGGTACGTGAGTACCCCAGAAAGCCCGTCCGGCGATTGAGGACACCGGGTGGAGCCCGGTCCGGGGTCCGGGGCGGAGCCCCGGGAAACGGTGAAAGGGCGGGGTTGGGGCCGGCCGCCCGCAGGGCCACCCGCCACCCACCGAAAGGGGACGCCGTCATGGCAACAGGCACCGCCACCCCACTCACCGGCATCACCGCCCTCGTCACCGGCGCCTCCAGCGGCATCGGCGAGGCCACCGCCCGGGCCCTGGCCGCCGCCGGGGCGACCGTCGTGCTCGCCGCCCGCCGCGGCGACCGGCTGCGCAAACTGGCCGAGGCGATCGGCGGCGTGGTCGCCGAGGGCGACCTCGGCGACGAGGCCGGCGCGCAGGCCGCCGTCACCGCGGCCGTGCGGGCCACCGGCCGCCTCGACGTCGTCGTCAACAGCGCCGGCCTGCTCCTGCTCGGCCCCGTCGACGGCGCCCCCACCGACGAGTGGCACCGCATGGTGCGCGTGGGGCTGATGGGTACGGCATTCGTGACCCGCGCCGCCCTGCCGCACCTCCTGCGGGCCGCCGCCGACGGCCCGCGCCGCGTCGCGGACGTGGTCACCGTCTCGTCCGTCGGCGGCCGCATCGCCACGCCGAACACCGCCGTCTACAACGCGGTCAAGTTCGGCGTGAACGGGTTCAGCGAGGCGCTGCGCCAGGAGGTGGCCCGCCGGCACGTGCGGGTGTGCGTCGTCGAGCCCGGTTTCGTGGCGACCGAGCTGGCCTCGCATTCCCGGCCCGAGGTGCTGCAGGCCCTCGCGGGGGACTTCGATCCGGGCGAGCCGCTGCGGCCGGAGGACGTGGCGGAGACGATCGTGCACGTGGTGACGCGTCCGCGGCACATGGCGATCGGGGAGGTGCTGCTGCGTCCCACCGAGCAACTTCAATGACAGCGCGCCGGGTGTGTTGACCGTCACTTCGACAACTGATAGCAATACGCACTGTGTTCGAGTCCGGCCGACGACCCGCGCCGTCGAACTCCGCGGCGCCGCAGCATCCTTGAGGATGAGGACGGGGGCCGCACATGCCCGGAAAACCCGCCGACGGCGCCCCGCGTTGGGCCCGCCGCCTGCGCCTGCCCGAGGAGATGGCCGACTTCTCCGTACGCGGCTTCCACTGCGGCAGACCGGACAGCCGCAGGGTCCTGGAACGCCATGCCCGCTCCTTCCTCACCGGCTTCAACACGGCCGTCGAGAGCACGGGCACCGACCGCGTCCACGAGCGGCTGTCCGCCCTGGACGGTGGCGAACGGGGCTTCGCCTACGAGGGCGCGGGCATGGCCTGCGCGCTGCTGGACACCCTCCTGTTCGCCCGGGGCCGCCGGCTGGCCGGCCTGCTCGCCGGGCCCGGCCGGCCGTACGTGCACCTGGTGCACGTGGGCGCCGGGTGGGCCCTGGCCCGGGTGCCGCTGCCGGGGGCCCGCGGCAGACTCGGCCTCGACCCGCTGCTGCAGTGGCTGACCCTGGACGGCGAGGGCTTCTCCCGCGGTTACTTCGGCGGCCGCCGGGCCGTGGCCCGCCTCGCGGCCTCCGGCCCGCCGTCGCCGCAGGGGGCCGTACGGCACCAGGGGCTCGGGCGCAGTCTGTGGTTCGTCGAGTCGGCGGATCCGGAGCGGATCGCCGACGTGATCGAGACCTTCCCGGCCGACCGCCGCGGCCACTTGTGGAGCGGCGTGGGCCTGGCCGCCTGCTACGCGGGCGGGGCCGACGACGCCGAACTGGAGCGGCTGCGCGAGCACGCCGGCCCCCACCGTGCCGAGCTGGCCCAGGGCGCGGCCTTCGCCGCCGAGGCCCGGCGCCGCGGCGGGCACGTACCCGAGCACACGCACCGGGGGGTGCTGCGGCTGACGGGCGTCGACATGGCGACGGCCGCCGACTGGACGGTGGCGGCCGAGCGCCAACTGCACGGCGACGGCTCCCTGGACGACTTCCTCGCCTGGCGCGACATGATCAGCGGCAGCGCCCTGGCGGCCCGCTGACGAGCCGGCGAAGCCGGCGGTGCACGGGCCCCTGCCGCGGCCCACCGGCGGCCGAAGGCCGGCCATCCGGGCCGGGGCCCCGGGAACGCAACCCGCGCAACCTGCTCCAGGGGCCGGCCCTGCGGACCGCCCCTACCGGCCGGTCCCGGACCGCCTCCTGTCGGCCCGGTCCCGGACCGGCCCCGAGGACCAGCGCCACGGACCGCCCCGCGCGACCCGCTCCCCGCGCGACCCGCTCCCCGACCGTCCCCGACCAGCCACCGTCCCTGACCAGCCACCGTCCCCGACCAGCCACTGTCCCCGACCAGCCGCCGTCCCCGACCGGTCCCGCCCGTCGGGCTCCCGCAGCGAACCCCGTCGCCGTACCTCCGGAGGGAAGATGCCCCGCACCGACACTCGCGGCACCCCGCAGCGCGGGGCGTGGTGGCGGGCCCTGGCCGCGCCCGTCGTCGCCCTGGTGATCGTCTCCTGTCTGGGGTTCGTCGCCGCGCAGCCCGGTACGTCCGCCGGCGAACGCGAGCGGCTCGCCGGCCGCTTCCGGTTCTCCTCCCAGTTCCTCAACGGCGATCCGCCCGGTGGCCGCACCCAGCGGCAGGTGCAGCCCGGCCTGCGCCGGATCTCCGCGTGGATCTCCGCGGTCGGTGCCAGTGCCGCCGTCGGGGACGTGGCGGGCACCGGGCGGGACGGGGACGTGTGCCTGGTCGATCCGCGCGACGACTCGGTGACCGTGCGACCCCTGCCGGGCTCCGGCGGCCGGTACGCGCCCTTCGCCCTCGTGCCCCGCGGGCTGGACTTCGATCCGCGGACCATGGCCCCGATGGGCTGCGTCACCGGTGACTTCGCCCAGGACGGCACCACGGGCGTGCTCGTCTACTACTGGGGCCGCTCCCCGGTGCTGTTCCTGCGCCGGGCCGGCGCCGAGCCGTCCGCCGACGCCTTCCGCGCCCAGGAAGTCGTCTCCCCCATGCAGGTGTGGAACACCACCACCGTCAACCACACCGACATCGACGGCGACGGCCACCCCGACCTCGTCGTTGGCAACTACTTCCCCGACGGCGCCCGCGTCCTGGACACCAAGGCCGCCGACGACCCGCGCATGGCCATGCAGGACGGCATGTCCAACGCCCGCAACGCCGGCACCGCCCACGTCCTGCTGTGGGCCTCCGGCCGCGGCGGCCCCGAGCCCGCCGCCGTCTTCCGGGACGCGCCGGGCGCCCTGCCCGCCGGCGTACGGCACGGCTGGACCCTCGCGCTCGGCGCCCAGGACCTCGACGGGGACGGGCTGCCCGAGCTGTACCTCGCCAACGACTTCGGCCCCGACCGGCTGCTGGTCAACCGCTCCCGGCCCGGCACGGCCTCCTTCACCCTCGCCGAGGGCGAACGCACCCCGACCACTCCCAAGTCGAAGGTGCTCGGCCACGACTCGTACAAGGGCATGGGTGTGGCCTTCGCCGACCTCGACGGCACCGGCGAACCCGACATCCTCGTCAGCAACATCACGCTCCCCTACGCCCTGGAGGAGAGCAACTTCGTCTTCACCCGCAACGGCCCCCTCACCGACCTCGCCAAGGGCACGGCGCCCTACCGCGACCGCAGCGAGGACCTCGGCCTGGCCCGCTCCGGCTGGTCCTGGGACGTGAAGGCCGGCGACTTCGACAACAGCGGCCACCCGCAGATCCTGCAGGCCACCGGCTTCACCCAGGGCGGCACCAACAAGTGGCCCGAACTGCAGGAGCTGGCCATGAGCAACGACAGCCTGCTGCACTCCCCGCTGAGCTGGCCGCGCGTGCAGACCGGGGACGACCTCTCCGGCGCCGCCGGCAACCGCTTCTGGGTCCGTACGGCCGACGGCCGCTACACCGACCTCGGCGCGGCCGTCGGCCTGCGCCAGCAGGTGCCCAGCCGCTCCTTCGCCCTCACCGACGCCGACGGCGACGGCCGTCTGGACATCGTCGTGGCCAACCAGTGGGGCCGCTCCACCTACCTGCACAACACCGGCCCCGCCGGGGAGCGGCTCGCCCTGCGCCTGCGTATGCCCACCACCGTGCCCGGCGGCACCGGCAGCACGCCGGCCGTCGGCGCGAAGGCGACGGTGCGCACCGCCGACGGGCGCGTACAGACCCAGCAGCTGCAGCCGGCCAACGGGCACACCGGGGTCAACGGCACCGAGCTCCTCTTCGGCCTCGGCGCCCGCACGGGACAACCGGTCACCGCCGA
This sequence comes from Streptomyces sp. NPDC049585, assembly GCF_040675615.1. Classification (NCBI taxonomy): domain Bacteria; kingdom Bacillati; phylum Actinomycetota; class Actinomycetes; order Kitasatosporales; family Streptomycetaceae; genus Streptomyces; species Streptomyces sp. NPDC049585. The sequence goes on along the minus strand of NZ_JBFAPE010000008.1, from coordinate 144,224 downwards.
GATCAGCTGGCGCGACGCGGCGGGGCAGCACCGGATCACCCGCACGCTGGCGCCCGGCGCCCACACCGTCGTCCTCTCCCCGGCCACGGCCGCTGCAATGCCCAGCTGACCGGGCCCGGACCCCCACGCGAAGAGGTGCTCCCGTGACGACCACCGTCCCCGCTTCCCCCGCCCCCACCGCGTCCGCCCCCGCGGCGTCCGCCGGGCTCACCCCGCAGCAGCGCCGCAGCAAGGCCCTGCGCCGCTTCGCGCTGTCGATCACCGTTCTCAACGTCCTGGGCCTGACCTGGCTGGGCTTCGAGCAGGCGTGGGCCACGCCCTTCGTCGCGGTGGGCACCGCGTACGCCACCGAGCTGCTGCTGGAGACCACGGACGCCGCCGTCCACCGGCGCCGCCCCCGCTACCTCGGCCCGTTCGGGCAGGTGCTGGACTTCATGCTGCCCGCCCACATCACCGGCCTGGCCTGCTCGATGCTGCTGTTCGCCAGTGACCGGCTGGCGCCCTACGCGTTCGCCGCCGCCGTCGGCATCGCCTCGAAGTACGTGGTGCGGGCCCGTGTGCGCGGCAAGAGCCAGCACGTCCTCAACCCGTCCAACACCGGCATCGTCGTGACGCTGTTGCTGTACGACTGGGTGGGCATCGCCCCGCCGTACGAGTTCACCGAGTACCCGCCCGGCCCGCTGCGCTGGATCATCCCGCTCGCCGTGCTCGGCGCCGGCACGCTGCTCAACGCCAAGCTCACCCTCAAGATGCCGCTGCTGCTGGGCTGGATGGCCGGCTTCGCCCTGCAGGCGGTGATCCGCTCCCTGCTGACCGACGCCTGGATCCTGGGGGCGCTCGGCCCGATGACCGGCGTCGCCTTCGTCCTCTACACCAACTACATGATCAGCGACCCGGGGACGACGCCCGTCGCCCCCCGCCGGCAGGTCGCCTTCGGCCTGGGTATCGCCGCCGCGTACGGGGCGCTGATGGCCCTGCACATCACCTTCGGGCTCTTCTTCGCCCTCGGCATCGTGTGCGCCGTGCGCTGGCTGGCACTGATCACACTGCCCGTCACCGCGCCCCTGCTGCAGCGCCTGCGCCGCACCACCCCTGTCGCCCGTACCGCCGGGGAGGCCCCGTGACATGCCGCGTCGCCGTCGTGGGCCTGGCCTGCCGCTACCCCGACGCCGACGATCCGCAGGCCCTGTGGCAGACCGTGCTCGCCGGCCGGCGCGCCTTCCGCCGCCTGCCGCCCGGGCGGCTGCCCCTGACCGAGTACGCCGGCGGCGGCCCCGACGGCATCACCCTGGAGCGCGCCGCCGTCCTCGAAGGCTGGACCTTCGACCGTGCCGTCTTCCGCGTCCCCGGCAGCACCCACCGCGCCGCCGACCCCGCCCACTGGCTCGCCCTCGACGTCGCCGCGGCCGCCCTGCGCGACGCCGGCGCCCCCGGCGGCGAGGGCCTGGACCCCGCCCGGGTGGGCGTCGTCCTCGGCAACTCCCTCACCGGCGAGTTCTCCCGCACCGGGCAACTGCGGCTGCGCTGGCCGTACGTCCGCCGCACCGTCGACCGCGTCCTCGCCGAGCACGGCACCGCCTCCGGCGAACGGCGCGCGATCCTCCGCGACCTCGAAGCCGCCTACAAACAGCCCTTCCCCGAACCCGGCGACGAGACCCTCGCCGGAAGCCTCGCCAACACCATCAGCGGCCGCATCTGCAACCACTTCGGCTTCCACGGCACCGGCCACACCGTCGACGCCGCCTGCGCCTCCTCCCTCGTCGCCGTCGGCACCGCCTGCACCCTCCTCGCCCAGGGCGACCTCGACATCGCCCTCGCCGGCGGCGTCGACCTCAGCCTCGACCCCTTCGAACTCGTCGGTTTCTCCCGCCTCGGCGCCCTCGCCGACGGTCCCATGCGCATCTACGACCGCCGGCCCACCGGCTTCCTGCCCGGCGAGGGCTGCGGCATCGTCGTCCTCGCCCGCGAGGAGACCGCCGAGCGCCTGGGCCTGCGGCCGTACGCCCGCATCGACGGCTGGGGCACCTCCTCCGACGGCCACGGCGGCCTCACCCGCCCCGAACGCACCGGCCAGGCCCTCGCCCTGCACCGCGCCTGGCAGCGCGCCGGCCACCCGCCCGGCACCGTCGGCCTCGTCGAGGGCCACGGCACCGGCACCGCCGTCGGCGACCGCGTCGAACTCGCCGTCCTCGACGCCGCCCTGCGCGCCGGCGACGGACGCCGCGCCCGCCCCGCCGCCCTCGGCAGCATCAAGGCCAACATCGGCCACACCAAGGCCGCGGCCGGCGTCGCCGGACTCCTCAAGGCCGTCCTCGCCGTCCACCACGGCATGCTGCCCCCCACCACCGGCTGCGAGGACCCGCACGAACTCCTCACCGGCCCCGACCCCGTCGTCGAGGCCCTCGCCACCCCCGAACCCTGGCCCACCGCCCTGCCCCGCCGCGCCTGCGTCAACTCCTCCGGATTCGGCGGCATCAACGCCCACGTCGTCCTCTCCGGCACGGACACCTCCGTCGCCCTCCCGTGGCCGCACCCCGCGGACCCGGGCTGCGAGATCGTCCCCCTCAGCGGCCACGACCCCGCCGAACTCACCGCACGCCTCACCCACCTCGCCACCCTCGCCGCCACCCTCTCCGAGGCCGAACTCACCGACACCGCCGCCGCCCTCGCCCGCCACGCCGACCCCACCGCACCCCTGCGCGTCGCCGTCGTCGCCGCCTCGCCCACCGAACTCGCCGACCGCCTGCGGACGGCCGCGCAGACGGTCGGGAAGGCCCACCTCGACGCGAGGGGCGGCGTCTTCGCCGGCACCGGACCGGCCCTGGACCTGGGCCTGCTCCTCCCCGGCCAGGGCACCCCCGGCCACCGCACGGCGAGCCCCCTCCTGGCCCGCCTGGTCGACGGCGACGACCTCCACGCGGAGGTCCCCGACCCCCAGCCCGGCCACGGAACCGCCGACACCGCCGTCGTCCAGCCCGCCGTCGTCGCCGCCTCCCTCACCGGCCTGCGCTACCTCGACCGCCTGGGCGTGCGCGCCACCGCCGCGGTCGGCCACAGCCTCGGCGAACTCACCGCCCTGTGCTGGGCCGGCGCCCTCGACCCCGCCGCCGCCGTCGCCCTCGCCCGCACCCGCGGCTCCCTCATGGCCCACTACGGCGAAAGCGGCGGCGGCATGCTCGCGGTCGGCACCGACCCGGACACGGCGGAGCTGCTCCTGCGCGGTACGGGAGCGGTGATCGCCGCCGTCAACGGCCCCCACCGCGTGACCGTAGCGGGCCCCCGCCCCGCCCTGTCCCGCTTCCGCGAGGAGGCCGACCGCCACGGCGGCATCCCCGTGGCCCCCCTGGCCGTCTCCCACGCATTCCACTCACCCGCGATGCGCCCGGCCCTCCCGGCCCTCGCGGACTGCTTCGCCCGAGCGGACCTGCGCACCCCCCTGACCGGAACGGTCATCTCCACGGTGACGGGCGCACCCCTGCCCCCCGACACGAACCTCGCAACCCACCTGACCGAACACACCCTGACCCCGGTCCGCTTCGCGGAGGCGGTACGAGAGTTGGCGACCCGGGTCGACATCCTCCTCGAAGTGGGCCCGGGCACCACCCTGACCCCCCTGACCCCCACGGGCCTGCCCACCTTGAGCCTGGACACGACGACGGGTACGCCGAGGGCTGTGGCGACGGTGACGGCAGCCCTCTTCGCGGCGTGCGGGGCAACGCCGCTGCCCTGGACGACGGACCGCTTCACCCGCCCCATCGACGTGGACCGCCCCCGCAGCTTCCTGACGAACCCGTGCGAGGCGATGCAGAACGCGAGCGCGGCGCCGGAGCCGACACCCGCAGACCCCGCCCGGGGAGCGCAGCTCCCCGCGGGGTCCGGGGCGGAGCCCCGAGAGGGGTCCGGGGCGGCGGCCCTCGCGGGGCCGGGGGCGGAGCCCCCAACGGGGCCGGGGGCGCAGCCCCGAGGGGGGTCCGAGGCGGAACCCCCAACGGGGCCGGGGGCGCAGCCCCGAGCGGGGGTCCGGGGGCGGAGCCCCCGGGAAACGGTGAAAGGGCGGGACCGGGGCCGGCCCGCCGCAGGCGCCCCCACCACCGGCCCGCACCCGCACCCGACCACCACCACAACAACCCTCCGCCGCCTCCTCTCCACCACCCTCGAACTCGCCCCCGAAACCATCCACGACGACGACCTCCTCCTCACCCACCTCCACATCAATTCCCTCCGCATCGCCCAGATCGCCGCCGAAGCCGCCCAAGCCCTCGGCCGCGCCGCCCCCACCGACACCAGCGCCCTGGCCGGCGCCACGGTGGCCGGCCTGGCCGCGTACCTGGAGGCGCTGCCCACAGCCGCGGCCGCGGACGACGACGACCGCACCCCGGCCGGGGCCGCCGGCCCGTGGGTGCGGGCCTACACCCACCACTTGCAGCCCCACCACTTGCAGCCCCACCACTTGCAGCCCCGCCCCGCCGCCGCACCCCCCGCGGCCCCGGTCACCTACGACTGGACGTACGACATCCCCGAGCCGCACCCCCTCGCCCCGGTCGTCCGCAAGGCGTTCCCCGCAGGCGGCGAAGGCCCGCGCGCCACCGTGGTCGCCTTCCCGCCGGACGTGGGCCGCGACCCCGACGCCTGGCTCGCCACCCTCCGGACGGCGGCGGCGGCCGCGACCACCATCCCCCTGCTCGTCGTCCATCACCGCGGCCCCGGCCCGGTACTCGCCCGGTCCCTGGCCGCCGAACGCCCCGGCCTGGACTGTCTGGTCGTCGACGTGCCGCCGCACTCCGACGGACTGTCCCTGGCCGCCGCGGAGGCGGCCCGCGGCATCCGCGGCTATGCAGAGGTCGTGTACGACGACGACGGCCGACGCCATGTACCGGTCACCGCACACCACCCCCTCCCCCCACCCGACGCCGCGGCCGTACCACTGGGCCCCGCCGACGTGTGCCTGGTGACCGGCGGTGCCAAGGGCATCGGTGCCGAGTCGGCGCTGGCCCTCGCCCGGGCGACCGGCGTGCGGTGCATCCTGCTGGGACGTTCCGATCCGACCACCGATGCGGAAGCAGCCGCCACCTTGCGCCGGTTCGCCGCCGAGGGGCTCACCGCGCGCTACGCGGTCGCCGACGTGACCGACCCGGACGCCGTGCGCCGCGCCGTCACCGGCGCTGTCACCGGCGTCGTCACCGGCGCCGCCGCCGGGACCGGCCCCGTCACCGCCGTCCTGCACTGCGCGGGCCGCAACGACCCCGCCCGGATCGAGGACCTCACCCCCGCCCGCCTGCGCGCCGCGCTCGCGCCCAAGTGCGACGGCCTGGAGGCCGTCCTGGCCGCCGTCGACCCGCAGCGGCTGCGCCTGCTGGTGACGTACGGTTCGGTGATCGCCCGCATCGGTCTGCCGGGGGAGGCGCACTACGCCCTGGCCAACGACCGGCTGCGCCACCGCACCGAGGAGCTGGCGGCCGCCCTGCCGCACTGCCGCTGCCTGAGCGTGGAGTGGTCGCAGTGGGAGGGCACGGGCATGGCCCACCGCCTGGGTGCCGTGGAGGCGCTGCGCCGGCAGGGCGTGGCGCCGATCCCGGTCGCGGCCGGCACCCGCGTCCTGCTGTCGCTCCTGGCCGCCGACGACCTGCCCACGACCGTGATGGTGGCGGGACGCCTGCCGCGCACGCCGACCCTGCGGTACGCGGACGAGTCCCTGCCGCTCCTGCGCTTCCTGGAGCGGCCGCTCGTCCACCAGCCCGGCGTGGAGGTCGTGGCCGAGGCCCGCGTGGGCCTGGGCAGCGACCCGTACCTGGCCGATCACGCCCTCGACGGCGTACCCCTGCTGCCGGCCGTGGTGGGCCTGGAGGCCATGGCCCAGGCGGCGGCCGCCGTCACGGGGCACGACACGGTCCTCTCCGTCACCGACATCGCCTTCGAACGGCCCGTCACCGTCCCCCTGGACGGCTCCCGTACCCTCCGCGTCGCCGCCCTGCGCCACGACGACGGCACCGTCGCCACTGTCGTGCGCAGCGACGAGACCGGTTTCGCAGCCGACCACTTCCGCGCCGTCTACCGCACGAGCGCCGAGCCCGCCCCTGCGCTGCCCTCCGGCCGTACGGACCCCACCCGCTCACCGCACTACGGCGACCTGTTCTTCCACGGCCCCCGCTTCCGCCGCCTGGTGCGCTACCGGCGCCTGAGCGGCCGCAGCTGCGTGGCCGAGGTGGCGGCGGGCGGCGCGGGGGAGTGGTTCGGCGGCTTCCACAGCCCACGGCTGCTCCTCGGCGACGCTGCTCTGCGCGACGCCTACGTCCACGTGCTGCAGGGCTGCGTGCCGCACCGGCGCGTGCTGCCGGTGGCCGTGGACGCCGTACGGTTCCACGGCGCGGCACCCGCGGAGGGCACCCTCCTGGTGCACGCCCACGAGACGGCGCACGACGCCGACGGCTACCGCTACGACGTACGCGTCGAGGACGCCACCGGCACCGTCCTGGAGACCTGGCACGGCCTGCGGCTGAAGGACGTGGGCCCCCTGCCCCTGCCCGCCGGCACGCCCTGGCCCGCCGAACTCCTCGGCCCGTACCTCACCCGCAGCCTCGACCACCTGCTGCCCGACGCCCACGCCGACCTCGCCGCCGGCGCCGCCGCCGACGTCCCGCCCGGCGCCGCGGACGGCTTCCGCAGCGCCGCCCACCTCGGCGACCGCGCCCTCGTCGCCCTCGCCGGCCGGCCCGTGGCCGTGGACTGGGCCCCCGTGCCCGGCGCACCCCCCGAACGCTGGCGCGCCCTGCTCGGCCCCCGCGCGGCCGCCGTCGCCGACGAGGCGGACCGGGCGACGGGCGGCGAACCCGGTCACGGGTACGCCCGCCTGCTGACCTGCCGCCAGACCCTCCTCGCCCTCGGCGCCCGCCCGGACGCCCCGCTGCGCGTGGAGCGCGTCACCACCGACGGCTGGGTCCTGCTGCGCGCCGGCGACCTGACGGTCGCCACCGTCGTCGTCCGCGTCACCGGCCTGCCCTCCCCGGTCGCGGTGGCGATCGGTGCCGCACCACCCGTCCGCGTACCGCGGTCCGTCCGCGTACGGGTCGCCGGGGGCCGCGCATGACGCCCGCCCAGCGCACCTACGTCCACCGCCACCGCGTGCCGTTCGAGGAGACCAACCTCGCCGGCAACGTCTACTTCGCCCACTACGTGCGCTGGCAGGGCCACTGCCGCGAAGCCTTCCTGGCCGACCACGCCCCCGGCACGGTCGCCGCCTTCGCCCACGGCCTCACCCTCGTGACGGTCTCCTGCGACATGGAGTACCTGCGCGAGTGCCGCGCCCTCGACGAGATCGACCTCCACATGTCCCTGCGCCACCTCGCCGGCAACCGCATCGAGATGGCCTTCGACTACGTACGCGCCGGCAACCCCCCGGACCTCGTGGCCCGCGGCCACCAGACCGTCGCCTGCATGCGCCGCACCGGCGACGACGGCCTCATGGAGCCCGAACCCGTACCGGAGGAACTCCTCACCGCCCTCAAGCCCTTCAGCCGCTGACCGAGGGGAACACCATGGCCCGAACCCTCCCCGTCATCACCGACCGCCGCCCCACGGCCTGCGCCGTCACGGGTCTCACGGCGGGCATCCTGCTCGCCGTCCTCTGGTCGGTCGGACTCGTCGACGGCCTGGGCGTGGACACGGCCGACGGCCTCCTGGGCCGCGACTCCCTCAAGGACGACATCCCCGGCACCGGCGCCGGCGCCCTCTTCGCCTTCGTCGTGGGCCTCGCGGGCACGTTCACGGCCTGCAACGTGGCCGCGTTCGGTGCCATCGCCCCCATGGCCGGCACGGCCGACACCCGCAGCGGCCGCCTGGCGGCCGCACTCCGCCCCCTGGGCCGGGTCACGGCCGCGGCGGTGGCCGTGGCAGCGCTCTACGGCGGCATCTGCGCCGCCATCGGCCCGAACATCCCGCAACTCTCGCAGTCCACCGGCAGCGGCGGCATACCCCCGCGCGCCCTCCAGGCCCTGATCACCTTCACCGTCATCGGCCTCGTGATGGCCTGGCTCGGCCTCTCCGCCCTCGGCCTGACCCCCGACCCCCTCACCCACCGCACCCGGCTCCTCCTGATCGGCGCCCTCATCGGCGGCTTCGTCATCGGCCGCCCCTACCCCCTCTTCCGCAAGGCCTTCGCCTACGCCGCCGACACGCACAACGCCCTCTACGGCGCCCTGCTGTTCGCCCTGATCGCCCTCGGCAACGTCGTGGTCGTGGCCCTGCTCTTCCTCCTCCTCGCCCTGACCGGCCACGGCCGCATCCCCCGCTGGCTCCACGCCGCACCGGGCCGCGCGGCGACGTTCTCGGGCACGGCCCTCCTGCTGTTCGGCACGTTCACGGTCGTCTACTGGGGCATCCGCCTCCCGGCCCGCTACGACTACTGGTGGTTCCCGACGATGCCGTGGAACGCGGCCTGAGCGAACCGACGAAGGCGGCGAAAGCCGCCCAGGCGGCGCGGGGGACGGTGACGGCGGGGCCGTCGGGGTGCTTGGAGTCGCGTATGCCGACGCGTTCCGGCAGGACGGCTATGGAGATGCAGCTGCCGCCGCCGGTGTCGATGCTGTGGGAGGACTTGAACCAGCGTTCCTCCTCCGCGGTATCGCGGGACGTCACACGTATTTCAGCCATGTTCGAGCTCTTTCGCTAGGTGACGGAGAAATTCTGCTGTCTTGGCAGGCGCCAGCGCGCTTTCACGCATCGCGTCGAAGCGCCTCGCGTACTTCCAGACGTCGCGGCGCTTGTCGGAAACCGTCAATACAGCCGGTCCGTCGTTCATCACCACCGGATCGAATCCCTCCTCGAAGTCCAGGAGGACGAAGTTGTCGAAGGCGCGGTAAGCCGGAAGGCTCAGCGGAAGGATCTGCACCGTGACGTGGTCGAGAGCAGCCAGTCGCTCGATTTCCTCGTACTGCTCACGCATGACCTCGGGACCGCCGATGACACGGCGAAGTGCCGCTTCGTCGAGGATCACGCGAAGCTCGACGGGGTCGTCCTGGTGAAGGATCTCCTTTCGCTCCATCCGGACTGCAATGTTCGTCTCCACGAACTCAGTGGTTCTTTCATCGACCGGCTTGGCCGTGGTGAACATGGCACGCGCATAACTTTCGGACTGCAGGAGGCCGAAGACCACCTGGGAGTGCCAGGCCCGCAGGGAGATGGCGTCCCTCTCCAGTCCCACGTAGAGCGACTGCCCGGAGGGCAGGAAGTTCTTATGGGGCCGGTACCAGTCGTTGCTGAGCGAGTCGCGGTGCAGCATGAGGAGATTTTCACGGTCGGCCCGGTCGCTCACGCCGTAGAAATCGAGTAGTTCTTCGAGGTCGCGGACGCGAGGCAGTTGATTGTGGCCGGACTCGACTCGGTTGAGCTTCGATTCCGAGCTTTCAATGGCTTCTGCTGCTTCCTTGGTGGTGTAGCCCTTCCTCTCGCGCAGACGGCGGAGTTCCTTGCCCAGTTCCCTGCGACGGAACGTCGGGCCGCGTCGTGCTGCCACTCTTGCGCCCTTCCGATGCTGTACCCCTCGGCGCGCCCCTGTACCACTGCGGCGTCGCCCTGTTACCCCTCAGCCCGGCCCTGTTGCCCGTGCCCGCGGCTCAGTTGCCAGTCTTCCAGCTCCAGTTGGGGCTCACGAAAGCCTTGCCAGGCTTTGGCATATGCCAGTTTCGCTCTATTTCGGGAGCTAGCTTGCGAGCTCATGCGCGGCTGCGCGAGCGTTCTGACCTGCCCACCTTCTCTTCTCGATGCAGGAGCTTCCGCATGCCTCCCTTCCCTTTCACCGGCCACTCCGGCGGTGCCGCAATCCGCACTGACGCCGCGAATATCCGAACCATCAACGAACTGATTAGCGAAACCACCACCAATGAACGCTGGCTGCCCGCACCCGCCAGGGTCCGCACTCTCACCGCCCGCCTGCGCGTGTTCGTCGACAGGACGGCCGCCGAAGTCGAAGCGGCGGCCGTGCGGCTCCCCGCAGGGGATGCCGTGCGGGCCGAGGCACTGCTCGCCGTACGGGAGGCGCGGCACCGACTCGGACTGGGCGCCGGGGCCGGCTACGCATCGGCGATCACGTTCGCCCGCAGCCTCGGCCGCGTGGCAGAGGAACTCCTCCGCCACCAGCGCGCCATGGCGCAGGTTCCCGCGGTCACGGTGCCCGGTACGGCCGGGCAGGGCGTCATCGTGCTGGGACCGACCGAGACCTGCGCCCACTGCCTCACCCTGGTCGCCCGCCGCCGGGCCCAGGAACTCCACCGCGACTGGTCCGCGGCCCGCCGTACGAACGCGCAGCTCGCCGCACACCGCAATACGGCTCACGCCGCACTGTGCTGAACCACGAACGACCCGCAGCCGGACGCCCGGCCACGTACATACGTGACACGAGCGGAGCGTCTCCACCGGCGTCAGCCACATCGCGGCAGCAGCCAGCTCCCCCTCAGCCACAACAAAGGGCGCGATCTCCTCACGCGCCCCGGCCCCGCGACGGCAGGAGTACGGCGGCCAGCTCCAAACCCACCCGCAGCCCGGCGACCAAGGCGCGCCCCCACCCCTCCCCTCGTAGCCAGCAAAAGTTCTGACCTGAAGCCAGGACGAAACCCGCAGTGGCGTGTCGCCCCCGCTGGGCACGTACGTACCGGGCTCGCTCGGTGCGGGTACGAGCTGCGATGCGAGCGCAGGTGCGTCGACCACCGCCCGTGCGTCCTGGCTCGGGTCAGAACGTTGGCTGGCTACGAGGGAGGGGTGGGGGGCGCGGGCCGGTTCCCGGTCTGTGGGCCGGTGGGGGGTTGGTCGCCGTTCTCCTGCCGTCACCACTGCAGCAGCGTACGGAGACCGCACTGTCCGGCCGTGGCTGAGGGGGAGCTGGCTGCTGCCGCGATGTGGCGTGCGCCGGTGGAGACGCTCCGCTCGTGTCACGTTCGTCGTGGTGGGGCGTCCGGCTGCCCCGCGTTGCTGCTTGCTGCCGGAGTGCCCCCGAAAGCATCGATGCCGCATTCGGCGTGAGGGGGGAAAGTGATGGCAGGGCGTGCCGCCATGCGGGGGTGGGGCAGGGGAGGCTCGGGAGGCAGGCCCGATCCGCGGGCACTCCGGGGTGACCTCGCGATGCCGCGTGGCTGCGACTGGCGTGCGTCGCCCAGAACAGGGTGACGCCGGCTACCCCTGTCGCTGGGCATCTCCGGCGCCAACGCCCACGCCAACGCATCGCGCGCAAAGGCATCGAGTCCTCGCAGCGGCTTGGCCACCACCGGTGGGTCGTCGAGAGGGGAGGTCCTGGCTGGCCGACTGCCGTCGCTTGCACCGGCGCTAGGGCCTGTCCGGTGGGTTGGGGTGACGGGGTTGGACACGTGGTAGGTGATCCGCGTGGGGGCGCGGTGGTGCGGGACGGCGCGTGGCAGCAGAGCGGGGTTGGCTCCGGTTTCTCAGAGGCAGAACTGTTCTGTTTGTTGCAGGCTTGCCCTATTCCTTCAAGGAGTGCGTATGAAGTTCGGGTTCCAGAGCGTGGCCAAGCTGGCGGCCGGTGCTGTGCTCTGCCTGGGGGTATGACCCTGGCGGCACCGGCTCAGGCTGCTCCCCACGTCGCCTCGCAACCGTCTTCCTCGTGCGCCCAGCGGCCGCTGACGGCGTCCGGCACCACCCCCGCATCGGTCAGCCGACCGTCGGACATCCTCTGCTCCCTCCCCGAAGGAGACGAAGTCTGCAACGTCGGGTGCCAAGTCGATGGGCACGCCGGCGGGTCATGTGCCGTGGGCAACTGCCGTTGCTTTTGACAGAGGTGCCCAACAGCCTGTCCAGGGGCTCATGAGCGGAGCCACAGCCGGATCGCGGCGAGGGTGACCGTTCCGTGAAAAACGAATGCTCTCTTGTCGTACCGGGTGACTACGGCCCGGGAGCCCTTGAGCGCATTGATGGTCCGCTCGACTTCGTTCCTGCGGGAGTACCGTGCCCGTTCGAAACCGGCGGGGCGACCGCCTCGGCTTCCGCGCCGCAGGCGGTTGGCCCGCTGGTCCCTGCGCTCGGGGATCGTGTGCCGGATCTGCCGTCGCTGCAGGTAACGACGGTTGCGGCGGGAACTGTACGCTTTATCGCCGCAGACATGATCCGGGCGCGTCCTCGGACGCCCGCCGGCCAGGCGCGGGACACGGATACGATCGAGCACGGGGATCATCTGCGGGGCGTCACCCCACTGCCCGGGAGTGAGCAGGACGGCGAGTGGACGACAGCCGCCGTCGCTCGCCAGGTGAATCTCGGTCGTGAGCCCGCCGCGTGAGCGGCCCATCGCCTCGCCGGCCCGGTATCCGCGCCGGGCGGCGTCGCGCCCCGGCGGCATGCTGATGAGCGCGGCATGAGGTGGAATCGACGCTGACCGTGGACCAGTCGATCCGGCCCTCCGCATCGGCATCGGCCTGGACGGCCCGCAGGATCCTCTCCCACGTGCCGTCAGCTGACCACCTACGGTGCCGGTCACGGCAGGTCTTCCACTTCCCAAAACGCGTCGGCAGGTCCCGCCACGGGACGCCGGTCCGCTGCCGGAACGAGATCCCGTTGATCACCTTGCGATGGCACACCCACCGCCCGCCCCGCCCTGCGTTCCTCGGTAAGTGCGGCTCCAGCCGGGCCCACTCCCGATCCGACAGATCGCCTCGCCCCACGCTGGGCGGAACGACACCAGCGCGACCCGGTCACGCGATCCGTCGGACACGCCTTACTGATCGTTTCGGCATGCCGCTATCGACGCGCCTTCCGTCAGGTGGAAGGAGTGGCCGGACAGTAGGCGGCGAGGAACACCCGTACCGCTTCGTCGGCGTAGTGGTCGAGTTCGGCTCGGGTGAACTGTTCGCCCGAGCCGCAGAACATGACCTTGTTGACCGGGATCGAGGTAATCAGCCACGTGAGGTGGTTGGCCGCGAGGACCGGGTCGTCCAGGGTCAGTAGCTTGCGCTCGGCAAGGCGGCCAAAGCTCTCGGCGAGGAGGGCGTGGACGCGTTCGGGGCCACGCTCGTAGTACGTACGGCCGAGTTCGGGGAAGCGGTCGGCCTCGGCGATGACCAGCCGGCGCAGTTGGAGCAGGCGAGGCTGGGTGAGGATGGTGACGAACTGCCGGGCGAGCACGGCGAGGTCCTTCTCCAGGTCCTCGGTCGCGGCCAGTGAGCCGGTGACGTCGCTGAACAACTCGTCGATGCGGTCGAGGCCGCCGTGGATGATCTCGGTGAACAGCCGCTGCTTGTCGGCGAAGTTCTTGTAGACCGTCTGCTTGGACACCGAGGCCAGGGCTGCGACCTCGTCCATGCTCGTGCCCAGGTACCCCTTGTTCAGGAACACCGTGGCGGCCGCCTCCAGGATCGCCTGGCGCTTGCGGGCCGAGCGCCCTTCCGTCTGCGTCTCCATGACCCTCCCTTTCTCCTCTCGAGGAACAGTACTAGACGGACCAGTACCTGTGTGAGTACTGTACCGTCCAGTTCTCATTCGGGCGTTTGAACGCCCCACTGACATGAGCGGAGACAGATCCATGGACAAGGCTTTCTCGCGCGACGGCACGGCCATCGCCTACGAGCGAACCGGCCGGGGACCGGCCCTGGTGCTCGTCGGCGGCGCCTTCCAGCGGCGTGGCGACTTCGGGGAGCTTCCCGCGCTGCTCGGTGAGCACTTCGACGTCATCACCTACGACCGCCGCGGCCGGGGCGACAGCGGTGACACCGCCCCGTACGGCGTCCAGCGCGAGGTCGAGGACCTGGACGCCCTGATCGCCCTCGCGGGCGGAACTGCGTTCGTCCACGGCATGTCGTCTGGTGCCGTCCTCGCCCTGCGGGCGGCGGCCCGGGGCAGCTCGATCTCCCGGCTCTCGGTGTACGAACCGCCGTTCGTGGTCGACGACCGCCGCCCGCCGATCCCCGACGACTACCTCGAACACCTCACCGGCCTCGTGGCGGACGACGCCCGCAGCGAAGCGGTTGCCTACTTCTTGACCCGCGCGGTCGGAGTCCCGGCCAACGTGGTCGACGGGATGCGTCATGCACCGTTCTGGGCCGACATGGAAGCAGTCGCCCACACGCTGCCGTACGACGGCGCCGTCATGGGCGACACCATGTCCGGACGTCCGTTGCCGACCGGGCGATGGGACGCCCTGGCCGGCCGGTTGCTCGTGCTCGACGGGGGCGCGAGCGAGAGCTGGATCCGGGCCGGCGCCCACGCCCTGCCCGGACTGCACCGCACGCTCGACGGCCAGGACCACGACGTCGACCCGAACGTCCTCGCGCCCGCCCTTATCGAGTTCTTCACCACCGAGGAGACGGCATGAGCAAGGTCTTCGCCAGCCTGGGCATGTCCCTGGACGGCTTCATCTCCGGCCCCAACGCCGCCCCCGACAACCCGCTCGGCGACGGCGGGCTCCGCATCCACGAATGGGTCGAGAACGTGGAGAGCTGGCGCGAACGCCAGAGCATCGGGGGCGGCGAGAGCAACGCGGACGACGCGATCGTGCGGGAGAACTTCGCCCGCGCCGGGGTTTACATCATGGGACGCCGCATGTTCGACGAAGGTGAGCAGGGCTGGCCCGACCCGCCGCCGTTCCGCGCCCCCGTCTTCGTCCTGACCAACTCCCCCCGGGCCCCGTGGGTCCGCCAGGGCGGCACCACCTTCACATTCGTCACCGACGGCATCGACTCCGCCCTGGCCCAGGCCCGCAAGGCCGCGGCCGGTAAGGACGTCCAGATCTCCGGCGGGGCCCACACCGTGCGCCAGTTCCTCGACGCGGGGCTGATCGACGAACTCCAGATCCATCTGGCACCCATCGTGCTGGGCAAGGGAGTCCGCCTCTTCGACGACGTCTCACCCGCCCTCACCGTCGAACCCGCGCGCGTGATCCACTCCTCAGCCGTCACCCACCTGACGTACCGGATCCTGCGCGGCTGATGGCGTAGAGGCGCCTCAAGCAGATGATGCTGCAGGCGAGTTCAAGAAGACTCTGATGCAGGTCGGCTCGTACTTCGTAGCGGTTGCGCAGGCGCTTGAAATGGTGGAGCCAGGCGAAAGTGCGCTCTACCACCCACCGAGTCCTGCCCAGCCCGGAGCCGTGCGGCACGCCACGCAGGCGGGGCCGGACGCCAGCCTCGGTCCAATCCCGCAGCCAGCGCCGGGGCCGTGACGCCGGAACAGCCCACCACCTGGCGTGGCACATCGCGCCAGGCCGCTCCGGTGCGAAGGACGTAGACGATGGCCGCCAACGCCGTGCGGTCGGGAATGCGGCGTCGGCCCGTGTACCGATGACGTCGCTCCGGAGGCGGTGGCAGCAGGTGAGCCACGCGCGTCCACAGGCCATCGAGAACAAGATCGCTGTTCACACGCGGAAGCGTGCCAGAAGACCGCGCTTGAGGTGCGCAGTTCTTGCAAACCCTTCACCATCTCGCTTGGCTGCCTCTCCTGGGAGAGGCAGCAGCCTGATTCTGAAACGAACCGTTAGGAGCACAAGGCCGAGCACTTCCTCGCCTTCGTCGGCATAGCCGCAGTTCTCATCGCCTACCGCCGCCTTGCGCGGTGAAGCCATCACAGGGCCCGCTCGACCCCACCGGTGTCGCGTCGCACCAGGCCAGTGACCCGGCTCAGCCAGCTCCTGCGCGGCCTGTTATCTCTCTCGACCAGAAATCGCGCTGTCTGTAGTGGGTCACGCGGGGGCTGACCTGCCTGGTGGCGGCACCAGTAGCGGGCTACTCTCCTCTCCAGATCACCCAGGTCCACGCCGCCAGTCCTGACCAGAACGACCGATCCTTCTGGGCCTTCGGGGGCAATCAGCGCCAACACGCCACCGTCCGGTGAGTACGCCGCTGTGTACTCACCTTCATCTACGTCAATCGCCTCGATCCAGTTCGTAGCGTGGACGAAGGACTCGAAGATGAAGAGGTCCTCGTCGCGATCGAAGATGAGTACGGTGTCGGGAGAGCACTCCATTGCGGTCACTGTGGCAGTCCCCTTCGATGTCTTGCGACCAAAATAAACGACGTGTGAGCTTGCTCTTTAACCTCACGTCGCCGCGGAGTGCTGGCCGGTGGGGAAAATGCGGTGCGTGTGGGCACCACCCTGGTCAGACTCGCTGACATGACTGAGAAGATCACCCGCATCAACCCTGAGCAGCTGCATGAGACACCCGGCTACCACCACATCACCGTGGTCGAGGCAGGCCGTACCGCCTATCTGGCGGGGCAGTGCCCGCTTGATCGCAATGGTGACCTCGTCGGTGCCGGTTCCTTCGAGACGCAGGTCGACCAGGTTGTCGCGAACGCGCTCACTGCCCTGGCAGCGGTGGGTGCCCAGCCTGAACACGTGGTGCGGTCAGTGATCTACGTGCGAAGCAATGAGAGGGACATTCTCGGAGCCGCATGGCGTCGGCTCACCGAATCTGCCCTGGGCCCGGCGTTCACCACCGCCAGCACGCTCTTGGGCGTCGCCCAGCTGGGCTTTCTGGGACAGCTTGTCGAGGTGGACCTCACCGTGGCGCTGCCTGGCTGACGCGGGACGCTGGGGCGCTCCTCGACGGCCTCCCGGTCGAGGTGCTGGGGCGGATGCGCTCCGACCGCGCCAAGCCGGAGACCTGGGGCGAGCCGGACGCGGCAACCGTGCAGGTCACCGACCGGTACGGCACCGCCCGCGCGATGGCCCTGGACCGCATCCACCCCCGCCTGGCCACCCGCTCCGCCTGGATCGACCATACCGGCGAACTCCCCATCGTCGGGGGCACACTGACCCGCGTCCAAGCCGACCGACTTCCCGGCGGAGGCGACCTGCTCCCGCCCCGGCTCTGGTCGTTCGCCACCGCCCTGAACAGCGAGGACGCCGACGTACGCCAGCAGGCATTCCTGAGCAGGCGGGACTCCCCACGAACGGCCCGCAGTCGGACGCTCGGCCACGTACATGCGTGACACGAGCGGAGCGTCTCCACCGGCGTCAGCCACATCGCGGCAGCAGCCAGCTCCCCCTCAGCCACAACCAAACGGTGCGATCTCCTCACGCACCCGCATCCGCGACGGCAGGAGAACGGCGGCCAGCCTCAAACCCACCCGCAGCCCGGAAACCGAGCCGCGCCCCCCACCCTTCCCCTCGTAGCCAGCCAAAGTTCTGACGTCGACCGCCCCGCCGCAGTGGTGGAGTGACGGCCCGCGGCACGATCCCTGCGTGTGCTGGGCCACGAGGCGCGGGTACGAGCTGCGATGCGAGCGCAGGTGCGTCGACCACCGCCCGTGCGTCCTGGCTCGGGTCAGAACGTTGGCTGGCTACGAGGGAGGGGTGGGGGGCGCGGGCCGGTTCCCGGTCTGCGGGCCGGTGGGGGGTTGGTCGCCGTTCTCCTGCCGTCACCACTGCAGCAGCGTACGGAGACCGCACTGTCCGGCCGTGGCTGAGGGGGAGCTGGCTGCTGCCGCGATGTGGCGTGCGCCGGTGGAGACGCTCCGCTCGTGTCACGTTCGTCGTGGTGGGGCGTCCGGCTGCCCCGCGTTGCTGCTTGCTGCCGGAGTGCCCCCGAAAGCATCGCTGCCGCGGCCGGTGGGAGGAGGGGGAATGGGCTCAGCTGTGCTGAAGCGCAGTGGCTCGGGGGCCGGGCGCTTCCGGCTCTGGCTTCGGGGGTAGATCCATTGTCCCTGTGTGGCGAGGTGCCTGTCACCGTTCTCCGGAATGATCTTTACGTCCCTTTTGCGCCTCTAGGCTTGCGGGCGGACACAAACACGGATCTGACCAGGGAGTTGAAAGTGGCGCACGACGTTGCCGCGCTGGCAGTGGAACTCACGGACATGGCTGCGGCCGATCACCAGTCCGCTGTCCGCGCGAACAGCGACGACCCCGCAGAGCAGTTGGCCTGGCGTCGACTGACCGCACGGCACGGTGACCGGCTCGGCGAGATCATGGATGAGTACGGCTGGCCGACAGCGGAACTCGTCGGCGAGGAGGCCGCACGCGCGGCATGGCTGATCGCCCAGCATGCCGACCGACAGCTCGACGTTCAGCGCCGGGCCCTGCAGTTGATGCAGCAAGCAGTGTCAGCAGGCTCGGCCGGCGCCCGCGAGCTGGCCTTCCTGCGCGACCGCACGCTGGTCAACGAGGGCCGTAAACAGGTCTACGGCACTCAGATCGCCGGTGTGAAGAACGGGGCACCGGTTCCGTGGCCCTGTGAAGAGCCCGAGCGCGTGGACGAACTCCGTGCGGAAGTCGGCATCGAGCCCTTCGACGAGTACGTCGCCAAGTTCTCCATGGCCTGACGCCCTTCCCCACGCGCCGCGGGGGATGATCCGCCGGGCAGCCTAGGGCGCGTCCCGGGGCCGGGGCGGGCCGGTGAGGTGGGTCAGGGCTGCCGTGCGGAAGGCCGCGACCAGGCTCCTGCGGTCGCCGGCGCGGGTGGCGAGCACGACTTGGCCGGGCTCGACGCCCCGCACGGCGATCGTGACGAGGTCCGGGCGGCGGTTGGTCGTCATGGCACCCGCCGGTACGAGGGCCACGGCCTGGCCGCTCGCGATGACTTCGTGTTTGTCCTCGATCGATTCCACCACAGGGCCCTCCGGTGCGCGGCGACCGTCCGGGCGCGGGTCGACGCGCCAGAAGGCGTTCCACACCGGGTCGGGCAGGCAGACCATGGGTTCCTCGGCGATGTCGTCCAGGACGACGGACTCCTTGCCGGCCAGCCGGTGGTCGACGGACACCATGAGCAGCCGCGGCTCGTCGTACAGGACCGTCACCTGCAGGCCGTCGGTCGCGAACGGCATCCTGGCCACGACGACGTCGACCTGGTGCTTCAGCAGTGCCGCGCGCGGCTGGTTCCACGCGAGGTGGTGCGTGTGCACCTGGGCCTCCGGGTGCTGGCGGCGCAGGTCGCGTACGGCGGGGGTGATGATGAGGCCGGTGGTGTAGCCGATGGCGACGCGGGTGGGCTCGGCCGTCTGCCGGGTCTGTGCCACGGCCTGGGCCGCGGAGCGCAGGAGCGTCCTCGCGTGCCGCAGGAAGGTTTCGCCGGCCTCGGTGGGGTGGGTGCCTTGAGGGGTGCGGTCCAGCAGGCGGGCTCCCAGCTGTTCTTCCAGGCGGCGGATCTGCCGGCTCAGGGACGGCTGTGCGAGGTGCAGGACGGCCGCGGCGCGTCCGAAGTGCCGTTGTTCGGCCACGACGGTGAAGTAGCGCACCAGGCGTAAATCCAGATCCACGGAGGAGTCGGACGTCTCAGGCATGTTCCGACTGTATTCCGAGCCGGGGCACGGGTCGGGTGAACGCCTCTGGTCTGTGGTGATGCTCATGGAGCATCGCGTGTTCCGGAACAGGTCTTGGACCGCGGGGGCGGGGTGGGGCGAAGGTGGGGACACCGGCTGGAATCCCGAGCAAGTGAGGTACTCATGAAACTCATCGTCCGAACCGGGCTCGCCGCCGTCCTGGCCGCGGGCACCATCGCCGCGGCCGTCGCACCGGCCTCCGCTGCCGTGACCGGGGGCACCGGCACCGTGGCCGGCGTGCACGCGGCGGTGGCGAACCCCAAGACGATCAAGGCCGCCGCGTACAACCAGGCGCGGAGCATCCTGGCGAGCGCCGGAAGCCGGACGGCCGCCAAGTCGCACCCCATCCATGGCAAGGACGACGTGCCCGTCGGCTACGGCACCAGCCTGCTGGCCGCGTCCCGGGACGAGTTCCGCAACACCGACCGCCATCTTCCCGCGAAGCAGAAGAAGTCGGGCATGTCGGTACCGCACTACAACGCCGTCCACTCCGCGGCGACAACCATGGGCATCACCCGGTGGTGACCCGCCGCTGACCCCTCGCCCGCAGGCCCTGCTCCCGGAGACGGGAGCAGGGCCTGTCCGGATCCGTGCGTGCGGACAGGCCCTGGGGACTGTCCGAGGGGTCCGGGGACCGCCTCATGCCCAGGCCGTTCGGATCGGCGTGGGACGGGGTGATCTCTTGAGGAACGGGCTCGGGACGACGGCCCGGACGGCTGCGACCGCTGCAGCATCGGCGGGCTCCAGGCTGTTCCCACTGTGACTATTCGAGTCCGGCAGCGGAGCTCGTCAATGGGGTCCGGCTTCAGGAGATGTGGAGTTCCGTGCACGCCGGCCCGTGCTGCGTCTCGGCTTCGCATGCTCCCTGCTCGGACTCGTCCGGGTTGACGGCCCCCACCGCGATCACTGACGTTCCGGCCGGAAGCGAGATCGGGATGTCGATCTGCTGTGCGACCTTCCCCTGATCGTCAGGTCTGAGCACACTCCAGTAGAGGTCCCCGCCCTCATTCCCGGAGGATTTCCGAGGGTTTACGGTCACCTCGATGTGCGACCACTTCTGGACGCCGTCGGCGTGTACGCCGAAGTGCAGCCGCATGTTGGAGCGAGGTCCGTCGAGTCTGACGTCGGTGATGGTCGGGCGGCCGTTTCCGCCCGCGGCCTGGGCGGCGCCGACCACGGCAATGCTCAGTGATGCCATGTAGAAGACGACGCCGAGGACGAGCACGCCCGTCTCCCACAGGACTCCGCGTCCTGTGGGGCGGATGAGCAGGGCGGCGATGCTGCAGACGATGGCGAGGATCGCGCAGAGCGAGGCCACGTAGATGGGCCACGACCTGTTGTTGAGAGCGACGAACACGAACTTGCTGTTGAGTCCCAAGGTGGTCATGATGCCGGCCACCGCCACGAGGGCACCGGCCAGGATCTTGGCCACGTCGTCCAGACGCTTTCCCAGCGCGGCCTGGATGTCTCCGATGGTCGGGGGCGGGGATTCCGTTGGTTTCGAAGGCTCTTTCACACCGCCCATTGCGCGCTTCCCGATGGTTGAGCCCTGCCGGGCAAGACAACTGCTGGACAACGTCAGGTTCGCATTCGGCCCGGGACGGGCCGGTGATTGCGACTGCGGGTAGCCGGGCCTTCGGCGGACGTTCCCCTGGTCGGCCCAGCCCGCCGCGCCCGGTCGGCCCAAGGGCTTGCCCGGCACGTACGGCGGTTGCGACGGGAGCTGTACGCTTTGTCGCCGCACAGGTGGCCAGGACGAGTCCGCGGGTACCCGCCGGCCGAAAGCGGTACACGGATACGGTCGAGGATCGGGATCAACTGCGGCGCGTCACCCCACTGTCCACCAGGCCGGCCTCGCCGGTCGCTTCACGGCGTGGTCAGCCGTTCCCCCGCGGGGCCGGGCTCGGAGCCGCGACCGTGCGCCGGAAGCATCAGTGCCGAGTCCGTGTGGAGCGTGATGCGCACCGGGGTGAAGGTGGTGGCGTCCACGGGGGACTCCCCGGTGCCGGGGCTGCGGGCGTAGCGCGGATGGGCGCCTCCGCTGATCTGCCAGCGTATGCGGTGGCCGGCGGCAAATCTGTGGGCGGTCGAGCTCATCGGCACGGTGATCTGCGACGGTTTCTCCGCGTCCGCATTCAGGCGGCCCAGCCCGTCGCAGATGTTGACGGAGCGGCCTTGTGCGTCCACGTCGCACAGGCGGGTGAAGACGTCGGCATGACCGGTGTCCGTGGAGATGCTGAGCCGTGCCGAGACCGGCCCGAGGATGTCCACGGGCTCGGTCAGTGGGGCGCTGGTGAACGTCAGGACGTCGTCCCGGGCCTCCAGGCTGCTGTTGTCGCGAGGGCCGGCGGTGCGGGAGAGCAGGGGGCCGCCGAGGGAGGGGGTCGGGTCGACGGGGTCGTAGCGGAAGGATGCCAATGCCGCGGAGTCCGTGGGAGCTTGCCGGGTGAGATGGCCCCGGGCGACGGGAAACCACGGGCGCGGGGTGACGGCCGGCGGCCAGTCGTCGAGGTTCTGCCAGGCGTTTTCGCCACCGACGTGGACGCGCACCCTGGTGGGGCGCAGGCCGGAGGGGTCGGCGTACAGGTGGGCGCGCAGCCAGGCGAGGCTCTCGGCGAACACCTCGGGCCATCCCTGTTGCAGGGCGGAGGTGTGGGTCCAGGGGCCGACGAGCAGGGCGGTCTCGCATCCGGCCCGACGCAACCGGTCGTACTGTTCCAGGGTCTGGTCGGCCAGCGCGTCGTGCCATCCGGTGATCAGGCTCGTGGGCACGGCGAGTCGTTCCGCGACCTCGGTCAGTGACGCGCCGTGCCAGTACGCGTCCTCGGCGTCCGGGTGTGTCATCACGTCGTCCAGCCAGGGCACCTCGTTGCGGAAGGCCGACGCATACGCACCGCGCAGTGGCTGGGCGGTGGTGACCTCGCGCAGGCGGCGTTGCAGGCGCAGTGTCGCCCTGAGGAACGGTGCCGTGCCCCGGTGCTGGTAGGTCATGCCCACGCCGACGGCCAGGGAGGTCTCCAGGTGCAGCGCACCGTGCGCGTGGAACAGGGCGTGGGGATCGTGCAGGCCCACCTGCACCACCATTGCCTTCAGTTCCGGCGGCGGGTCCATGGCGAGGGCCCATTGCACGTACCCGAGGTAACTGGGGCCGACGGTCCCGAGTGTTCCGTTGAACCAGGGCTGCTCGCGCAGCCAGGACACCGTGGCCCGGCCGTCGGCGGCCTCGTTGCGCCACAGGTCGAACGCACCCCCCGAACCGCCGGTGCCGCGGCAGCTCTGCAGGACCACATGAAAGCCCTGTTCGGCGAAGAGCAGGCCGTACATGGGGGACCACGGCAGGCCCCTGCCGTACGGCGAGCGCACCAGGAGGGTGGGGAAGTCCCCCTCGCTGCGGGGGAAGTAGTGGTCCGTGATCAGCGGGCTGCCGTCGGCGGCCGGTACCACCAGCCCCGGCTCCCATCCGACCTTGTGCCGTCCGGCCGGGAGACGGCGCCACGTCGCCCTCATCAGCCGTGAGGACAGGGGCGGTTTCCCGGCAGCAGAACTGTGCGTGTGTGACGTCATCGTTCCCCTCCTGCATTCCGTACGATGTACGAGAATAGAGGATGCTTGACTGAGTCCCGCACGGCCACCGGGATCGAGGAAGGAGCGTGGACCATGCCACGTGACGGAGGGGCCGGCACCCCGGGCATCGACCCCCAGCAGCTCTGGCTGACGTCCGACCAGCCCCGCAGAGGTCGCAAGCCGGGCTACAGCCGAGAGACGATCACTGCCGCTGCCGTCGCCCTGGCGGACACCGAGGGGCTCGAAGCGGTCACCATGCGTGCGGTGGCTGCACGGGTCGGAGCCGGTGTCATGTCGCTCTACAGCTACGCCCCCGACAAGGAGACGTTGCTGAACCTGATGGTCGACCACGTCAGCGGCGAACTGCCGACCACCCCGGACACGCTCACCGGCGACTGGCGCGCCGACCTGAAGGCCATCGCCCACCTCCAGCGCGGCCTCATGCTGCGACACCCCTGGCTGCCCGCCGCCCTGGCCACCCGCCGCATCCCCGGACCCAACGCCCTGGCCTTCCTGGAACGCACGCTGGTCGCCCTGCGGCCCACCGGACTGAACGGTGCGGCGAAGCTGGAGATCTTCGCCCAGCTCACAGGATTTGTGGCCGGACACCTCGCCCATGAGATTGCGCAGGCCACAGCCTCGCAGTCCCCCGACCGGGCAGCAGCCGAAGCCCGCTACCTCGCCGCTGTCGCCGCGGACGGCCGCCACCCGGAACTCGCCGAAGCCCTCTCCGCCCCCGGGCGTTCCCTCACTCCCGAAGCCACCTTCAACCGGTTCCTGGACCGCCTGATCGACGGCCTCGACAGCGGCTGATCACCCCGGGGAAGGGTGCGCCGGCGGTGCGCGCCCCGTGACCGCCGCGTTCGACGTCAGTGCGCCCAGGGCAGGCGCACCGCCTCGATTTCGCTGTCGTTCAGCAGCGCGTCGATGAGAGCCGGGGGGCCGGCGACCTTGGTGGCCCACAGGTCGTAGTCGGTGCACAGGACCCATGAGCGGTCCTCGGCCCAGAGGTTGGACGGGCTGAAGTCGGCCTCGGCGTGGTCGTACAGCATCTCGGCGTCGCCGAGGCGGCCCGCGCGGACGTGGAGGGTGTCGAAGTCGGTGGCTCCGAGCGTCAGCGGGTTGTAGTAGGCGAGGCAGCGGGTGTCCGGGCCTGCGGGGCTGTGCCGGCTGAGGAGGGAGATCAGCCGGTTCCAGGTTTCACGGTCCAGGCTGCCCTCGGTCGGTGGGATCAGGCCCAGCGGCCAGCTGCCCTCCTTCTTGGCCGAGGGAAAACAGCGGTAGGAGGGCATGAGGCTCTCGGGTACGGCCGGGTCGCCGGTGCGCCGGGCGAGTTCGGCCCAGCGCAGTCGTCGCCAGCCGGGGCCGGGGTGGCGGGCGCGTCCCAGTCCTCCTCCTGTGGCGACGCTCACGGCGTCGAGGTCGATGCCCGCGACGATATGGGGGAGGGCGCTTCCGTCGGCCAGGCGTTGCTGGTGGTACTCGTGGTACGACACATCGGCCGGTCCCTGCTCGTGCTCGTACATGGCGTTGAGCACCCACGCCGCATCCGGCATCGCCGGAGGCATGAACCCGGTGATGCCGTCGCCGCACAGCTCCAGCAGCCAGTCGGTGGCCCCTGACGGCACGATCGGCCACAGGCTCGGCAGCAGGTTCGACTCCTCGGGCATGCGCTCATGATCCCACCGCCAACAGCCCAACTTGAAAGAAGGCAACCGCACCCAGGTCGCATAACTTACTGATAGCGAGTTCTCCCTCTACCGGAAGGAAGCTCACTCATGGCTATCGACTTGTGCAACAAGTCCCCGGCCTCCCTGGCCGAGGGCGACCCGGGGACGTGGGCCGAGGCCGGGCCCGAGGATCCGGTGCTGCTCGAGGACCTCGGGACCGAGCAGCGCGACGCGCTCAACTTCGCCTACCGCACCACCCTCAGCAACGTCGATCCGCGCTTCGTCGCCGGCGACCCGGCCGCCTGGGCCAGTGACTTCGGGTACGCGCTGGACCGCGTGGCCATCCGGCTCGACAACCGTTCCAACGACGAGCTGCGCGAGCAGGCCCTGAAGCACCCCGACCCGGCGATGCGCGAGCAGGCGCTGTACGAGTACGCCGACCGGGACCACGCCGACGCCATCGAGCTGCTGGCCCAGGCCATCCGCGACGACACCGACCGCCAGGTGCGCTGGGACGCCCTGTGGGCCGTGGAGAAGCTGGGCGGGGCGCGGGCCGTGGCGACGCTGCAGACGTTCCTGAAGGACCCGGACCCCGAGATCGCCGAGTGGTCGCGGCTGTTCATCAGTGAGCTGCAGACCGGTGACCCGGCCTTCGACGGGCGCGAGGGGAAGTCGACACCCGGCCGTACCTTCGACGAGACGATCTTCCTGCTCATCCACTGCGACCTGTATGTGCGGCTGGACGACTCCAACCAGCACTGGGGCAAGTTCTCCCTCGCCCCGCAGGGCCTGGCCCGCGTCTACGGCCAGGCGCACGCCTGCCCCAACGTCGCGACCCGCGAGAAGCAACTGGTGATCGCCAAGACGATCGAGGGCCTGCACACCGACGGCTCCCCGCACGTGGACAACTACCTCTTCCGCGGTTTCACCGACCGCACCCGCCGCGACCGGGGCAACTTCTTCTTCGAGTCGCTGGTGCCCCGGCCGTTCTTCAAGTCCGGCCGCGCCGACGACCCCTCGCAGGGCGTGCGCCAGGCCCAGATCGGCTTCGCGCGCTACGGCACCTGGCACCTGGAGCCGCGGTTCACGATCCACGACGAGTACGCCATCCGCTACGTGCGCGGCCGCTTCCAGGGCTGGGGCCACCTGAACCTCGCCCGGATCGCGGGCAAGCCGCTGGAGGAGGTCCTCACCCCGGGCAACGGCGTGCTGTCGACCCTGCACGACCCCGAGGTGGGCCCGATGACGAACGCCTTCATCCTCGGTACGTTCAAGGGCAAGCTCAACGACTGGGACGGCGACGGCGTCATCGACCTCAACTCCCGTCCCGTCTACTCCACCGTCGACGGCGAGATCGACTCCGACCAGGACGGCATCGCCGACGAGCCCGGCCTGACCTGCTGCGACTGGACGGCCCGGCAGCAGCTGCCGTGACCGGCGCGCCGCGCCGCAGCACCCGGTAACCCACAGCCCTGAAAGGGGAGAGATGTCCGCTCCTACGCAGCGGCCGTCCGTGGTCTATGGCCGCCCGGTCACCACCGACGGTGTGCGCAACCTCTACTCGGGCACGAAAGTCGTGCCCTGGACCCCGCCCGTCCCGGGCATCGACAACCTCGGCATCACCTCCGTGGACACCTTCGCCGTGCCCGGCGTCGGCGAGTACACGGTGCCCTTCGACGGGTACGTGCGCGTGGTGCGCTCCCAGCCCACCTCCGAGGAGTGGTCGAAGGCCGAGGTCTATACCAACCTCATCGAGATGAAGATGGAGGGCTCCTGCGAGGAACTCGGCCACATCACCGTCACCCTCAACCCCGACTGCCTGTCCACCGGCCAGATCCGCACGCCCTTCGACCCGTACGCCGGTGAGGGCCCGGCCGCCAAGGCCTGCCGCATGGCCGTCGGCGCCATCTTCGACATGCCCAAGCTGGGCCTGCAGCTGGCCAACAAGGAACCGATCATCCTGACCATCGACGACGTCCGGCAGATCCCGCCGGCCGGCTCCCCCGGCAAGGGGCAGATCTACCGGATGCTGCCGCTGCACGACGTCCGGCGCATGGACGATTCGCCCGTCGCCTACGTCACCAGCCTGCGCTTCACCATGGGCGGCTACCTGCCCTGGGAGCGCTTCGGCGACGAGCGCAAGGAGTACGGCAAGTAAGAGCAAGTAAAGGAGTACGGCAAGTAGGCGCACGACCACCACCGTTTCCGTGAAGGAAGGTGCTCATGTCGTCCGACGACTTCCGTCCGCGCGGCCTCGCCCGCGAGTCCGCCGCGTTCCCGCCCCTGGGCGGCAGCGCCCGGCCCGTCGCCCAGGACCGGTTCGAACGCCTGGTCAGCACCGTCACCGTGCCCGAGCCGCCGGAGGCGGTGTGGACCGCCCTCACCGACCCGGACCGGGTGGCGCACTGGCTGGCGGTCTGCCGGGGCCCGTGGGCGGTCGCCGGACGGGAGTCGATGCTGGACTTCGAGGACGGCGAGTTCTTCTGGTGCCGCACCCTGACCGCCACCGCCCCGCGGGCGCAGCGGCCCGGCACGCTGCGCCTGCTGTGGCGGTGGGTCGGCGTGGGCCCGGCCACCGCCGTCACCTGGACGGTGGCGGCCGACCCGGCGGGGTCGGTCGTCACCGTCGTCGAGGAGGCCGACAACCCGCCCTCGGACTGGCGCTCCTGGAACGGCATGGGCTGGCCCGGCATCCTCGACCAGCTCGCCGCCCACCTGCGCACCGGCACCTCCTGGCGCTGGCCCTGGCGCCGGGTGGGCCCCTACCTGCAGATCCCCCTGCCCGTCCCGGCGTACCGGGCCTGGCAGGAGCTCACCTCGCCGGCCGGCGTCCAGCACTGGCTGCAGCGCATGACCGGCACGCTCGCCGCCGGCGAGGACCTCGTCCTCGTCATGGGCGACGCCAGCGGCACCGTGCAGATGCACGTCACGCGGTCCGTGGAGGCGGCCCAGGAGTTCCCCTCGTACCTTCCGTACCTGGAGTTCGAGCTGCGCCGCCCCGCGTGGGACGCGGCGCTCGGCGGCCGGCTGTGGATCGAACCGGCCGGGCTGGAGACCTCGCTGCTGCAGGTGTGCCACTTCGGCTGGGAGAACCTCGACATCCCCGACCCGCTCACCGAACGCCGCATCCTCACCGGCTACTGGACGGCCGCCGCGGACCGCGCCCGCGCGCTGTTCCTGCCCCAGGGTCCGCCCGCCGGCCCCCACGGCTGGTCGATGGCCGCAGCGGCGCCCGCCATGCCGGCCGGTGCCGCGCCCGCCATGCCGGCCGGCGCCCAGGACCCCTCGGCCGTGGCGCAGTTCCTCGGCCGGGTGACGGACGACCTGGCCACCGCCATGGCCGGCGTGCTGTGCGCCCTGGGCGTACGCCTCGGCCTCTTCGCCGCGCTCGGCACCGCGGGACCGGCCACCGCCACCGAACTCGCCGACCGCACCGGCCTGTCGCAGCGGCACCTGCGGGAGTGGCTGCGGGGCCTGACCAGCGCCGGCTACCTCGAACACGACCGCGGCCACGACCGGTACGCGCTGCCGCCCGCCCACGCCGCCGTCCTCGCCTTCGAGGACTCCCCCCTGCACCTCGCGCCCGGCTTCGCGCTCATCCCGCCGCTGGCCGCCGCCGTCGAGGACGTCGCCGACGACTTCCGCACCGGCAAGGGACTGGAGCGTTCGGCGTACTCCGAGCAGCTGTTCACGGCGATGGAGCGCATGAGCGCGACCTGGCTGGAGCAGCAGCTCACCGAGCAGTGGATACCGGCCGTGCCCGGCCTGCTGCCCGCCCTCGAACAGGGCGGCGCCGTGGCCGACATCGGCTGCGGCGGCGGCCTCGCCCTGATCCGGCTGGCCCGCCGTTTTCCCGGCTGCCGCCTGACCGGCTACGACCTGCACGAGCCGAACGTGCGCCGGGCGCGGGAGGCGGTGCGCGAGGCGGGCCTCGCCGACCGCGTGACCGTCGTGGCCGCCGACGCGGCCACGGCCCTGGCGGACGCCGGGCCGCTGCGCCTGGTGACCATGTTCGACGTCCTGCACGACGCCGCCGCGCCCGAGGACCTCCTGCGCACGGTACGGTCCGCCCTGGAGCCGGACGGGGTGCTGCTCGTCCTGGAGTCCCCCGCGGCCGACGACCCCGCCGACAACGCCGGCCCGCAGGCCACCGTCCTGTACGCCACCAGCACCCTGTACTGCCTGCCCACCGCCCTCGCCGACGGCGCGCCCGGCCACGGCACGCTCGGGCTGCCGCCGTCGCAGATCCACCGCCTGGCGGGGGAGGCGGGCTTCGGCCGGGTGGAAGAGGTGCCCACGGGAAGCCCGTTCACCGCCCTGTACGCCCTGCGGCCGTGATGCCCCGATGAACGACAACCCCTTCGAGCGTCTGCTGGCCCTGAAGGACACCATGACGCCGTGGGCCCTGCGGGCCGTGGTCACCCTCAAGGTGCCCGATCTGCTGGCCGACGGGCCCCTCGGTGTCCCCGAACTGGCCGCCCGCACCGGCACCGCGCCGGACGCCCTGCACCGCGCGCTGCGCCTGCTGGCGGCGCGCGGCGTCTTCACCGAGCCCGAGCCCGCGCTCTTCGCCCCCACGGGCCTGTCCCGGCTCCTGGAGTCCGGCCACCCCATGAGCCTGCGCCCCTGGCTCGACCTGGACGGTGCCATCGGCCGCGGCGACCGGTCCTGCGTCCACATGGTGGAGGCCCTGCGCACGGGCTCCCCGGTGCACGAGCGGGCGTACGGGCGCGGGGTGTGGGACGACCTCGCCGCCGACCCGGCGCTGGCGGCGTCGTTCGACGAGGCCATGCACCACCGGGCCGCGATGCTGGCCCCGGCCCTTGCGGCGGCGTACGACTGGCGGACCGTACACCACGTCCTGGACGCGGGCGGCGGCACGGGTGCGATCCTGGCCGAACTCCTGCGCAGTCACGACCACTTGCGCGGCACCCTCCTGGACCGCGCCACGGCGGTGGCGGCGGCCCGCGCCGCGTGGGGCGACACGGCGGAGGGCCGCCGTTGCACCTTCGTGGAGGGCAGCTTCTTCGACGCCCTGCCGGCCGGCGCGGACGTGATCCTGCTGGTGAACGTCCTCCACGACTGGCCGGACGAACACGCCACGGCGCTGTTGCGCCGCTGCCGGGAGGCCCTGCCGCCCGGCGGTCGCCTCCTGGTCGCCGAACACGTCCGCGACGCCACCGCCGACGCCGGCCTGCTGGAGCTCGACCTGCTCCTGCTCCTCGTCTACGGCGGCCGCGAACGCACCCTCGACGACTTCCGCGCGGTGGCGTCGCCGGCCGGCCTGGAGCTGACGGAGGTGACGCGGACGAAGGCGGGAGTGAGCCTGCTGGCCCACTCCCCGCGGGTCACTTGGTGAGGACCCACTTCGCGGTCTCCTTGGCGAAGCCGGAGTCCGGGGTGAACTGGACGCTCTGCGGCTTGGTGCCGTCCGGGACGGACACCACGACGTAGCCCAGGGCCTTCTCGCCGGGGGCGAGCTTGACCGTGGCGGGCATGTTGGGGCCCGAGGTGGTCTCACCGATGGAGTGGGTGAAGCCCTGGCCCTGGGCGTCCAGGACCTTGACGCCGTTGGCGGGGCTGTCGTCGTAGACGGCCTTGCCGTTGTTCACGATCTCCAGCTGGGCGGCGACCCAGTGCTTGCCCGCCGCGGGCTTCATGAACTTGTTGTTGCTCTGGGCCGGGTCGACCCAGTTCTTCAGCGTGACGGCGATCTCCACGCCGGCCTTGTTCCTGACCCGGACGGTGGAGCCGGAGGTCTGCGCGCCCTGGGGGGCCGACGCGTCGGCGCCCGGCGTCTGCTTGGCCGGGGCCTCCTTGCCCGGGGCCGGGGCCTCCTTGCCCGGGGCGGCGCTCGACGCGGCACCGGACGGTGCGGGGGCCGGGTCGGTCGGGTCGGCGTTGTCGTTGCAGGCCGTGGCGGCGAACGCGAGCGTGCCGACGATCAGAGCGGTGCCGAGCTTGCGGCGCATGGTGGATCCCCCGTGGTTGATCTTTGGATTGACGTGCACATTCTTACTGCCCGCCGACCCGTGATCCGCCGCCGGAAGCCCGTTCGGAGCGTTCTGTGACAGGGTGGTGATCAAACCATGGTGTCTTCCGATCAAATGGTGACTTCCGGCCCCTCGGCCGCCGGAGGAAAGGTGCGGTCCCCCTCACCGGTCAGCACGAGCGAGACGCCCCGGCCCGGCCCCGGCGGCCAGGCCATCAGGCGCAGCAGCGCGGCCATGCCCGGCCCCAGCGGCACCGGCGCCGTGCCCATGCGCCGCGCCTGCGGGACGGCCCCCATCGCGTGGGCCTGCCCCGCCCCGCTCCACACCGACCACTCCGCGACGACGGTCGCACAGTGCGGCAGCGCGGCCGCGCGGCGCAGGGCCTGCCGGCGCAGCAGCTCGTTGGCGAACCCGTAGCCGCCCATCTGCCGGTGCGGCACGCGGGCGGTGATCGATCCGAAGACGACCACCTGCCGCAGCACGCCGACGTCGAGGGCGTCCAGGACGGCGTGCAGGCCGCCGGCCTTGGCCGCCTGCAGCCGGGCCAGGTCCGCGGGGTGGCTGCCGGCCACCGTGCCGCCGTCCACCAGGCCCGCGCAGTGCACCACCGCGTGCACGGGCGTGGCCAGGCGCCACAGGGCGGACGCCACGGCCTTGGGGTCGGTGACGTCCGCGGTGAGCACGCGGGTACGGGGCACGGCGGCCCGCAGCCGGGCCAGCAAGCGGGCGGAGGTGGCGTCCAGTTGCCCGGGTGCGGTCACGTCCAGCAGCACCGGCCGCCACCCGGCGCGGGCCGCGAGCACGCCCGCCGCCCGCAGCCCCAGCCCGCCCAGGCCGCCGGTGACCAGTACGGTGCCGCCGGCCGGGGCGGGCGCCGGCAGGGCGGCCGGCTGCCAGACGGTGCGGGTGGCCGTACCGTCCTGGGCGACGCGCACCTCGGCCCCGTCGCCTGCCGCCCGCACCAGGCGGGCGACGCGCTCGGCGGTGAGCGGACCGGCCTGCTCCAGCGCGGTGACCTTCAGGCCCGGTGCCTCCAACGCCGCCGCCCGCAACAGGCTCGCGCCGCCCGCGCCCCGGTGCACCAGCACCAGCCGCCGGCCGGGGGTGGCGGCGGCCCGGGCGACGCCCTCCAGCAGCAGGGCGTTGTCCCGCGGCCGGTGCTCGGCGCCGAGCACGACGGCGACGGCCCTCTCGCCGTCGGGCCGGGAGGCGTGCTGCAGGGCGGCGACGAGGCGGTCGGGCGCGGCCGTGCCGTGCAGCACGCACCAGCGGAAGGGGGCGGCGGCCGGGGCGGTGCCCTCGTCGGCCAGCGCTTGGGGAGCCGTACGGAACGCTCGTACTCCTCGTACCGCTGCCGGGCCGTCCATGAAGGCTCCAGGAGGTAGTAGGTGCTTCAGCAGTGGGTGTTTCAGCAGGTGTTTCAGTAGGTGTTTCAGTAGGTGTTGAGGGCCGTGAGCAGGGTGGGAATGGCCTCCCCCTGGAAGTCGACGTCCACGTCGAGCTCGTTGATCATTCCCTCGAGGACCAGCAGCGACATCAGCGGGAAGACGAACGCCGGCGCGGCCGCGATCCCCGAGCGCCGCTGCAGGTCGAACAGGCGGGTGGCGAACGGCGCCAGCCGGAACTCCCCGGCCCTGCGCCCCGTCGTGGCCGCCACCAGCGCGACGATGCCGGCCCGGAAGACGTCCAGGTCGACGCCCGGCGGAATGTGCTCGGCGCTGCGCAGCACCACGTCGGCGCACTCCGCGCCCCGCCCCAGGGACATGTTCATGAAGAACTCGGCGAACAGCCGGCGCACCGGCGGTTCCAGCCGGATCACGAACCCCGCGTCCAGCAGCACCACCACCCCGTCCGGGGCGAGATAGAGGTTGCCCGGATGCATGTCGCAGTGCACCAGACCGTCGATGAACAGCATCCGGTACACGCCCTGCAGCACGTGCTGCACGACCTGTCGCCGCTGCTCGCGGTCGAGCTGCCCCGCCCGGAAGCGGTGCAGGGGCTCGACGAAGTCCATCACCAGCGCGCCCGGACCGCACGCCTCCGGCACCGGGGCCGGCAGCCGGAAGTACGGCAGCGCGGCCAGGTTCGCCCGCAGCGCGGCCAGCGACCGCGCCTCCTGTTCCAGGTCCAGCTGGCCGAGCACCGCGCCACCGACCTCCTCGACGATGCGCAGCGCCGGCACCTTGCGCAACGGCGGCAACCGCTGCACCAGCAGCGCACCCGCCCGCAACAGCGCGAAGTCGGCGCGCATGCGGCGCTCGATGCCCGGGCGGCGCAGCTTGACCGCCACCCGGCGCCCGTCGACCAGCTCGGCCCGGTGCACGCACGCGATGCTGCCGCTGGCCGTGGCCCGGTGGTCGAACACGGCGAACGGACGCGCCGCGGGCTCCGGCCCGTACGCCTCGGCCAGCGCCCGGTCCGTCTGCGCCCGGGTCATCGGTGCCACCCGGTCGTGCAACCGGCCCAGCGCCGTGCACACCCGAGGCGGCAGCAGATCGCTGCGGGTGCTCAGCAACTGCCCGCCCTTGACGTACGTCGGTCCCAGGCCGCACAACAGCTGCGCTGCCCGGCGCCCGAGCACGTCCGGCATCTGGCGCGGCCCCGCCCGTACGGCGTCGAGGGTGCCGGCCGCGGCGTGCCGGGCGGTCAGCGCGGTCAGGCACGCGACGCGGGCCGCGAGCGCGGCACGGCCGACGGGTGCGGTGCATTCGGATCTCTGCAACGTTCTCTCCTCTCGGCGGGCGAACTCGCCTGGAGAAACGCCGACTTGGAGCGTTGACAGTGCCGGGAGGCTACATAATATGGGAGCGATCTGTCCGGCGGAAGCGGCGACGGAGGACGACCATGCCGCAGGACGCACCGGGCCGGGACCCGGACCAGCTGCCGCACGCGACGACCCTCGGGGTGCCCGCCGGGGAGGCGGTGCCGGGAGCGGTGCGCCTCGCCGTACGCCTCGCCGCACCGCCCGAGCACGTATGGCCCGCACTGACCGAGCCCGACCGGGTGGCCGAGTGGTTCGGCGACCTCGCCGCCCCGCTGCGCCCCGGCGAGGACAACCGCCTCGACTTCGAGGACGGCGACTTCTTCACCCTGCGCCCCACCCTCCTCGTGCCCGCACGCCAACTCGCCTACGAGTGGCGCTTCCTGGGCATCGGCAAGCAGCAGCGCATCGCCTGGACCCTCGACGAGGACGGCACCGGCACCCTGCTGACCGTCACCGACCACGACACCACCCGCACCCCCGCCGAGGCCGGCCAGCTGCTGGAGGGCTGGCGGGACTTCCTCACCCGCCTCGCCACCCACCTGCACACCGGCACCGGAGCCCGCTACGCGCTGCGCGACGACATCGACGGCGCCGTCGACCTGCCCCCAGGCCCTTATCGGCCGCTGACCTACCCCGCGCTCCTGGACTGGCTGCCCGTCGCCGAGGACGGCTTCCGGCCCGCCTGGTTCTTCGTCGTCGACGACGAAGGACCCCGCCGCTTCCCCCTGCGCGACTGGGAACTGCGCGACGGACAGCGCCTGGAGTTCGCCGTGGAGATCCCCGGCGCCCGTGCCCACCCCGGCGCCCACGTCACCCTCGCACCCCTCGCCGACGGCACCGGTCACCGGCTGGCCTTCGCCCACCGCGGCTGGACCCGGCTCGGCCTGCCCGACGGGCGGGCCCAGGAACTGCGCCGCCGCTTCACCGCCACCTGGATCGCCTCGCTGGCCGCCGCCCGCGAGCGCGCCCACCGCGCCGCCGGCCCGGACTGACCGTGCGCCCGGCCGCGCCCGCCCCGCCGCCCCCGTCGGCCGGCCAGCTCGCCTCCGTCGAGCGCGCCATCCGCCGCATGCGCGACCACCTCGGCGAGGTCCAGTGCCTCACCGACCACGCCGAGGCCGGCCTGTTCAGCCCCTTCCACTTCCACCGCGTCTTCCGCAGCGTCACCGCCGTCACCCCGGCCCGCTTCCTGGCCGCACTGCGCATGGCCGAGGCCCAGCGCCTGATGCTCCGCGGCTCGCCCCGCGTCACCGACGTGTGCACCGCCGTCGGCTACTCCAGCCTCGGCACCTTCACCACGCAGTTCACCCGGCTGGTGGGCATGCCGCCCAGCCGCTTCAAGGCCCTGGCCGAGCGCTACGGCGACCACCGCGTGGGCGACGTGGTCGACGCCGCGGCCCTGCCGGCGCCCGCGGACGGCATCACGGGCCGCATCACCGGCCGCGTCCCCGCCGACGGCATCGTCTTCGCCGGCCTCTTCCCCCACGGCGTCCCCCAGGACCTCCCCCTGGCCTGCACGGTCGTCCCCACCCCCGCCCCCGTACGCCTGCGCCCCCCGCCCGGCCCCGGCCACCAGGTGCTGGCCGTCTGCTTCGAGCGCACCACCCGCGTGGCCGACGCCCTCGACGACCCGGCCGGCACCCACCGCCTGGTGGCCGCCACCCCGGCCCCCACCCACGGCGCCTTCACCCTCCGCCTGCGCCCCCCGGCCCCGAGCGACCCCCCGATCGTCCTGGCACTGCCGCTGCTGCTGGTCGCAGAAACCCGATGACACCCGGGCTGTTGGCGCGCCAACCTGGACGCATGGACGAACGACGCACCGTACGCATCTCGAAGTACCTCTCCAAGCACCTGCGCCACGAGCCCGCCCGCATCGGGATCGAACTCGACGCGCACGGCTGGGTTGCCGTCGACGTCCTGCTGACCGCGGCCGCCGCACACGGCTTCGCCGTGAGCCGTGCGGAGCTGGAACACGTCGTGGCCGCCAACGACAAGCAGCGCTTCGAACTCGACACCGACCGCATCAGAGCCCGCCAGGGCCACTCGGTCACGGTCGACCTCGCCCTGCCCCCGGCCCAGCCGCCCGCGTACCTCTACCACGGCACGGTGGCCCGCAGCGTCGCCGCCATCCGCGCCGAGGGGCTGCGCCCCATGGCCCGCCACCACGTCCACCTCTCCCCGGACCGCGAAACCGCCACCCGCGTGGGCGCCCGCCGCGGCACCTCGGTCGTCCTGGCGGTGGACGCGGCCGCAATGCACCGAGCCGGCCACGTCTTCCACGTGACCGGCAACGGGGTGTGGCTGACGGCGGCGGTGCCGCCGGAGTTCGTGCGGTTTCCTACGCGTAGCGCGGCAGGTTCTTCGTCGGGATCGTCCAGTCGCCGATCATGACGTCCTCGCCGTACACGAAGTCCTTCCGCACCGCGTAACGCGGGCCCGACGGCGTCGGGTGGATGTCGGACAGGACGGCGCCCTCACCCGTGCGCGGGTCGAAGATCGCGTAGATGGGGATGCCGATCATGGGGTAGTCCCGCACCTTGCTCACCCAGTCGTTGTCCGGGTTGGACCGGGAGACGACCTCGATGGCGGCGATCAGGGTGCGCGGGTCGAAAGAGCCGTCGCCCTCCATGTCCTCCTCCCGGATCACCATGACATCCGGGTGCCGCATGACGCCTTCGTTCACGTCCTCCACGTCGGGCGTGCCCGTGTGGGCCACCACGTCGTCCGGCAGGACCTTGTCCAGCTCACGCCTGATGCGGAGCGCCGTCAGCTCGTGCGGCCTCCCGGGCGACATCATGTCGTGAACGATCCCTTCCTTCGTGATCTCCAGCTTTCCGGGCACGTTGTCCTGTATCTGCTCGACGACGTCGCGCAGCAGCTGGTAGTGGAGGGTGTCGTTCCCTGCCTGGTCGGGGGCGATCGTCATGGCGGCTCGCTCCTTTCGTTCAGCGGCCCGACAGCGCGGCCGGAGGCACCGCAATCATGCTAGTGCGGCCCGCGGGCCGCACGGGTGGCGATGAACGCACCGGGGCGGGTACACGCAAGCGTGTACCCGCCCCGGCGGCCGTGGGGCCGGATCAGCACTCGATGACGTTGACGGCCAGGCCGCCTCGTGCCGTCTCCTTGTACTTGACCTTCATGTCCGCACCCGTCTCCTTCATGGTCTTGATGACCTTGTCGAGGGACACGTGGTGGCGGCCGTCGCCGCGCAGGGCCATGCGGGCGGCGGTGACGGCCTTGGCGGCGGCCATGCCGTTGCGCTCGATGCAGGGGATCTGGACGAGGCCGCCGACGGGGTCGCAGGTCAGGCCCAGGTTGTGCTCCATGCCGATCTCGGCCGCGTTCTCGACCTGCTCGGGGGTGCCGCCCAGGACCTCGGCGAGGCCGCCGGAGGCCATGGAGCAGGCGGAGCCGACCTCGCCCTGGCAGCCGACCTCGGCGCCGGAGATGGAGGCGTTCTCCTTGAAGAGCATGCCGATGGCGCCGGCGGCGAGGAGGAAGCGGACGATGCCGTCCTCGTCCGCGCCGGGCACGAAGTTCATGTAGTAGTGCAGGACGGCCGGGATGATGCCGGCGGCGCCGTTGGTGGGGGCGGTGACGACGCGGCCGCCGGCGGCGTTCTCCTCGTTCACGGCCATGGCGTAGACGGTGATCCACTCCATGGCGCGGGCCTGGGCGTCGCCCTCGGCGCGCAGCTGGCGGGCGGTGCTGGCGGCGCGGCGGCGGACCTTCAGGCCGCCGGGGAGGATGCCCTCGCGGGACATGCCGCGGGTGACGCACGCCTGCATGACGCGCCAGATCTCCAGCAGGCCCTCGCGGATCTCGGTCTCCGTGCGCCAGGCCTTCTCGTTCTCCATCATCATCGCGGAGATCGACAGGCCGGATTCGCGGGACATGCGCAGCAGCTCGTCGCCGGTGCGGAAGGGGTACTTGAGGACGGTGTCATCGAGGACGATGCGGTCGGCGCCGACGGCGTCCTCGTCGACGACGAAGCCGCCGCCGACGGAGTAGTAGGTCTTCTCCAGCAGGGGCGCGCCGGTCTCGTCGTAGGCGGCGAGGGTCATGCCGTTGGCGTGGTACGGCAGGGCGCGGCGGCGGTGCAGGATCAGCTGGGTGGACTCGTCGAAGTCGATCTCGTGGTCGGTGCCGATCTCGGCGCCGAGCAGGCGCAGCCGCTTGGTGGTGCGGATGCGCTCGACCTCGTCGTCGGCGATCTCGACGTCGACGGTGCGGGGGGAGTGGCCCTCCAGGCCGAGCAGGACGGCCTTGGGGGTGCCGTGGCCGTGGCCGGTGGCGCCGAGGGAGCCGAAGAGCTCGGCCCGCACGGCGGTGGTCTGGGCCAGCAGGCCGTCCTTCTTCAGGCGGCCCACGAACATGCGGGCGGCGCGCATGGGGCCGACCGTGTGAGAGCTGGACGGGCCTATGCCGATCGAGAAGAGATCGAATACGGAGATGGCCACGGTGGCTGCTCCTCGGGTCGGGGGTGGTACGGGGGTCGTGCGGCGGGCGTGGGGGAGCGCAAGGGGGTACGCGGGGGTGTCACGCCCTGTGACGCGTGGGGTGCGCCACGTGGTGCGGGGCATCCCGCTCACTTCTCCAGTGTGCGGGATGCCCCGTACCAACCGGTTAATCCGGCGTTAATGCGGTGCCGACGTGCTACTTCAGGCCGGGGTACAGCGGGTGCTTCGCGGCCAGGGCCGTGACGCGCCCGCGCAGGGCCTCGGTGTCGCAGGACGGCTTGAGGGCCTCGGCGATGATGTCGGCGACCTCGCGGAAGTCCTCGGCCTGGAAGCCGCGGGTGGCCAGGGCCGGGGTGCCGATGCGCAGGCCGGAGGTGACCATCGGCGGGCGCGGGTCGTTCGGGATGGCGTTGCGGTTGACCGTGATGCCGGCCTCGTGGAGGCGGTCCTCGGCCTGCTGCCCGTCGAGCTCGGAGTTGCGCAGGTCGACCAGGACGAGGTGGACGTCCGTGCCGCCGGAGAGCACGGAGACGCCGGCCTCGCGCACGTCGTCCTGCATCAGGCGCTCGGCGAGGATCTTCGCGCCCTCCAGGGTGCGGCGCTGGCGGTCCTTGAACTCCTCGCTGGCCGCGACCTTGAAGGCCACCGCCTTGGCGGCGATCACGTGCTCCAGCGGGCCGCCCTGCTGGCCGGGGAAGACCGCAGAGTTGATCTTCTTGGCGAGCTCGGCCGTGGAAAGGATCACACCGCCGCGCGGGCCGCCCAGGGTCTTGTGCGTGGTGGTGGTCACCACGTGCGCGTGCGGCACCGGGGAGGGGTGCAGCCCGGCGGCGACCAGGCCCGCGAAGTGGGCCATGTCGACCATCAGGTACGCGCCGACCTCGTCGGCGATCCGGCGGAAGGCCGCGAAGTCCAGCTGGCGCGGGTAGGCGGACCAGCCGGCGACGATCAGCTTCGGGCGGTGCTCCTTGGCGAGGCGCTCGACCTCCTCCATGTCCACCCGGTTGGTCTGCTCGTCGACGTGGTAGGCGACCACGTTGTAGAGCTTGCCGGAGAAGTTGATCTTCATGCCGTGGGTCAGGTGACCGCCGTGCGCGAGGTTCAGACCCAGGATGGTGTCGCCCGGGTTGAGCAGGGCGAACATCGCCGCGGCGTTGGCCTGGGCGCCGGAGTGCGGCTGCACGTTGGCGTGCTCGGCACCGAAGAGCGCCTTGATGCGGTCGATGGCGATCTGCTCGACGACGTCGACGTGCTCACAGCCGCCGTAGTAGCGGCGTCCCGGGTAGCCCTCGGCGTACTTGTTGGTGAGGACGGAGCCCTGGGCCTCCATGACCGCGACCGGAGCGAAGTTCTCCGAGGCGATCATCTCGAGGGTGGACTGCTGACGGTGGAGTTCGGCGTCGACGGCGGCGGCGACGTCGGGGTCGAGCTCATGGAGGGAGCTGTTGAGGAGCGACATGAGTTCTTCCTGGGCGAGGGAGGGGGGAGCGGGGTTCAGCCGGCGAAGTCCGTGTACTCGTCGGCGGACATCAGGTCCACCGGCTCGTCCGTGACCTTCACCTTGAACAGCCAGCCGCCCTCGAACGGGGCGGTGTTCACCAGCGCCGGGTCGTTCACCACGTCCTCGTTGGCCGCGACGACCTCGCCCGTGACCGGGGAGTACAGGTCGCTGACCGACTTCGTCGACTCCAGTTCGCCACAGGTCTCGCCCGCGGTGACGGTCGCCCCGACCTCCGGGAGCTGGGCGTAGACGACGTCACCGAGCGCGTTGGCCGCGAATTCGGTGATGCCGACCGTCGCCACGCCGTCCTCGTCGGCGGCCGAGAGCCACTCGTGCTCCTTGGAGTAACGGAGCTGCTGGGGGTTGCTCATGGCTAGATTCTCCTGTACGCGCGTGAGTGCTTGTGCAAGGGGTCTTGACAGGTGAGATGAGAGGGTCTCAGCGTTCCCGCTTGTAGAAGGGGAGCGCCACGACCTCGTACGGCTCATGGGCGCCTCGAATGTCCACGGACACCCCATCCGTACCCGGGGCGGCGTGGGCCACGTCGACGTACGCCATCGCGATCGGCTTGCCGAGCGTCGGGGAGGGGGCGCCGGAAGTGACCTCGCCCACGACCGTGCCGCCCGCCACCACGGCGAAGCCGGCGCGCGGCACGCGGCGGCCCGTGGCCAC
This sequence comes from Streptomyces sp. NPDC049585, assembly GCF_040675615.1. NCBI lineage: Bacteria > Bacillati > Actinomycetota > Actinomycetes > Kitasatosporales > Streptomycetaceae > Streptomyces > Streptomyces sp. NPDC049585. Next base: position 104,359 of record NZ_JBFAPE010000008.1, on the reverse strand, counting down.
CAGGCCCACCAGCTTGCGCGGCGGCGCGCTCTCGGCGCGCTCGGCAGCGGCGGCCAGCGCCTCGCGGCCCACGAAGTCGCCCGCCTTGTCGAACTTCACCACGCGGCCCAGGCCCGCATCGAACGGGGTCAGCGAGGTGGTCAGCTCGTGCCCGTACAGCGGCATGCCCGCCTCCAGGCGCAGGGTGTCCCGGCAGGACAGCCCGCACGGCACCAGGCCCGCGTCCGCGCCCGCCTCGGTCAGCGCCTGCCACAGCTTCTCGGCGTCGCCCGGGGCCACGAACAGCTCGAAGCCGTCCTCACCCGTGTAGCCGGTGCGGGCGATCAGCGCCGGGACGCCGGCGACGGTGCCCGGCAGGCCCGCGTAGTACTTCAGCCCGTCCAGGTCGGCGTCCGTGACCGACTTCAGGATCGCCGGGGAGGCCGGGCCCTGGATCGCGATCAGCGCGTAGGCGTCGCGGTCGTCACGCACGACCGCGTCGAAACCGGCGGCCCGCTCGGTCAGCGCGTCCAGCACGACCTGCGCGTTCGAGGCGTTGGCGACGACCATGAACTCCTGCTCGGCCAGGCGGTAGACGATCAGGTCGTCCACGATGCCGCCGTCGGCGTTGCAGATCATCGTGTAGCGGGCGCGGCCCACGGCCAGCGCGGAGATGTTGCCGACGAGCGCGAAGTCGAGGGCCCGGCCGGCCTCGGCACCCGTGAGGGTGATCTCCCCCATGTGCGAGAGGTCGAACAGGCCGGCGCGGGTGCGCACCGCCACGTGCTCGTCGCGCTCGCTGCCGTAGCGCAGCGGCATGTCCCAACCCGCGAAGTCGGTCATGGTCGCGCCGAGCGCGCGGTGCAGCGCGTCCAGGGCGGTACGGCGGGGGGCGTCGGTCGTCATGGTCAGGCTCCCGGGCAAGAGTCACGGAGGTACCGAGGAATCGGGGCCTCCCCATCTGTCATCGGAACCTGAGAGGTTCACCGGGAGCCCCGTCGGAGAGCCCGGCTTGCACCTTGGGTGGGACCGCCGGGGCGGCCCGCTTTTCAGATCTGCCTCATCCTCGCGGTATCGGGGCCTGAGAGATTCAAGGGAGGAACTTGCTCCTTCGGCGCCCGGTGCACGGCGCAACGCAGCACACCAGGACTCTCCCGCGCGGATTCGAGCGGCCAATATGCAGTTGGTCGTGCAATGGTCGTGCGATTGTCGAGCGTGCCGATGGCGCTTGGCGCGCACATCATTGCACGTACGGCCATGCGACGGACCGCCCACCAGGTCCCGATTTGGATTACCTTTCCTTTGCGTACGAAAGGAGGGGGCGACGGTCACGGTGCGTACGGGGGGTGTGGCGGGCGTGGTCGACCTGCGCGGAGGGACGGTCGAGGAGCTGCGCTACCGCGCCGGAGACCTGGTCGTCGTCTCCGGGCTGCCCGGAGCCGGCAAGTCCACCCTGATGCGGCGCGTGGTCGGACCCGGCGTGCACCGCGTGGACTCCCAGGACACACGCCGCCGCATCGAACGCCGCGTACCCCGGCAGCTGCCGTACGCCGCCTACCGGCCGGCCGCCCGACTCGCCCACTACGCCGCCCTCTGGCGCGCCCTGCGCACCGGAGGCAGCGTCGTCGTGCACGACTGCGGACAGTGGGGCTGGGTGCGGTGGTGGCTGGCGCGCGAGGCGCGGCGGCGGGGGCGGCGGCTGCACGTCGTGATGCTGGTCGTGGACGCGGCGCAGGCGCGGGCGGGCCAGCGGGCCCGCGGCCGCGGCGTCCCCCCGCGCTCCTTCGCCCGCCACCGGCAGGCGATGCGGCGGCTCGTGACCGATGCGGAGGCCGGCCGCACGCCCCGCGGCGCCGCATCGGCGGCCCTCCTGGACCGCGAGGCCGCGGATACGCTGCGCGCGCTGACGTTCGGCTAGTCCTGCGGGCGGCCGGTGGGCCGGTTGTGCCCACCCGTGCCGCCCAGCGGCACGATTGCCCACAACCAGGTGCACCATTCAGCCCGTCCGGCGATTGAGGACCGGGGTCCGGGGCGGAGCCCCGGCAGCAGCCACCCCCCGTACCACAGCCCAGGCGCAGCCGTTAAGGTGCGGGAGCGTGAGCAACTGCGCCTGGCCCGCCAATGAACTCGAGGAAGTCCTCGCCGCCTCCGTCGGCGTCCCCGACGCCGCCCCGCGCATCCTCGACGTGCTCGGCCGCAGCAGCGTGTGGGTGCCGTTGCCCAAGGGCGGGGGGCCGCAGAGCGCGGATCTGGATCTGCCGGCGATCGAGCTGGACGGTGCCGCGTTCGTGCCGGTGTTCAGTTCGCACGAGCAGTTCGTCGCCGTCGCCGGGCCGGCCATGGCGTTCGCGGTGGCTCCGGCCGTGGAGTTCGCGCGGGGGCTGCCCCCGCAGGTCGGCATCGTGGTGAATCCGGAGGGCACGGTAGGGGTGCCGCTGCCGCCGCAGGCCGTCGCACAGTTGTGCAGGGTGGGGCGGGCGACGTGGGAGGGCGATCCCACGGGCGGCCGGGTGCGGTTGTTCGAGCCGGACTGGCAGGAGGAGCCGACGGCGTTCCTGGCGGCGGCGGGTCTGGAGCTGGCGGCCGCGGGTCCGGTGCGGACCGCGCGTCGCGCGCTGGCGAGTGTGGAGGGCGCCGATCCGGCGCTGTTCATCGGGGTGGAGCTGGATCTTCCGGATCCCGGCAGCCGGGGCGCCGCGATGGACGCGGTGGGCCGGGCGCTGGCCACGGCTCCCGTGGCCTGGCCGGTGCAGCTGGTGTTCCTGGACGTGGCGGACGACCCGGTGGGGCACTGGATGCGGGAGAAGCTGCGTCCGTTCTACGACCGCGACCTGTACTCGTAAGCTTGGTGGCAACACACGGCCGAGAGACAAGGCGGACCCAGGTGAGCGCGGGCGCGGAGAGCGGCGTCGAGCAGGTGCTGCGCCAAGTGGCGCCGGGCCGCTACGACGCGTACGAGGCGCTGCTGCGGGCCGTGGCCGAGGGCCGGGTGTGGATGCTGCTGTGGCACGGCGAGCCGGGCTCGCCGGAGGCGCAGTACGGCAACATGGAGGTCGAGGGCCTCGGTTACGCCCCGTGCGTGACCTCCGCCCAGGAGCTCGCCGCCAGCGGCTGGAACCGCTCCCACGAGGTCGTCTCCGGCCGTACCGTGGCCGCCTCCCTGTACCCGGACCGCTGGGGCCTGTGGCTGAACCCGCACGCGCCCGGCGGGGGCGTCGGCATTCCCTGGGCGGACCTGCGCCGCGTCGCCGAGGGCATGGAGCGGCTGCCGGCCGGGCCGCTGCAGCTGAGCGAACCGGCCGTGGAGATCCCGCAGTTCTACGCCCTGCTGGGGCAGAACGCCCACCGTACGCCTGTCGTGCGCACCCTGCGCCGGGCCTGGGTGCAGCCGGCCCTGGGCACCCCGTACCTGTGCATCGGTCTGGACCTGTACGACAGCTCGCCGGCGGCCGTCGAGGCCGTGCGGCAGATGATGCAGCAGTCGGTCGGCGTGGTGCCCGAGGGGCTGCCGGTGTCGACGGTGTCGATGGCCGACGAGTACGACCCGGTCGCGCTGTGGATGCGGGCCCATGCCCGGCCCTTCTTCGACCGTGACGCCTACGGCGGCGGTGCCGCCGCGCCGGCCGGTCCCTCGGGTGCCTACGGCTACCCGCAGCCGCCCCAGGGCTGGCAGGCCGGGGCGTACTGACCTGCGCGCCCTGCGGGCGCGCACCGGGCAGCCGGTCGTGCTGTCCGGATAACGGAACCCTCCATCACACATCACGGTTGCGCATACATTGCGGGCGAGGGCTGGCGAGTGATCGCCGACGCGATGAAGACTCCCGCCAACAAGAGACGGCCCGGCCGGCATCACGGCGCGTCGCGGGCTCTCTTTTCCGAACCTCCGCTCCATCTGCACCACTTGCACATCTCCCGTACATGTGAGTACCAGGCCGCGAGTGTTGCGGCGGGCGTGGGCCGGTCACCTCCGGCCGAGAGGGGTCGTTGGCACAGTGACCGCACCTATCGAGACCACGGGGTCGGCCGCCGGGGCGCAGCCGGAAGCCGTTCTGGCCGGTGCCCCCAAGAGCCAGATCGAGGGTCGATCACTCACTCAGATCGCCTGGCTGCGCTTCAAGCGGGACAAGGTGGCCGTGGCCGGCGGCATCGTGGTGATCCTGCTGATCCTCCTCGCCGTCCTGGCCAAGCCGATCGAGGCGGTCTTCGGACTGGACCCCAACGAGTTCCACCAGGACCTCATCGACCCCAGCCTGCTCGCGCCCAAGGACGCCTGGGGCGGCATGAGTTGGGAGCATCCGCTGGGCGTCGACCCGCAGTACGGCCGCGACATCCTGGCGCGCATCATCGAGGGCTCGTGGGTCTCCCTGCTGGTCGCCACCGGGGCCACCCTGCTGTCCGTGGTGATCGGCACCGTCCTGGGCGTGGTCGCCGGGTTCTACGGCGGCTGGGCGGACACCGTGATCAGCAGGACGATGGACACCTTCCTGGCCTTCCCGCTGCTGCTGTTCGCCATCTCCATCTCCGCGGCCCTGCAGGACGGCGCCTTCGGACTGTCCGGTCTGCCGCTGCGCATCAGCGTGCTCATCTTTGTGATCGGCTTCTTCAACTGGCCCTACATGGGCCGCATCGTGCGGGCCCAGACGCTCAGCCTGCGCGAACGCGAGTTCGTCGAGGCGTCGCGCAGCCTCGGTGCCCGGGGGACGTTCATCCTCTTCCGCGAGCTGCTGCCCAACCTGGTCGCGCCGATCCTGGTGTACTCCACGCTGCTGATCCCGACCAACATCCTCTTCGAGGCCGCGCTGAGCTTCCTCAGCGTCGGCATCGCGCCGCCGCAGGCCTCCTGGGGCGGCATGCTCAGCCAGGCCACGGACCTCTACCAGGCCGACCCGCAGTACATGTTCGTGCCCGGCCTCGCCATCTTCATCACGGTGCTGGCCTTCAACCTGCTCGGGGACGGGCTGCGCGACGCGCTCGACCCGCGCAGCAAGTGATCCCGGGCCACCGGACCTCTCCACACCTCTCCACAGCAAGCGATCAGCGGCGGCCCTTGTGGTCCACCGTGCCACGAAGACGAAAGAGGGGGCTTTCCTCAGGTGAAGACGAAGAGAACGACGGTTGCGATCGCCACGGCGGTGGTGCTGGCCCTGGGGGCGTCCGCGTGCGGCGGCTCCGACGACAAGAGCGACGGCGGCAAGGGCGGTGGCAGCTCGGCGGCCAACGCCGCGCTGACCGGGCTCGCCAACAAGTCGGACAAGAAGGGCGGCACGCTCGCCTTCGAGATAGCGGACGCCGCCGACTCGCTGGACCCGGGCAACACCTACTACGGCTGGGTGCAGAACTTCGCCCGGCTCTACGGGCGCACCCTGACCATGTTCAAGCCGGCCCCCGGCAAGGAGGGCCTGAAGGTCGTCCCGGACCTGGCCGAGGGCCTGGGCAAGCCGAGTGCGGACGCCAAGACCTGGACGTACAAGCTCCGGGCGGGCCTGAAGTACGAGGACGGCTCGCCGATCACCTCGAAGGACGTCAAGTACGCGATCGAGCGCAGCAACTTCGCGCCCGAGGCCCTGTCCAACGGCCCCACGTACTTCAAGGCCCACCTGGAGGGCGGCGACAAGTACGAGGGCCCGTACAAGGACAAGTCGCCCGAGGGAATCAAGTCCATCGAGACGCCGGACGACCAGACGATCGTCTTCCACCTCAAGGACGCCTTCGCGGACTTCGACTACCTGGCGACCTTCTCGCAGACCGCGCCCGTCCCCCAGAAGGCCGACAAGGGCGCGCAGTACGTCCAGCACGTCATCTCCTCCGGCCCGTACAAGTTCGAGTCGTACGAGGAGGGCAAGGGCGCCACGCTGGTGCGCAACGCGCAGTGGGACCCCAAGACGGACCCCAACCGCCCGGCGCTGCCCGACAAGATCACCATCAAGTTCAAGGTCAACCAGGTCACGGTCGACAACAACCTGCTCAACGACAGCATCGGCGTCGACGCCGGCGGTGCGGGCGTCGCCCCGCAGACCCAGCCGAAGGTGCTGCGGGACGCGAAGCTGAAGAACCAGACCGACAACCCGTACGCCAGCGCCACCGGCTACATCGGCCTGAACCTGAAGGTGAAGCCGTTCGACAACATCCACTGCCGCAAGGCCGTGCAGTGGGGCATCGACAAGGTCTCCGTCCAGGAAGCCATGGGCGGTGACCCGAAGGGCGACGTGGCCAGCACGCTGCTGCCGCCGTCCGTCGACGGCTACACCAAGTTCGACCTCTACCAGACGCCCGGCAGCAAGGGCGACATCGAGAAGGCCAAGGCCGAGCTGAAGGAATGCGGTCAGCCGAATGGTTTCTCCACCAACCTGACGGCCCGCTCGGACCGCCCGGCGGAGATGGCCATGGCCACGGCCGTGCAGGCCTCGATGAAGAAGATCGGCATCAACGTCGAGATCAAGTCCTTCCCGACCGGCAAGTACTTCACCAACTTCGCCGGCGTCCCGGACTACGTCCACAGCCACAACCTGGGCATGCTCATGACCGCCTGGGGCCCCGACTGGCCGACCGGCTTCGGCTTCCTCGACCAGATCGCCAACGGCTCCGCCATCAAGCCCTCCGGCGGCAACAACGTCCAGGAGCTCGACGACCCGCAGGTCAACAAGGCCCTCAACGACGGCATCGCCAACACCGACGCCGCGGCCCGCGTCAAGGCCTGGGGCGACGTGGACAAGCTCATCGCGGAGAACGCCTCCGCCGTGCCGCTGGTCTACCGCAAGAACCTGCTCCTGCGGCCGAAGTCGGCCACCAACGTCACCGTCGACCAGGCCTACCTCGGCACGTACAACTACCTGCTGATGGGCTCCGCCAAGTAGCAGCGGGCACAGTCCGCCGAAGAGTTTCGAAAGGCAGGTGAAGGCACCTGCGGCCGCCGGACCGGCAAGGCCCGCCTTCCGGTCCGGCGCGCCCGGCGCCGCACAACTGTGGCTGCGTACATCATCCGACGCCTGTTCGCCGCGGTACTGCTGCTGCTGGTGGTCAGCGCAGTCACCTTCGCGATCTTCTTCCTCGTCCCCCGCATCGCCGGGCAGACGATGGACCAGCTCGCGACCCAGTACGTGGGCAAGGACGCCAACCCCGACACCGTCGCCGCGGTCAAGAAGAACCTCGGCTTCGACCAACCGCTCTACCTGCAGTACTGGCACTTCATCAAGGCCATCGTGGTCGGCGCCGACTACAGGTTCGGCCCCGACGCCGCACACTGCTCGGCCCCGTGCTTCGGCTACTCCTTCAAGACCCACGTCGAGGTCTGGCCGCAGCTGACCTCCCGGATCCCCGTCACCCTGTCGCTGGCCATCGGCGCCGCGGTGATCTGGGTCGTCACCGGCGTGGCCATCGGCGTGCTCTCCGCGCTCAAGCGGGGCAGCCTGCTCGACCGCTTCTTCATGGGCGTGGCCCTGGCCGGCGTCTCGCTGCCGATCTTCTTCACCGGCATGCTGGCCCTGAACGTCCTGACGGTCGACGTCGAGATCTGGCACGGCATCAACTACGTCCCCTTCTCCGACGATCCGGCCCAGTGGGCCTGGAATCTGCTCGTGCCCTGGTGCAGCCTCGCCTTCCTCTACTCCGCCCTGTACGCCCGGCTCACCCGCGCCGGAATGCTGGAGACGATGAACGAGGACTACATCCGCACCGCCCGAGCCAAGGGCCTCACCGAACGCAAGGTCGTCGTCCGGCACGGACTGCGCTCGGCCCTCACCCCCATCGTCACCATCTTCGGCATGGACTTCGGCCTGCTGCTCGGTGGTGCGGTCATCACCGAGTCGGTCTTCTCCTTCAAGGGCATCGGCGAGTACGCGGTCAAGGGAGTGACCGAGAACGACCTGCCCATCGTCATGGGCGTGACCCTGGTCGCCGCCTTCTTCATCGTCGTCTGCAACCTGCTGGTGGACCTGGTCTACGCGGCCATCGACCCCAGGGTGAGGTACTCGTGAGCGAGCACGCCGAAGCCTTCCTCTCCGTGCGCGACCTGCGCATCCACTTCGACACCGACGACGGCCTGGTCAAGTCCGTCGACGGCGTGAGCTTCGACGTGCGCGCCGGGCGCACCCTCGGCATCGTCGGCGAATCCGGCTCCGGCAAGTCGGTCACCTCGCTCGGCGTCATGGGCCTGCACCGCACCGCCCGGGCCAGGATCTCCGGCGAGGTCTGGCTCGACGGCGAGGAGCTCATCGCCGCCGACCCCGACCGGGTGCGCACCCTGCGCGGCCGGAAGATGGCCATGATCTTCCAGGACCCGCTGTCGGCCATGCACCCCTATTACACGGTTGGCTCCCAGATCGTCGAGGCGTACCGCACCCACCACGACGTCGACAAGAAGACCGCCCGCAAGCGGGCGATCGAGATGCTCGACCGGGTCGGTATCCCCCAGCCCGACCGGCGCGTCGACGACTACCCGCACCAGTTCTCCGGGGGCATGCGCCAGCGCGCCATGATCGCGATGGCGCTGGTCAACAACCCCGAACTGCTCATCGCCGACGAGCCGACCACCGCCCTCGACGTCACCGTCCAGGCCCAGATCCTCGACCTCATCCGGGACCTGCAGAAGGAGTTCGGCTCCGCGGTCGTCATCATCACCCACGACCTCGGCGTCGTCGCCGAGCTCGCCGACGACCTGCTGGTGATGTACGCCGGGCGGTGCGTGGAGCGCGGACCGGCCGAGAAGGTCTTCTCCTCGCCCCAGCACCCCTACACCTGGGGTCTGCTCGGCTCCATGCCGCGCATCGACCGCGCCCAGACCGAGCGGCTGATCCCGGTCAAGGGCTCCCCGCCCAGCCTGATCAACGTGCCACCCGGCTGCGCCTTCAACCCCCGCTGCCCGTACGCCGATCTTCCCAAGGACGGCATCACCCGCAGCGAGCGGCCCGAGCTGCAGCTGGTGCCGGGCACCGACGACGGCCGGCCGCACCACTCCGCCTGCCACCTCTCGCCCGAGGAGCGCCTGCGGATCTGGACCGAAGAGATTGCGCCCAAGCTGTGAAGGACCACCAGATGACGATCCCCGAACAGCAGGCGCCCGCCGCCCCCGAGACCCTGCTGAAGGTCGAGGGCCTGGTCAAGCACTTCCCGATCACCAAGGGCCTGCTGCGCCGCCAGGTCGGCGCCGTGCGCGCCGTCGACGGCATCGACTTCGAGGTGCGCTCGGGGGAGACCCTGGGCGTGGTGGGGGAGTCCGGCTGCGGCAAGTCGACCATGGGCCGGCTCATCACCCGGCTGATAGAGCCGAGCGGGGGCAGGATCGAGTTCGAGGGGCGCGACATCAGCCACCTGGGCGTCTCCGGCATGCGGCCGCTGCGCCGCGACGTCCAGATGATCTTCCAGGACCCTTACTCCTCGCTCAATCCCCGGCACACGGTCGGCACCATCGTCGGCGCACCCTTCCGGCTGCAGGGCATCGCGCCCGAGGGCGGGGTGAAGAAGGAGGTGCAGGGGCTGCTGGAGCTGGTGGGCCTGAACCCCGAGCACTACAACCGCTACCCCCACGAATTCTCCGGCGGCCAGCGGCAGCGCATCGGCATCGCCCGGGCCCTGGCCCTGAAGCCGAAGCTGGTGGTCGCCGACGAGCCCGTCTCCGCCCTGGACGTCTCCATCCAGGCCCAGGTGGTCAACCTCCTGGACGATCTGCAGGACGAGCTGGGCCTGACATACGTGATCATCGCCCACGACCTGTCGGTCATCCGGCACGTCTCCGACCGCATCGCCGTGATGTACCTCGGCAAGATCGTGGAGCTGACCGACCGCAGCTCGCTGTACGAGCGCCCCATGCACCCGTACACCAAGGCGCTGCTGTCGGCCGTGCCCGTGCCCGACCCCAAGCGGCGCGCCAAGCGGGAACGCATTCTGCTCAAGGGGGACGTGCCCTCGCCGATCTCCCCGCCGTCCGGCTGCCGCTTCCACACCCGCTGCTGGAAGGCGACGGAGGTGTGCAAGCAGCAGGAGCCCCCGCTGGCCGAGCTGCGCACCGGCCACCGGGTGGCGTGCCACCACCCGGAGAACGCCCCGGAGGACGCCGGTCCCACCGACGCAGTAACGGAAGGTGCGACCGGGTGAGGGCCGTGCCACGTTGGTGAGGACGTGAGTGCGGCGAGCGAGGCGAGCGGGGAGGGTGCGGAGCCGGCCCCTTGCCGCACGGGCCGGCAGGTTCGAAGGGACGGCTCATGGCACTCTCCCGCTCGATACGCCGGGCCTGCCCGGCCCACCTGATGCGCCCCGCCGGTCTGATACGCCCCGCCCGTCTGATACGCGCCGTGGGCGGGCGCCGGCGGACCATCCGGGTCCTGGCCCTGGCGGTGGCGGTCGCCGCCACCGCGGTCACGGCCTTCGCACCCGACGACGACGCGGCCCCCGACCTCCACGGCGTGCCCACGGCCGGGGCCCCCGGCATCGGGGACCCCTATTTCCCCGGGCTCGGCAACGGCGGCTTCGACGTCCGGCACTACGACCTCGACGTGGAGTACGCCCCCGCCTCCGGGCGCCTGGACGGCCGCACCACGATCACCGCCCGGGCCGTCCAGAGCCTGTACTCCTTCCACCTGGACCTGCAGCAGCTGGCAGTGAAGTCCGTCGAGGTGGACGGCCTCCCGGCCGCCTTCACCCGCAGCGGCGACGACCTGCGCGTCCGCCCGGCCGTCCCGCTGGAGAAGGGCCGCACCTTCACCACGACCGTCGTCTACGGCGGCATACCCCAGGCGATGAGCGGCCCCATCGTCTTCGGCTCGAAGTACGGCTGGATGAAGACCAAGGACGGCGTCTTCGTCGCCTGCGAGCCCAACGCGGCCTCCACCTGGTTCCCCTCCAGCGACCACCCCTCCGACAAGGCGACCTACGACATCCGCATCCGGGCCCCCAAGGGCCTGACCGCCGTCTCCAACGGCCGGCTGCTGGCCACCCAGGACCGCGGCGGCACCACCGTGAGCCACTGGCGCGAGACCAGGCCCATGGCCACCTACGCGGTGACCGCCACCATCGGCAGGTTCGACGTCCGCCGCGGCACCACCCCCGGCGGCATCCCCATCTACGTGGCCACGGACCCGGCACTGCCCAAGGGCAAGCTCGACTTCTACGGCATCACCGCCGAGGCCACCGACTACTGGGCCGCCCTCTTCGGCCCCTATCCCTTCGAGGAGACCGGGGCCGTCGTCGACGACATGCCGCAGGCGGAGTTCTCGCTGGAGGCCCAGAGCAAGCCCGTCTACTCGGCCGTGCGCGACGAGTCGACGGTCGTCCACGAACTGGCCCACCAGTGGTTCGGCGACTCCCTGTCCATCGAGCGCTGGAAGGACATCTGGCTCAACGAGGGCTTCGCCACCTACGCCGAGTGGCTGTGGGCGGAGCACAAGCAGCACAAGAGCGCCCACCAGTCCTTCCTGGAGGCCTACAACCAGCGCAAGGCCGACGACCCCTTCTGGAAGGTCGACATCGCCGACCCGCAGCGCGACACCCTCTTCTCGCGCGCCGTCTACTTCCGGGGCGCCATGACCCTGCAGATGCTGCGCGAGCGCATCGGGGACCGGGCCTTCTTCCGGCTGCTGCCGCGGTGGACCAAGCTGCACCGCGGCGGGAACGTGCGCACCTCCCAGTTCATCGGCCTCGCCGAAGCGGTCTCCCACCAGGACCTCGGCGACCTGTTCGGCACCTGGCTGTCGCAGCCGGGCAAGCCCGCACTGCCGAAGAAGTGACCCGGCTCCCCGCCGGTACGGGCCGTCCCACCCCTCGGGACGGGGACGGGGCATCGCCTCCGACGAGTAAGAATGTCGCGTGCTCACCGATCTGTTCACCCCCTCCGTCCAGCACTCGCTGGACCTTGCCGGGATCTTCGTCTTCGCGATCTCCGGTGCCCTCCTCGCCGTCCGCAAGAACTTCGACGTCTTCGGCATGGCGGTGCTGGCGGAGGCCACGGCCCTGGGCGGCGGGCTCATCAGGGATCTGATCATCGGTGCCGTGCCGCCCGCCGCCTTCACCGACCTCGGGTACTTCGTCACCCCGCTGCTCGCCACTGTGATCGTCTTCTTCCTCCATCCCGAGGTGGAGCGGATCACCAAGGCCGTGAACGCCTTCGACGCGGCCGGGCTCGGCCTCTTCTGCGTCGCCGGCACCGTCAAGGCCCACTCCCACGGCCTCGGCCTGACCTTCGCGGCCAGCCTCGGCCTCACCACCGCCGTCGGCGGCGGCGTGCTGCGCGACGTCCTCGCCCACGAGGTGCCCAGCCTCCTGCGCTGGGACCGCGACCTGTACGCCGTGCCGGCCATGGTCGGATCGACCATGGCGGCCCTGCTCATCCACTACGACGCGCTCAACGTCACCACCAGCATGATCTCCGCCGCTACCGCCTTCTCCCTGCGCCTGCTGGCCATGCGCTACAACTGGCGCGCCCCCCGTGCCTGGCACCGGCGCAGCGCGGCCACCGAGGACCCGGCCACCGGCAGCGGCGCGGTGTAACGTTCCGCTGGCCCGGGCCCGCGCGGGCGTCAGACCGTACGGCCCAGCCACGCCGCCAGCCGCCCATAGGCGTCCGCACCCTCCGGAGCCGGGCGCACCGGCTCGAACGGAACGCCCTCGCCCCGCCGCTCGGCCGGCAGGAACCGGTGCGCCCACTCCAGAGCCCGCTCCGCGAGCTCCTCGTCCAGCGCCACGGGACCACCGAGGGCTATTGACAGGTCCCAGGCGTGCGTTGCCGACTCCAGCACGCACCCCGAGAACAGATACGCCCGGCCCGGCATCTCGCCCCACGGCACGCTGATCGGCGCCTCCAGCTTGGCGTCGTCGGCCCAGGCCGCGAGCAGACGCTCGCGCCCCTCCTCGTACGCCTTGGCCCAGCCGTCGTCCGGCACGTCCGCCGGCGGCACCAGGCCCGTGCGCTCGCCGGTCTCGCCCAGCGCGGCCGCGGCCCGCACCCCCGCGACCAGGTGCCCCAACAGGGCGCGGACGTCGAATTCCGTACACGGCGTGGGGTCCGCCATCCGCTCGGCGGGCACCCGTGCGATCAACTCGGCCACCTGGGCGGTGGCGCGGTCGAGCAGGGGGCGGGGGTCGGTGGTGCGCATGGCAGGCTCCTTCGTCTCGGTCCCGTTGCCTTTTGTCTTCTGCCTTGGGATTCGCCGTCGCCGTTCCTTCGGCCGAGAACGAGCATGCCTGCATAAGCTGACACCTGCCGTCAGGTTTTCCACAGGACCCCGAATAGGTGCGACAAGCGTGAAATCATCCCGGCTGCTGTCGATCCTCCTGCTCCTGCAGAACCGCGACCGCATGCCCGCCGCCGAGCTCGCGGAGCGCCTGGAGGTCTCCGTCCGCACCGTCTACCGCGACGTCGAATCCCTCTCGGCCGCCGGCGTCCCCGTCTACGCCGAGCGCGGCCGGCACGGCGGGATCCGCCTCCTGCCCGGCTACCGCACCGACGTCACCGGGCTCACCGCCGACGAGGCCCGCGCCCTGTTCGTCCTCGCCGCCGGGGACACCCACAGCGCCCTCGGCCTCGACGCCGCCCTCGGCTCCGCCCTGCGCAAGGTCATGGCCGCGCTCCCCGCCCCGCACCGCCCGGCCGCCGAGGCCACCGGGCGGCGCATCCTCGTCGACCCCGTCCGCTGGATGCCCGGCCCCGGCCCCACCGGCGAGCTGGGAGAACTGCAGGACGCCGTCTTCACCGACCGCCGGCTGCGCCTGCGCTACCGCCACAGCGGCACCACGCGTCCCCGGGCGTACACCGTCGACCCCTACGGCCTCGTCGCCAAGGCCGGCGTCTGGTACCTCGTCGCCGACCACCGCGGCCGCCCCCGCCTGTACCGCGCCGACCGCACCGAGGCCGTGACCGTGCTGGACGATCCCGTACGGCGCCGGCCCGGCGTGGAGCTGGCCGACGCCTGGGACGTCCTGCGCCGCGAGGTCGAACAGCGCCCCGCGGGCCTGCACGTCACCGCCCTCGTACGCCGCACCCGCCTGGAGATGCTGCTGCGGATCCTCGGCCGGTTCGTCACCGGGCCGCCCGGCGACGGCGACCCGGCGACCGTGGAGTTCGCCTTCCCGGACCCGCGCGGCGCGCGCTCCCTGCTGGCCTACGGCCCGGACGTGGAGGTCGTCGCCCCGCAGGAGGTCCGCGACGACCTCGCCCGCATGGCGGCGGCCGTCGTGCGGCAGTACGAGCGGCAGGGGGAGGAGGTGCCGTCGCCGGGCGGGACGAGGCGGCCGGGAACGCCCCGCACGGGTGCGCACCCCGCCTCGTAGAATCGGTGCCACCATGGCCTACCTCGACCACGCCGCCACCACCCCCATGCTTCCGGAGGCGGTGCAGGCGATGACCGCCCAGCTCCCGCTCGCCGGCAACGCCTCGTCGCTGCACGCCGCCGGACGGCGGGCCCGCCGCACCGTGGAGGAGGCGCGCGAGTCCCTCGCCGCCGCCCTCGGCGCCCGCCCCAGCGAAGTGGTCTTCACCGCGGGCGGCACCGAGGCCGACAACCTCGCCGTCAAGGGCCTGTTCTGGGCACGGCGCGCCGCCGACCCGGCCCGCACGCGCGTGCTGGCCAGCCCCGTCGAGCACCACGCCGTGCTCGACGCCGTCGACTGGCTCGCCACGCACGAGGGCGCCACCGTCGAGTACCTCCCGGTCGACGCCCACGGCCGCGTGCACGCCGACGCCCTCCGCGAGGCCATCGCCCGCAACCCCGCCGACGTCGCCCTGGCCACCGTCATGTGGGCCAACAACGAGATCGGCACCGTCATGCCGGTGCGCGAACTGGCCGACGTCGCCGCGGAGTTCGATGTTCCGCTGCACGCCGACGCCGTCCAGGCCGTCGGCCAGCTGGAGGTGGACTTCGCCGCCTCCGGTCTCGCCGCGATGACCGTCAGTGGCCACAAGATCGGCGGCCCGTACGGCATCGGCGCCCTCCTCCTGGGACGCCAGTACGCGCCCGTACCGCTGCTGCACGGCGGCGGCCAGGAACGCCACGTGCGCTCCGGCACCCTCGACGTCCCCGCCGTCGCCGCCTTCGCCGTCGCCGGCACCCTCGCCGCCGAACGCCGCGCGGACTTCGCCCGCGAGATCGGCGCCCTGCGCGACGAGCTCGTCGCGGGCGTCCGCGCCGCCGTCCCCGACGCCGTCCTCGGCGGCGACCCCGACCCGGCCGGGCGGCTGCCCGGCAACGCGCACTTCTCCTTCCCCGGCTGCGAAGGCGACTCCCTGCTGCTGCTCCTGGACGCGCAGGGGATCGCCTGCTCGACGGGCTCGGCCTGCACGGCGGGCGTGGCCCAGCCCAGCCACGTCGTACTCGCCACCGGGACGGACGCGGACCTGGCGCGCGGCACGCTGCGCTTCTCCCTGGGGCACACCTCGACGGGCGAGGACGTCGCGGCGGTCGTCGAGGCGATCGGCCCGGTGGTCGAGCGCGCACGCAGCGCGGGACTGAGCTAGGGCGTGATCACGGCGCCCCTTGCGGGGCGTCGTGGTGGCGCGTGACGAAGATCCGCCGGGCAGTCCCTAGACCGCCGCGCGCGCCCGCCGCACCAGGCCCACGTACCGGTCCCAGTCCCAGTGCGGGCCGGGGTCCGTGTGGTCGGTGCCCGGCACCTCGGAGTGGGCCACGATGTGCCCCCGGTCCACCGGGATCCCGTAGCGGGCGCAGATCCCCGCCGCGAGCCGGGCGGACGCGGTGTACATCGCGTCCGTGAAGTCGCCCGGCCGGTCCACGTACCCCTCGTGCTCGATACCGACGCTGCGCTCGTTGAAGGCCCGGTTGCCCGAGTGGAACGCCACGTCCAGCTCGCGGACGGTCTGCGCCACGTGTCCGTCCCGGCGCACGACGTAGTGGGCGGCGGCCTTGTGCAGGGGGTCGCGGAAGACCTGCAGGGCCTCCCCGTAGTCGCCCTCGACGACGTGGACGACGATCCGGTCGATCGCGTAGTCGTCGGGGCGGGAGGCCCTCCGCCAGTTCGCCGAGGACGCGGCCACCCACTCGGCGCCCGGGTGGTCGACGGCCCCGTCGGTCCGGGGCCTCTCCCGTCCCGTGACCCGCCACCACCACCGCGCCAGCTCGTCCCGCTCCAGGTACCCCGCCGTGGCCGCCGCGGCGCCCGCGGCCCCGATCAGCAGCCCGCGCCGGTCGATGCCCGGTCGCCTCTCCCGTTCCGTCCCCACCACGACCCACCCCCTCCGCACCGGACACGCGTGCGACAGTCGTCCGGTTCCGCGCACCCCGTACCCTGGGAGGGCTATGACTGACTTCCCTGGTGCACCTTCAGGTCCCCGCGACGGACGTCGCCTCCGTGTGCTCGCCGCCATGTCGGGCGGCGTGGACTCCGCCGTCGCCGCCGCGCGCGCCGTCGAGGCCGGGCACGACGTGACCGGCGTGCACCTCGCCCTGTCCGCGAACCCGCAGTCCTTCCGCACCGGTGCCCGCGGCTGCTGCACCATCGAGGACTCCCGCGACGCCCGCCGCGCCGCCGACGTCATCGGCATCCCCTTCTACTGCTGGGACCTCGCCGAGCGCTTCCGCGAGGACGTCGTCGAGGACTTCGTCGCCGAGTACGAGGCCGGCCGCACCCCCAACCCGTGCCTGCGCTGCAACGAGAAGATCAAGTTCGCGGCGCTGCTGGACAAGGCGCTCGCCCTGGGCTTCGACGCGGTGTGCACCGGCCACTACGCCACGATCGTCCTCAACGAGGACGGCACGCGCGAGCTGCACCGGGCCTCCGACATGGCCAAGGACCAGTCGTACGTCCTCGGTGTCCTCGACGAGCGCCAGCTGGCGCACGCGCTGTTCCCGCTGGGTGACACGATCACCACGAAGGAAGAGATCCGCGCCGAGGCGGAGCGCCGGGGTCTGGCCGTGGCGAAGAAGCCCGACAGCCACGACATCTGCTTCATCGCCGACGGCGACACCCAGGGCTTCCTGGCCAAGCGCCTGGGCAGGGCGGAGGGCGACATCGTCGACGAGTCCGGCACCAAGCTGGGCACCCACGACGGCGCATACGGCTTCACCATCGGTCAGCGCAAGGGCCTGCGCATCGGCCACCCGGCCCCGGACGGCAAGCCGCGCTACGTCCTCGACATCTCGCCGGTGAACAACACGGTGACGGTCGGCCCGGCCGAGGCGCTGGACGTGTGCGCCCTCGCCGCGATCAAGCCCCGCTGGTGCGGCGTCGCCCCCGAGGGCCCCGGCACGTACACCGCGCAGCTGCGCGCGCACGGCGGCGAGACCGAGGTGACGGCGGAGCTCGTCGGCGACGAGCTGCACGTCCGCTTCGCGGAGCCGGTGCGCGGCGTGGCGCCGGGCCAGGCGATCGTCCTGTACGACGGCACACGTGTCGTCGGCTCGGCGACCATCGCGTCGACGGAGCGGGCGACCACCTCGTCGGCGGCCGCCCGCTAGCGTTCCCTGCGGGATCAGCGCTCGATCGTCCGCGTCACGTTGGTGACCTCGCACTTGCCGCCGGTGCTCGGCGAGCCCGCCTTGGGCACGTACGGGGTCGAGACGTCGAGGTTCTCCGTCTTGCCGGGGGAGACGTAGGGGATCGACGGGTTGCGGACGGTGACCTTGCCCGTGGGGTCGGTGAACTGCACCGTGAGGCGGTAGGTGTACTTCAGCGTCGCGCTGCTGTTGGTGGCGCTGAGCTTCGCCGTGATGCCGAGGCGATCGCTGTAGGCACAGTCGTTGATCTTGATGTCGCGCATGGCGTCGGTGCGGCTGCCGCCGATGCCGCCCCCGGTGGTGGAACCGGAGGTCGTGCTGCCGCTGCTGCCCGTGCCGCTGGTGGTGCCGCTGCCCGTGCCGCCCGAGGTGAAGCCGCCCGACGAGGAGTCGCTGCCCGTGGAGCCCCCGGTGGTGCCGCCGCTCGTCGAGGTGCTGCCGCTGTCGGAGGACGAGTGGTGGCTGCTGCCGTGGCTGGACCCGCCGCAGCTGCCGCCGTGGTGGCCGCGCGCACCGGTCAGGGCCACGACGCAGACGCCGAAGACCGCGGCCGCGCGGACGTGACGAAGCTTCACGCTGGAACTCCCCCGTTGGAGTGACTGGATCGATGACTGGATTTTGCCGTCTCTTGACGAGCGCACGTCACGCTAACAACGTCCTTACACCCCGCCAAATCCAGGGGCGTTCTGTGACACCCCCGCGACGGAACGGGTTCCGAACCGCTACTTGGGGCGGCTGAAAACGGGTCATATGCGCAAGGGCGCGCGGGTGGTGCGCCCGGCGTACCGTGATGCCATGCATCTCACCGTCTTCTGCTCCGCCGCCGACCTCGACGACCGCTACACCGCCCCCGCCCGCGAGTTCGCCGAACTCATGGGCAAGGGAGGACACACGCTCGTGTGGGGCGGCTCGGAGTCGGGGCTGATGAAGGTGATGGCCGACGGCGTGCAGGAGCACGGGGGCCGGCTGGTCGGGGTCTCGGTGGAGTTCCTCGCGGCGAAGGCCCGCAAGAACGCCGACGAGATGGTCATCGCCAAGGACCTCGGCGAACGCAAGGCCCAATTGCTCGCCCGGGGCGACGCGATCGTGGTCATGGTCGGTGGGACGGGCACGCTCGACGAGGCGACCGAGATCCTGGAGCTGAAGAAGCACGGGCTGCACGACAAGCCGGTCGTGCTGCTGAACGCGGCCGGCTTCTACGACGGTCTGCTGCAGCAGTTCCGCCGGATGGAAGCGGAGGGCTTCCTGCCGCGCCCCCTGGCCGACCTGGTGTTCTTCGCCGAGGACGGCGCCGCGGCGATGGCGTACCTGGAGGAGTCCCTGGCCCCCCACTAGGGCAAGCTGGGGGCATGGCAACACATCTGATCACCGGTTCCGGGTCGGGCATCGGCGAGGCCGTCGCCCGGCGGCTGCACGAGCGGGGGGACGAGCTGTGGCTCGTGGCCCGGGACGCCGGGCGGGCCAAGGAGCTGGCCGGGCGCTTCCCCGGTGCGCGCACCCTCGTGGCCGACCTGGAGAACCCCGACCGGCTGTCGTGGGCCCTGGGCCACCAGGCGCTGCCCGACCGGCTGGACTCCCTGCTGCACGTCGCCGGCGTCGCCGACCTGGGTGCGGTGGGGGAGCTGACCACCAAGACCTGGAACCGCACCCTCGCGGTCAACCTCGTCGCCCCCGCCGAGCTGACGCGGCTGCTGCTGCCGCAGCTGCGCATCTCCAAGGGACACGTGGTCTTCGTCAACTCCGGTGCCGGTCTGCGCGCCAACCCCCAGTGGGGCGCGTACGCGGCCAGCAAGCACGGCCTGAAGGCGCTCGCCGACTCGCTGCGCGCCGAGGAGCACACCAACGGCGTGCGGGTCACCAGCGTCTACCCGGGCCGCGTGGCCACGCCCATGCAGGTGCGCGTGCGCCAGCAGGAGGGCGCCGCGTACGACGGCGAGAAGTGGATCGACCCGCAGTCGGTGGCCGCCACCATGCTGCTCGCCCTGGACCTGCCGCGCGACGCGGAGGTCCACGACCTGTCGGTGCGCCCGGGCTACTCCGGGGGCTAGGCCGACTCCGGCGGATCGTCGTCACGCACCACCACGGCGCCCCGCAAGGGGCGCGGGGAACTGCGCGACAAGCAACGACGTGCCCGCAGTCGGCCCCCGGGGTGGCGTGTCGGCTGCGGCCCGTCGCGGGCCGATCGCGCCCACGCGGCGGTAGCCGCACATCGACACCGCCCCGCGCCCCTACGGGACACTGCATGATCCGCCGCACATACCCGAGGCCGAGTCCGGCGGGGATCCGCCGGACGGGCCCTGGCCGGACAGGCCCCGGCGCCGGGTCTCGTAGGCTTCCCCGGTGAGCCACAACAGCGAGAACAGTAAGTCGAAGGTGTGGGGCGCCGGGGCCGCCACCGGCGTCGGTTCGATGCCGGGGGAGGACGCGCGCGAGGCCGCGAAGACCGTCACCGGGTCGCTGGAGGCAATGCCCCACCTGCCGGAGCTGCCCGCGCGCGGCCCGGGTGCCGACATGATCGGGCGGACGGCCGGGCTCCTGGTCGACGTCTACGCGCACGTGGAGCCCAGCGGCTGGCGGATCAGCGACCGGCCCGGGCGCGACACCCGGCGGGCCCGGGCCTGGCTGGGCGAGGACCTCGACGCTCTGGAGGAGTTCACCCAGGGCCACGAGGGTGCGCTGAAGGTCTCCGCCGTCGGGCCCTGGACGCTCGCCGCCTCCCTGGAGCTGCGCGGCGGCGAGGCCGCCCTGAGCGACGCCGGCGCCTGCCGGGACCTTGCGGCCTCGCTCGCCGAGGGCCTGCGCACCCACCTGGCGGACCTGCGCCGCCGGGTGCCGGGCGCGCGGCCGGTGCTGCAGCTGGACGAGCCGTCCCTGCCGGCCGTGCTGGCCGGGCACGTGCGCACGGCCAGCGGCTACCGCACCCACCGGGCGGTGGACCGGGCCGTCGTCGAGGGCGCGCTGCGGGAGCTCGCGGCGGTCGCGAAGGAGGCCGGGGCGCCGCTCGTCGTGCACTCGTGCGCCCCCGGCGTGCCCTTCGAGCTGCTGCGCCGGGCGGGCGCCGACGCCGTGTCGTTCGATTTCTCGCTGCTCACCGAGCGTGAGGACGACGCGCTGGGCGAGGCGGTGGAGGCCGGCACCACGCTCTTCGCGGGCGTCGTGCCCGGCGTGGACGGCCGATTGTCGGACCCTGCCGGTAGCGTCATGGGTGTCAGGACGCTGTGGCGCAGGCTGGGGCTGACCCCGGGGACTTTGAGCGAGTTCGTGGTGGTCACTCCCGCGTGCGGGCTCGCGGGCGCTTCGCCCGCCTATGCCCGCGCGGTGCTCGCCCATTGCGTCCGGGCGGCGAAATCACTCGCAGACAACCCTGAGTGACGGTGCTCGGGGGCGCAACGGGAGGAACGAGACGGTGGCGGTCGAACGGGACGGCAAAGAGCTCGCGGGCAGTACGAGCACGAGCACCACGCCCGCGGAGGCGCGGGAGAAGCACGCCCTGCTCGCCGAGCAGATCGAGGAGCACCGCTTCCGCTATTACGTGAAGGACGCTCCCGTCATCAGCGACGCCGAGTTCGACAAGCTGATGCGCTCCCTGGAGGAGCTTGAGGAGCGCCACCCGGAGCTGCGCAGCCCCGACTCGCCGACCCAGAAGGTGGCCGGGCAGTACGAGACGGAGTTCGCCGAGGTCGCGCACCGCGAGCGGATGCTCTCCCTCGACAACGCCTTCGACGACGAGGAGCTCACCGTCTGGGCCGAGCGCATCGCCAAGGACATCGGCGAGGGCACGCCGTACCACTTCCTGTGCGAGCTCAAGGTCGACGGCCTCGCGGTCAACCTCACCTACGAGCACGGCCGGCTCACCCGCGCCGCCACCCGCGGGGACGGCCGTACCGGCGAGGACATCACGCCCAACATCCGCACCATCGGCGACGTGCCCGAGCAGCTCGAGGGCAAGCGGATCCCCGACCTGGTCGAGGTGCGCGGCGAGGTCTACTTCCCGGTGGAGAAGTTCGAGGAGCTCAACGCGCGCCTGGTGGAGGCCGGCAAGCCGCCCTTCGCCAACCCGCGCAACGCCGCCGCGGGCTCCCTGCGCCAGAAGGACCCCAAGGTCACCGCCTCCCGCCCGCTGCACATGGTCGTGCACGGCGTGGGCGCCCGTGAGGGCTTCGCCATCGAGCGCCAGTCGCAGGCGTACGAGCTGCTGCGCGAGTGGGGCCTGCCCACCGCCGCGCACGCCGAGGTCGTGGGCTCGCTGGCGGAGGTGCGCCGGTTCATCGCGCACTACGGCGACCCCGCCGTGCGGCACTCGATGGAGCACGAGATCGACGGCGTGGTCGTCAAGCTCGACGAGATCCCGCTGCAGGGCCGCCTCGGCTCCACCTCCCGCGCGCCCCGCTGGGCGATCGCCTGGAAGTACCCGCCGGAGGAGGTCAACACCAAGCTGCTCGACATCCGCGTCGGCGTCGGCCGCACCGGCCGGGTCACCCCGTACGCGGTGGTGGAGCCGGTCACGGTCGCAGGCTCGGAGGTGGAGTTCGCGACCCTGCACAACCAGGAGGTCGTCAAGGCCAAGGGCGTGCTCATCGGCGACACCGTCGTGCTGCGCAAGGCGGGTGACGTCATTCCCGAGATCCTCGGCCCGGTGTCCGACCTGCGTGACGGTACCGAACGGGAGTTCGTGATGCCGGCGCAGTGCCCCGAGTGCGGGACGGAGCTGCGCCCGATGAAGGAGGGCGACATCGACCTCCGTTGCCCCAACGCCCGCTCCTGCCCCGCCCAGATCCGCGAACGACTGTTCTATCTCGCCGGCCGCAAGTGCCTGGACATCGAGAACCTCGGCTACGTGGCCGCCACCGCGCTCACCCAGCCGCTGGAGCCCTCCGAGCCGCCGCTGCGCAACGAGGGCGACCTGTTCGACCTGACCATCGACGAACTGCTGCCCGTCAAGTCCTACGTGGTCGACCCGGACTCCGGTCTGCCCAAGCGCGACCCGGAGACGGGTGAGCCGAAGGTCGTCACCTTCTTCGCCAACCAGAAGGGCGAGCCGAAGAAGAACGCCGAGGCGATGCTCGCCAACATCGAGGCCGCCAAGCAGCGCCCGCTGGCCCGCATCCTGACCGGTCTGTCCATCCGGCACGTGGGTCCGGTCGCGGCCGTCGCGCTGGCCCGCGAGTTCCGCTCGATCGACCGGATCGCCGAGGCGAGCGAGGAGGAGCTGGCCGCCGTCGAGGGCGTGAGCGGCGTCATCGCGGCGTCCGTCAAGGAGTGGTTCGCCGAGGACTGGCACCGCGAGATCGTGGCCAAGTGGAAGGCCGCGGGCGTGCGGATGGAGGAGGAGGCCGCCGAGGACGAGGGTCCGCGTCCGCTGGCCGGACTGACCGTCGTCGTCACCGGTACCCTCGCCGGCTACACGCGCGACGCCGCCAAGGAGGCCCTGCAGCAGCGCGGAGCGAAGGTGACCGGGTCGGTGTCGAAGAAGACCGACTTCGTGGTCGTCGGCGACAACCCCGGCTCCAAGTTCGACAAGGCGATGCAGCTGAAGGTTCCCGTGCTCGAAGAGGACGCCTTCGTCGTACTCCTGAACGAAGGGCCGGAGGCGGCGCGCGCGGCGGCCGTGCCCCAGGAGGCCACCCCCGCGGAGTAATGCCCGCATAGTCAGTGGGCATTACCCCTACAGCGCGTACCAGATGGCTACAGAACGCCGGATCGCATTCGGGCAACCGCTGCCGATCGCTGCCCGCCGTAGCCTTCTGCGGCCTACTGTTGAGATGTGCGCCTGCCGTGACGCGGGCACCGCCGGCTGTGAGAGGGACGGGCATGAAACCCACCGACAGCGCCGAACCGGCATCACGGTTGCGCCGGCTCTCCCCACCCACGCTGCCCACGGTCTGCGTGACCCTGGCCGCGCTCACCCTCGCCGGCGGCGTCCTCGGCGAGCTCGCCGGCGGACACGCCCTCTTCCCCGGCGGCACCGCCGGCTGGGCGCTGGCCGCGCTGACCGCGCTCATCGTCGTCCACCTCGTCGCCCTCGGCAGGGACCGCTGGTGGGGCGGCACCGGATCCGGTGCCGCCCTCACCCTCGCGGTGCTCCTGCTGTACGGCTGGGTGCCCGCCGCCCTCGCCGGCGTCGCCGTCGTCACCCTGGTCACCGCCGCCCGCCGGCACCGGTGGCGCCAGGCATTACTCCACGGCGCGGTCGACGTCCTCGGCATCGCTGCCGCCGGGCTCGGCCTCGCCGCCCTGGGAGCCGGCCCCGGCGTCGACGCCCCCTGGCTGCCCGACACCTGGACGCCCGCGGCCGCCCCCAAGATCGCCGCCGCCGCGTTCTGCTACCTCGCCGTCACCCGCGCCCTGCTGTGGCGCTCCATGGCCCCGCGCGCCGCGCTCACCTCCATCGCGCGCACCGCACTGCTGCGCCAGGCCCTCGTCGGCGGCGCCCTGCTCGGCATCGCCCCTCTCATCGCCGTCGTCGCCGACCACTCGCCCGTCCTGCTGCCCCTGTTCGCCGTCCCCCTCGTCGCCCTGGACTCCACGCTGTGGATCGCCCGCGCCCGCGCCGAGGAACAACTGCGCGACCCCCTCACCGGCCTGCCCAACCGCCAGTGGCTGCTGGAGCGCACCTGGACCGCCCTCGACGAGGCCGAACAGGCCGGCGCCCGCACCGCCCTCGTCCTGATCGACCTCGACCGCTTCCGATCGGTCAACGACACCCTCGGCCACCTCGCCGGCGACCGGCTGCTGCTGCAGATAGCGGAACGGCTGCGCCTGGCCCTGCCGCGCGACGCGGAGGCCGCCCGGCTCGGCGGCGACGAGTTCGCCGTCCTGCTGCCCGTCACCGACTCCCTCACCAGCGCCCAGCGCGTCGCCCGCTCCCTCGTCGCCGACCTCGGCTCCCCCCTCGACCTCGACGGGCTCACCCTCGTCCTCGAGGCCAGCGCCGGCGTCGCCGTCTACCCCGACCACGCCCTCGACGCCGAGGGGCTGCTGCGCCGCGCCGACGTCGCGATGTACCAGGCCAAGCGCGACCGCAGCGGCGTGGAGGTCTACGAGGCCCGCCGCGACGGCAACACGCCCGACCGGCTCGGCCTGCTCGGCGACCTGCGCCGCGCCCTCGACGCCGGCGACGTCGAACTGCACTACCAGCCCAAGGTCGGCTTCGACGGCCACGTCGAGGGCCTGGAGGCGCTGGTGCGCTGGGTCCACCCCGAGCGCGGCCGGGTCTCGCCGGACGAGTTCATCGCCATCGCCGAGTCCTCCGGGCTGATGCCCCGCCTGACCGAGTACGTCCTGGAGACCGCCCTCGGGCAGGTCGCCAAGTGGCGGGCGATGGGCCTGGAGGTGCCCGTCGCCGTCAACGTCTCGCCCCGCGACGTGCACACCCCCGGCTTCGCCGGCTCCGTCGCCGCCCGCCTCGCCCGGCACGGCGTCCCACCGGGCGCCCTGCAACTGGAGATAACCGAGCACGTGCTGCTGGAGGACCCCCAGCGGGCGGCCGACACGCTCGCCGGGCTGACGGGGCACGGGGTGAAGATGTCGCTCGACGACTTCGGCACCGGCTACTCCTCCCTGGTCCACCTGCGCCGGCTGCCGGTCAGCGAGCTGAAGATCGACCGCTCCTTCGTGGCCCGGCTCGCCATCGACAACGAGGACGCCGAGATCGTCCGCTGCACGCTGGACCTCGCGCATTCCCTGGGCCTGCTCGTCGTCGCCGAGGGGGTCGAGGACGACGAGACGTGGGAGCGACTGCGCGACCTGGGCTGCGACGCGGTGCAGGGGTGGCTGGTGGCGGCCGCGATGCCGCCGGACGAGACGACGGCGTGGCTGCGGCTGCGCCACGAGTCCGGCTGGCGCCGGGTTCCCCTGGCCCCGGAGGTCGTGCCGGCCCCGGACCCCGATGCTGCGGATCAACCGGTCACGTGACCGGGCCGGTGCACGCCGGTGGGTGGTTTGCGCCCAGCCGTTCCTCCCCCGGCCACCGCTGGGGGGACCCCAGCGGAACGCCTGCCCGCAACCCGCGGCGTTGCCGACGCCGGGCGGCAGCGAAACGTATTTCGCGGGCAGGGGGGCCTGAGCCATAGGATTGGGCCGAAACCCTATACATCCCACCCTTGAGGATCGCTGCATGCCTGGCATCACGCGCGAGGAGGTCGCCCACCTCGCCCGGCTGTCGCGTCTGGAGCTGAAGGACGAAGAGCTCGACCACTTCGCCGGACAGCTCGACGTGATCATCGGCGCGGTCGCCCGCGTTTCCGATGTGGCCGACGAGGACGTACCCCCGACCTCCCACCCGCTGCCCCTGACCAACGTCATGCGGGCGGACGAGGTCCGCCCGTCGCTGACCCCCCAGGAGGCGCTCTCCGGCGCCCCCGCCCAGGAGCAGCAGCGTTTCAAGGTGCCCCAGATCCTGGGGGAGGACTGAGACCGTGACGGACATCATCAAGCTCACCGCGGCCGAGATCGCCGAGAAGATTGCCTCCGGCGAGCTCACGGCCGTCGAGGTCACCGAGGCCCACCTGGCCCGCATCGACGCCGTCGACGAGAAGGTGCACGCCTTCCTGTACGTCGACCGGGAGGGCGCGCTCGCCCAGGCTCGTGAGGTCGACGCCAAGCGCGAGCGCGGCGAGAAGCTCGGCCCGCTGGCCGGCGTCCCGCTGGCGCTGAAGGACATCTTCACCACGAAGGGCGTCCCGACCACCGTCGGCTCGAAGATCCTCGAAGGCTGGATCCCGCCGTACGACGCGACGCTCACCAAGCGTCTGAAGGACGCCGACGTCGTCATCCTCGGCAAGACCAACATGGACGAGTTCGCCATGGGGTCCTCCACCGAGAACAGCGCCTACGGCCCCACCGGCAACCCCTGGGACCTCACCAAGATCCCTGGCGGTTCCGGCGGCGGTTCCTCCGCCGCCCTGGCCGCCTACCAGGCGCCCCTGGCGATCGGCACCGACACCGGTGGCTCGATCCGCCAGCCCGCGTCCGTCACCGGCACCGTCGGCGTCAAGCCCACCTACGGTGCCGTCTCCCGCTTCGGCATGGTGGCCTTCTCCTCCTCCCTCGACCAGGGCGGCCCCTGCGCCCGTACGGTCCTGGACACGGCCCTGCTGCACGAGGTGATCGCCGGCCACGACCCGCTGGACTCCACCTCCATCGACGCGCCGGTCCCGCCGGTCGTCGAGGCGGCCCGCAACGGCTCGGTCGCCGGCATGCGCGTCGGCGTCGTCAAGCAGTTCCGCGGCGAGGGCTACCAGGCCGGCGTCCTGCAGCGCTTCGACGAGTCGGTCGAGCTGCTCAAGGAGCTGGGCGCGGAGATCGTCGAGGTGGACTGCCCGTCCTTCGACCTCGCGCTCGCCGCGTACTACCTGATCGCGCCCTCGGAGTGCTCCTCCAACCTGGCCCGCTTCGACGGCCTTCGCTACGGCCTGCGGGCCGGTGACGACGGCAGCCGCTCGGCCGAGGACGTCACCGCCCTGACCCGCGAGGCCGGCTTCGGCCCCGAGGTCAAGCGGCGCATCATGCTGGGCACGTACGCCCTGAGCTCCGGCTACTACGACGCGTACTACGGCTCGGCCCAGAAGGTCCGCACGCTCATCTCGCGCGACTTCGACGCGGCGTTCGAGCAGGTCGACGTGATCGTCTCGCCGACGACGCCGACGACCGCCTTCGCGATCGGCGAGCGCGTCGACGACCCGATGGCGATGTACCTGGCCGACCTGTGCACCATCCCGACCAACCTCGCGGGCAACGCGGCCATGTCGCTGCCGTGCGGCCTCGCGCCGGAGGACGGGCTCCCGGTGGGCCTGCAGATCATCGCCCCCGCCATGAAGGACGACCGGCTCTACAAGGTCGGTGCCGCGGTCGAGGCCGCGTTCACCGAGCGCTGGGGCCACCGACTGCTGGAGGAGGCACCGTCGCTGTGAGCAGCGAGAAGAAGAGCGCGCTGAAGAAGGCCAAGGGCTTCAAGAAGTCCAAGGCCGGTACGTACCTGTCCATCGGCACCACGCTGTTCGGCGCGGTGAGCGTGATCAAGCAGGCGAAGTCCGCCCGCACCGAGCAGGACACGCTCCAGCTGGTCGACGCGGTCGTCTCCGCCGCCGCCATCGCCACCGGCGTCGCCCTGCTCGTCCGCGAGCTGCGCCGCATGAACAGCGACGACGTCCTCGCGGGCTAGCCGGGACTGAGAGGTAAATTTCCGTGACCGTCACTGAACTGGTGTCGTACGAGGACGCGCTGGCGACCTACGAGCCCGTCATGGGCCTCGAGGTGCACGTCGAACTCGGCACCAAGACCAAGATGTTCTGCGGCTGCGCCACCGAGCTGGGCGCCGAGCCCAACGCGCAGACGTGCCCCACCTGCCTCGGCCTGCCCGGCTCCCTCCCGGTCGTCAACGCCACGGCCGTGGAGTCCGCCGTGAAGATCGGCCTCGCGCTCAACTGCGAGATCGCCGAGTGGTGCCGTTTCGCCCGGAAGAACTACTTCTATCCGGACATGCCGAAGAACTTCCAGACCTCCCAGTACGACGAGCCGATCGCCTTCAACGGCTACCTGGACGTCCAGCTGGAGGACGGCGAGGTCTTCCGCGTGGAGATCGAGCGCGCCCACATGGAGGAGGACACCGGCAAGTCCACGCACGTGGGCGGTGCCACCGGCCGCATCCACGGCGCCCAGCACTCCCTGCTGGACTACAACCGCGCCGGCATCCCGCTCATCGAGATCGTCACCAAGCCGATCACCGGTGCGGGCGAGCGCGCCCCCGAGGTCGCCAAGGCGTACGTCGCCGAGCTGCGCGAGCTCATCAAGGCGCTCGGCGTCTCCGAGGCCCGCATGGAGATGGGCCAGATGCGCTGCGACGTCAACCTGTCGCTGATGCCGAAGGGCTCCTCGACGTTCGGCACCCGCTCGGAGACGAAGAACGTCAACTCCCTGCGGTCCGTCGAGCGCGCGACCCGCTACGAGATCATGCGGCACGCGGCGGTGCTGTCCTCCGGCGGCACGATCGTGCAGGAGACCCGGCACTTCCACGAGGAGGACGGCAGCACGACGTCGGGCCGCATCAAGGAAGAGGCCGAGGACTACCGCTACTTCCCCGAGCCGGACCTGGTGCCGGTGGCCCCCGCCCGTGCGTGGGTCGAGGAGCTGCGGGCGACCCTGCCCGAGCTGCCGCGCGTGCGCCGCAACCGGCTGCGCGAGGAGTGGGGCATCTCCCAGCACGACATGCAGTCGATCCTCAACGCCGCCGCGGTCGACCTGATCGAGGCCACCGTCGAGGCCGGCGCCGACTCCGCGGCCGCCCGCAAGTGGTGGATGGGCGAGCTGGCCCGCCGGGCCAACGAGGAGGGCGTCGCCCTCGCGATGCTGCCGGTCACCCCGGCGCAGGTCGCCCGGATCGCGGCGCTGGTCGCCGAGGGCTCCCTCAACGACAAGCTGGCCCGCCAGGTCTTCGAGGGCGTGCTGGCCGGCGAGGGCGAGCCGGACGAGGTCGTCGAGAAGCGCGGTCTGAAGCTGGTCTCCGACGACAGCGCGCTGGGCACGGCCGTGGACGAGGCCATCGCGGCCAACGCGGCCATCGCGGACAAGATCCGCGCCGGCAAGGTCGCGGCGGCCGGTGCGCTGGTCGGCGCGGTCATGAAGGCCACCCGCGGTCAGGCGGACGCGGCGCGCGTGCGCGAGCTCATCCTGGAGAAGCTGGGCGTCGAGGGCTGATCCCGCCCCGTCGACGGGGCCGATCCCGCCCCGTCAATTCCGGCTGTCAACGGCCGTCCCTCCTGTGAGGGGCGGCCGTTGTCGTGTCCGAAGCGGGTCCTGGCCGGAATTCGCCGATACGCCCCCCATGCGCCGAAACGGTCCGGCATGATCCCTGGCAGCGGGCCGGTCCAGGAGCCCGCACCGAAAGGCTGGGGGTAGACATGCGACGGTTGCATGCCGGGCTGGCGGCGTTGCTGCTGGCGGGGGCCGGGCTGACGGCGGCCGCGGTACCGGCGGGGACGGCCGCGGCGGCCGGGAGCGCAGCCACGGCGCAGGCGCGGTGCACGGCGGGCTGGGGGAGCCTGCCGAAGGTGAGCACGGCCACCGAGTACAAGCCGCTGCGGGACATCAGGGCCGGCCGGCACGAGTGCTACGACCGCATGGTGTTCGACATCCTGGGCCCGGGGACGGGCCCGGTGGGCTACCACGTGCGCTACGTGGACAAGCTGCAGCAGGACGGTTCGGGCGACGTGATCCCCGTGAGCGGCGGCGCGATCCTCGAGGTGCGGGTCGCGGCCCCCTCGTACGACCCGGCCACCGGCCAGGTCACCTACGACGGCAAGGCCCGCCAGCCGCTGCCGGAGGTGGACCTCGCCGGCTACCGCACCTTCCAGGACGCCCGCTTCGGCGGCAGCTTCGAGGGCGACACCCAGGTGGGCCTGGGCGTACGGGCCCGGCTGCCGTTCCGGGTGTTCCAGGAGAGCAACCATCTCGTGGTCGACGTCGCGCACAGCTGGCAGGGATTCCGCTGACCAGGTGGCCCGCCTCCGGGCAGCGTGTGGCATAACCCACAAATACGACAAAGGATCTTATCCTGCTGTCACAGTGGTCGGTCGGAGGCCCCGAGGGGCCTTTGACCATGCTCACCTTGCCCAGCGGTCGTCATGCACGGGTCGCTCCCGGCGAGATCGACGCGATACCCGGGAAGCACGCCATGACCGCACTCGCCCGGTGGTGCCTGCGCCGCCGCTTCGCCGTGATCGTGCTCTGGCTCGTCGCCCTTGCCGGCACCACGGCGGCCGCCACGCTCGGCGGCCCGGCGTACTCCAACGACTACTCCGTTCCCGGCACCGAGTCCTCCCGCGCCACAGCGCTGCTGCAGAAGGCGTTCCCCGGCGAGGACGGCGACGACAAGATCGTCTGGCACACCGACCGCGGCACCGTCCGCGCCCCCGCCGTCGAACAGCGCATGCGCGACGTCCTGCACCAGATCGCCGCCCTGCCCGGCGTCGCGGCCGTCGAGAGCCCCTACGCGAGCGGCGGCGCCGACCGCATCAGCCCCGACCGGCACACCGCCTACGCCACCGTCGCCTTCGCCGGCAAGGGCGGCGACCCCGACCGCGCCCAGGTCGCCCGGGTCGTCGCCACCGCCCGCGGCGCCGCCACCGGCAACCTGCACATCGCCCTCGGCGGCAGCGGCATCGCCGTCACGGAGAGCTCCGACAGCCACCTCAGCGAGGCCATCGGCGTCGCGGTGGCGGCCGTCGTCCTCTTCCTCGTCTTCGGCTCGCTCGCCGCCAGCCTGCTGCCCATAGGAACGGCCCTGGTCGGCGTCGGCACCGCCGCCATGGCCACCCAGCTGCTCGGCCACCTGACCAAGGTCGCCGACTTCGCCCCCATGCTGGGCACCCTCATCGGCCTGGGCGTCGGCATCGACTACGCGCTGTTCATCGTCACCCGCCACCGCAAGGGCCTGCGCCAGGGCCTGCCGGTGGCCGTCGCGGCCGAGCGGGCCGTGGCCACGACCGGGCGCGCCGTCGTCTTCGCCGGCGGCACCGTGTGCGTGGCCCTGCTCGGCATGCTGGTGCTGCGCCTGAGCTTCCTCACCGGCGTGGCCGTGGCCGCCTCCCTGACGGTCGTGCTGACCGTCGCCGCCTCCGTCACCCTGCTGCCCGCTCTGCTCGGCCTCATCGGTCACCGCGCCCTCAGCCGACGCGAACGCCGCAGCCTTGCCACCGGCGGGCCCCGGCCGGATACCCCGACGAGCCTGGCGGCCCGCTGGTCCGCGCTCGTCGAACGGCACCCCAAGGCGCTCGGCGCGCTGGCCGCCGCCGTGATGCTGGTACTGGCGCTGCCCACGTTCTCCCTCCACCTGGGCACCTCCGACCAGGGCAACAACCCGCCGCAGGCCACCACCCGGCAGGCGTACGACATGCTGGCCCGCGGCTTCGGCCCGGGCGTCAACGGCCCTCTCACCCTCGTCGCCCCCCTGGACAGCGCCGCCGAGAGCCTGGCGTTCAACCAGCTCCCCGACACCCTGCGGCACACCCCCGGCGTCGCCGCCGTCAGCCCCTCGGTGCTCGACCGCAGCGGGGACACCGGCGTCATCACGGTCGTGCCCACCAGCGCGCCGCAGTCCGACGCCACCAGCGCGCTCGTCCAGCGGCTGCGCACCGACGTGCTGCCGCGGGCCACCGCCGGCAGCGGCCTGGACGTGCGCGTGGGCGGACTGACGGCCGCCTACGACGACTTCGCCGGCGTCATCCTGCACAAGCTGCCGCTGTTCGTCGGCGTCGTGGTCGGCCTCGGCTGCGTCCTGCTGCTCCTGGCCTTCCGCAGCATCGGCATACCGCTGAAGGCGGCAGCGATGAACATCGCCGCGGTGTCCTCCTCGTTCGGCCTGATCGTGGCCGTCTTCCAGTGGGGCTGGGGCAGCGACCTGCTCGGCCTGGGCGGCGCGGGCCCCATCGAGCCCTTCCTGCCCGTGGTGATGGTCTCGGTGCTCTTCGGCCTGTCGATGGACTACCAGGTCTTCCTCGTCAGCCGCATGTACGAGGAGTGGCTGGCCACCCGCGACAACCGGCGGGCGGTACGGGTCGGACTGGCCGAGACCAGCCGCGTGATCAACTCGGCGGCCGTGATCATGATCTCGGTGTTCCTGGCGTTCCTGCTCAGCGGCGACCGGGTGATCGCGATGTTCGGCATCGGCCTGGCCACGGCCGTCGCCCTGGACGCCTTCGTGCTGCGCACCCTGCTGGTGCCCGCGCTGATGCACCTGCTCGGCGGCGCGAACTGGTGGCTGCCGGCCTGGCTGGAGCGGCTGCTGCCGCGCATCAGCATCGAGCCGCCGGAGGCGGCCGTGCCACAGCAGGCCCACGAACAGCTGGTGGACGCGGGAAGGCTGTAGCCCTGGTCTTGGCCGCCGGCCCTCGGCCGTGCCGGGCGAGTCCTCGTCATGCGCCACCACGGCGCCCCTTACGGGGCGCCATGCCCACGGTCTAGCCGCCGCCCCGGCGGGGCCGGATGACCACGTGGCCCGAGTCGAGGTCTATGGGGCCGCGGCCCGGGTCCGCGTCACCCGTGTCCTCACGGGTCAGTTCGAGCCGCCGCTCCTCCTCGTGGGTGTGTTTGCGCCCGGGAGCGAACAGCTCTTGGAGTGCACTGAACATCCTTCGTCCTCCGCTCTCAGGTCACCTTCAGCAGCAGCAACCGGTCGTCCTCGGGCCCGGGCCGCCCCCGGCCGTCGGTGTTGCTCGTGGTCAGCCACAGACCGCCGTCATCGGTGGCCAGAACCGTGCGCACCCGCCCGTACTTCCCTTGGAAGAACACCTCGGGCGGCCCGGAGGATTCCGTTCCGCGCAGCGGGATGCGCCACAGTCGCTCGCCGCGCAGGCCCGCCATCCACAGCGAGCCCTTGGCGTAGGCCAGTCCGCTGGGGGAGGCGTCGGCCGGGTGCCACTGCTCCAGCGGGTCCGTGAGGCCCGGCTTGCCGGCCTTTCCCTCGGCCTCGGGCCATCCGTAGTTCGCCCCCGGGCGGATGAGGTTCAGCTCGTCCCACGTGTTCTGGCCGAACTCCGACGCCCACAGGTGCCCGGCCGCGTCCCAGGCCAGGCCCTGGACGTTGCGGTGGCCGTAGCTGTAGATCAGCGAGGACGAGCCGGGGTTGCCGGGCGCGGGGCGGCCGTCCGGCGTCATGCGCAGGATCTTGCCGCCGAGCGACTCCAGGTTCTGCGCCAGCCCGCCCCGCCCGCTCTCGCCCGTACCGGCGTAGAGCATCCCGTCGGGACCGAAGGCGATGCGGCCGCCGTTGTGGATCTCGCCCTTGGGGATGTCGCGCACGAGGGTGTCCGGCGCGCCGAGCCGCTGCCCCTCCGGGCGCCGCTCGTCGACCTGCATGCGGGCGATGCGGTTGTCGGAGTCGGTGGTGAAGTACGCGTAGAGCGTGTGGTCGTCGGACCAGTGGGGCGAGACGGCCAGGCCCAGCAGCCCGCCCTCGCCCTTGGCCGCGACGCCCGGCACGGTGCCGAGCGGGGTCTGCCCGCCGTCCTTCGCCGAGATCCGCACGATGCGGCCGGTGTCGCGCGAGCCGGCGAGCAGGTCGCCGCCGGGCAGCGCGGCCAGGCCCCACGGCGAGTTCAGCTTGGTGGCCACCGTACGGACGACCTCGGCCGAGCCCTTCGCCGGCGCGGCGGAGGCCGCCCGCGAGTCGGAGGCCGCCGGGCCGCCGGTACGGCCGGGGGAGGAGCCGCCGGAGCAGCCGGCGAGGGCCAGCAGGAGGCAGAGGGCGGCGACGACCGGGACGGTCCGGGGAGTGCGCCCTGCGGCGGGGACGGGCACGACGCGGTGCTCCTCTCGGGCGGATGCCTGACAAAGGGCATATCCCGGATGAGCGGGACACCCCTCCTTGATACACCCGCGGTCAGTCCCAGGAGCCCATCGCGGGCGGAAGTGCCGCGATTTCGGCGAAGTCCTCGGCGGTCAGGCGCAGTCGTGCGGCGTCGGCGTTCTGCGCCGCCCACTCGGCCTTCTTCGTGCCCGGCACCGGCACCACGTGCCGGCTGCTGGCGAGCACCCAGGCGAGCGCGACCTGCGCCGGCGTGGCGCCGTGGCGGTGGGCGACGCGCCGCAGCCCGGCGACTATCGGCTGGTTGGCGGCCATCATCTCGGCGGTGAAGCGCGGGTGCCGGGCGCGGACGTCCTCCGGTTCGAATCCCTGGCCCGGCGTGAGCGTGCCGCTGAGGAAACCGTTCCCCAGGGGCATCGCCGCCAGCACTCCCACGCCCCGGGAGGCGCACCAGGGCACCAGCCGCTCCAGTGCCTCGCGCGACCACACCGACAGTTCGGCCTGCACGCAGCTGACGGGGAAGACCTGCTGGACGCGCTCGAGCTGGCGTATCGTCGCGTCGTACATCCCCGACCCCGCGCCGTAGCCGCTGCGGGCGCGGGCGCCGACCGCGCACCAGCCCAGCGCGCGCACCTTGCCGGCGGAGACCAGTTCGGCCATCGCGCCCCAGGTCTCCTCCACGGGCACCTCGGGGTCGGGGCGGTGCAGCTGGTAGAGGTCGATGACATCGGTCTGCAGCCGGCGCAGCGAGGCGTCGCAGGCCCGCTTCACATAGCCCGGGCGGCCGTTGGCGACGATGTGCTGATCGCCCACCAGCAGGCCGCACTTGGTGGAGACGAACGCCTCGGCACGCCGCTCCCGCAACACCCGCCCCACCAGCAACTCATTGGTGAACGGGCCGTACATGTCGGCCGTATCCAGGAGGTTCGAGCCTGCGTCCAGTGCGGCGTGCACCGTGCGCAGCGCGGTCTCGCCGTTCTGCTGGGAGGCGGAGTACGCCCAGTGCATCGGCATGCACCCCAGGCCGACCGCACCCACTTCGAGCGCTGTCGCACCGATTGTCCTGCGCTCCACCGGCCGTTTCCCCTCCCGTTCCCCTCCTGTGCGGCGGACCCAAACTAACGTCTGCACCTGTGGTCCCATCGCATAGCCTCCAGACATGAGCGCAGATCACAGCGGTTCCACCGGTCCTGCCGTCGCCTGGTTGCCGATACGGCCCGAGGAGATCGACGGCCTGCCCGGGGGCCTGGAGTACGCCCACTGGGACGGCGGCCCGGACTTCCCCACCGACCCGGCGCGGTGCGTCTTCTACGCCGTGCCCTACCTCAAGGGCACGGCGGTGAGCCTGCGGCCGCTGCCGCGGATGCCGCGCCTTCGCGTCATGCAGGCGCTGACCGCGGGCGTGGACGACCTGCTGCCCGCCCTGTCCGTGCTGCCGGCCGGTGCCCGGCTGTGCAGCGCGCGCGGGCTGCACGACGCGAGCACCGCCGAACTGGCGCTCACCCTCGTGCTGGCCGCCCTGCGGGACGTCCCCGGCTTCGTACGGAACCAGGACGCGGGCCGGTGGCGGCAGGAGTTCCGGCCGGCGCTCGCGGACAAGTCGGTGCTCATCGTCGGCTACGGCGCGATCGGCGCCGCCGTCGAGGACCGGCTCGCACCCTTTGAGTGCGCGCGGGTCGTGCGCGTCGCACGCTCGGCGCGCACGGTGGCACGCGGCCCGGTGCACGCGGTCGCCGACCTGCCCGCCCTGCTGCCGGACGCCGACGTGGTGATCCTGGTGACGCCGCTGACCGAGGAGACCCGCGGGCTCGTCGATGCCGGCTTCCTCGCCCGGATGAAGGACGGCGCGCTTCTGGTCAACGTCTCCCGCGGCCCGGTGGTGGATACCGCGGCGCTGCTGGCCGAGCTGCAGCGTGGGCGGCTGTGCGCCGCCCTCGACGTCACCGACCCCGAGCCGCTGCCGCCCGGGCACCCGCTGTGGACGGCACCCGGCGTCCTCATCACCCCCCATGTGGGTGGCCCCTCTTCGGCCTTTCTGCCCCGGGCCAAGGCGTTGCTGCGCGATCAGCTGGCCAGATTCGTACTGGACGAGCCTCTGCGGAATGTCGTAGCCGTTGTGGACTGATGCCACGCAGAGACAGCATTTGGATGCACTGCGTATCCGTAATCCCGTCGCTAGTTACGCTATGTATATGAGCTATGTCCCTGAGTGACGAACCTGGTGTATCGTCCCGACGGGGGCTGCTCCGGGCACCGTACGGGCGCAGCGAAGGACCGGAACTCGAGGGGGGCGACGGGCGATGCACGGCCAATGGACGATCTACCCGACGCGGCTCAACCACCCACCACGACCCCGGACGGCGGCGCGGTGAGCGCCCCCGGAGCGGCGCTCCCCCGCCGGCCCGTGCCGGCCGGGGGTTCGGGCATGCTCTCCCAGTTCGTGCTCGCCCTGGTCTGCGGCGGCTACGCCACGGGCGCCGCCCTCGGGTGGGGTTCGCCCGAGCTGGCCAACACCATGGGCGACTTCGGCCTCGGCGGCGCCGCCGGCCTGGCCGCGGTCTCCTGCTTCTGGTACGGGCGCACGCGCAGCACCCGCTTCCGGCCCGCCTGGCTGCTGTTCGCGGCGTCCTCGGCGATGGCCGGCTTCGGCAACTTCTTCTGGGGCTGGTACGAGGTCGTGCTCGCCGAGCGCGTGCCGAGCCCCTCCCCGGCGGACTTCTGCTTCCTGCTGTTCGCCCCGCCCGCCATCATCGGCCTGCTGGTGCTCGCCCGCCGCCCGGTCACCCGGGCCGGCTGGGTCTGCCTCGCCCTGGACTCCTGGCTCATCGGCGGCTCGCTGCTGACCCTCTCCTGGAGCCTGGCGCTCGCGCACACCGCGCACTTCGCCGGCGAGTCCGTCGCCCACGCCGCACTGTCGCTGGCCTACCCGCTGCTGGACATCGTGCTCGTGTCCATGGTGCTGGCCCTGCACTTCAAGCGGTCCTCGGCCAACCGCTCGGCGATCAACACGGCCATCGCCGCCCTCGCCCTGACCGTCCTGTGCGACGCCCTGTTCACCTCGCCCCTGCTGCGGGCCAACTACCGCTCCGGGCAGATCCTGGACGCCGGCTGGTTCGCGGGCTACATGCTCATGGCCTACGCGCCCTGGGTGGCCCGCGAGGAGGGCGGCGAGGGCGCGCCGCGCCGGGGCAGGACGGCGGCGCCCTCCGGCCGGCCCATCGCCGGCTCCCTCGCGGCCCTCACGCCGTACCTGGCGGCGGCCGTGTGCACGCTGGGCATCCTCTACAACGTCCTCGACGGCCACCACGTCGACCGCGTGGTGCTCTTCACCGGCTGCACGGTCGTCCTGGCGCTCGTCGTCCGCCAGGGCATCATGCTGCTGGACAACATCTCCCTCACCCAGGAGCTGGCGCAGAAGGAGAACCACTTCCGCTCCCTGGTGCAGGGCTCCAGCGACGTCATCATGATCGCCGCGCCCACCGGCATACTGCGCTACGTCAGCCCCGCCGCCGCCGGCGTCTACGGGCGCGACGCCGAGGAGCTGGTCGGCTCCGAACTGGCCTCGCTCATCCATCCCGAGGACCTCGGCCGCGTGGTCCACGAGGTG
This sequence comes from Streptomyces sp. NPDC049585, assembly GCF_040675615.1. NCBI lineage: Bacteria > Bacillati > Actinomycetota > Actinomycetes > Kitasatosporales > Streptomycetaceae > Streptomyces > Streptomyces sp. NPDC049585. The sequence continues at coordinate 67,038 of NZ_JBFAPE010000008.1, read as the reverse complement.
CGCCGCTTCCTCGCCGCACCGCCTGCCGAGGAGCCCACCACCCGCATCGAGTGCCGCTTCCGCTCCGGCAGCGGCGAGTGGCTCAACGTGGAGTCCACCGTCAACCGGCACCACGGCGGGCTGATCTTCAACAGTCGCGACGTCACCGAACGCGTCCGGCTGCAGGCGCAGTTGCAGCACACCGCCGAGCACGACCCGCTCACCGACCTGCCCAACCGCGCCCTGTTCACCAAGCGCGTCCAGCAGGCCCTCGCCGGGCGCAGAGTGACCGACGCGGGCACCGCCGTGCTCTTCATCGACCTCGACGGCTTCAAGGCCGTCAACGACACCGTCGGCCACCAGGCCGGTGACGAGCTGCTGGTCCAGGCCGCCCGCCGGCTGCAGGACTCGGTGCGCGCCGGGGACTCCACCGCCCGCTTCGGCGGCGACGAGTTCGCCGCCCTCATCATCGGCGACGGCAGCCGCGACGCCGCCGCCCGCGAGTACCGCATCCTGGAGATCGCCGAGCGGCTGCGGGTCACCCTCTCCCAGCCGTACCTGGTCGAGGGCGGCACCGAGGTGCGGGTGGACGCCAGCATCGGCGTCGCCTTCGCCGAGGCCGACATCAGCCCCGGCGAGCTCATGCGCAACGCCGACCTCGCCATGTACCGGGCCAAGCAGGCCGGCAAGGGCCGCGTCGAGCTGTACGCCCCCCAGATGCAGCACGACGTCGTGCGCCGCACCGAGGCCGTCAGCCGGCTGCGCAGCGCGCTGCACGACGGGCAGTTCGCGCTGCTGCACCAGCCGGTCGTCGAGCTCGCCACCGGCGGGGTGACCGCCGTCAGCGCCCAGGCCCGCTGGCGCTCCGCGCAGGGCATCCTCTTCACCCCCGACGAGTTCCTGCGGGTGGCCGAAATGGAGCGCTGCGACGAGAGCGCCCGCACCGCCGAACTCGGCCGCTGGACGCTGGAGAAGGCCGCCGAGCAGGCCGGTGAGCGGCGCCGCGCCGGGCACCTGGTGCCCGTCCACGTCCGCATCCCCGCGGCCCGGCTGCTGGACCGCTCGCAGGCGCCGAAGAACATCGAGGAGCTCGTCCTGCGGCACAGCCTGGCCGCGGGCACGCTGGTCCTGGAGCTCTCCGGCAGCGATCCGCGCCTGTGCCTCGACGAGCTGGAGCGGCGCCTGGCGGCCCTGCGGCGCTTCGGCGTCCGCATCGCGCTGGACGGCCTCGGCAGCGGCTACGCGGCCATGAGCGCCCTGCGCCGGCTGCCCGTCGACGTCCTCAAGCTCGACCGCACCCTGGTCGACGGGGTGACCGAATCCGCGCGGTTGCACAAGATCACCGCAGGCCTGTTGCGCATCGCCGGCGACCTGGGCATGGAGTCGGTGGCCGACGGCGTGGACACCCCCGAGCAGGCCCACGCCCTGATGGCCATGGGCTGCACCCACGGCCAGGGAATGGTCTTCGCCGGCGCCCTCGACGAACACCGGCTGCGCCACACCCTCGACAGCGGCCCCTACGTCCTGCCGAACACCCTGCCGGGTGATCCCACGGACGGGGGGCAACAGGTGCTCGTGGGCGGCGCACTGCCCGTACGATCCGGCGTCGTGGGCGGGGCCGGAGCCCTCGCCCATGCTCCATTGCGCTCAAATAATGAGACGCCCGTCCCACCCACTTGACACTTCAGGTGCGGCGGGGGGAGGGTCGGTCCCATGCGCACCCGAATTCTCGTACTTGGACAGCGCGTCGGCTGAAGCAGGCCGTCCCCTCCGGACCTGCCGACCACACCGACGCGCTCCCCTCGCTTGCCTTACGGCACGAGGGGTTTTTTGTTTCCTGTTTTCGTTCGTTCCTGTCTCCGAGAAGAGAAGAGTCGATGACAGAGCAGGCCCCCGGCGCTCACCATCATCCGCACCCGCGGCCCCGCGGTGGTGCGGCCTCCCAGCAGCCCATCACCGAGCACGTCACGGGTGCGCAGTCCCTCATCCGCTCCCTGGAAGAGGTCGGCGCCGAGGTCGTCTTCGGCATCCCCGGCGGCGCGATCCTGCCCGCCTACGACCCGATGATGGATTCCACGAAGGTCCGCCACGTGCTGGTGCGCCACGAGCAGGGCGCCGGTCACGCGGCCACCGGCTACGCGCAGGCCACCGGCAAGGTCGGGGTGTGCATGGCCACCTCCGGCCCGGGCGCGACCAACCTGGTCACCCCCATCGCCGACGCGCACATGGACTCGGTGCCGCTGGTGGCCATCACCGGCCAGGTCGCCTCGAAGTCCATCGGCACGGACGCCTTCCAGGAGGCGGACATCTGCGGCATCACGATGCCGATCACCAAGCACAACTGGCTGGTCACCGACCCGGCCGAGATCCCGCGCACGATCGCCGAGGCCTTCCACGTCGCCTCCACCGGCCGCCCCGGCCCGGTGCTGGTCGACATCGCCAAGGACGCGCTGCAGGCGCAGACCGTCTTCTCCTGGCCCCCGCACACCGACCTGCCCGGCTACCGGCCCGTCACCAAGCCGCACGCCAAGCAGATCCGCGAGGCCGCCAAGCTCATCACCCAGGCCCGGCGCCCGGTGCTCTACGTCGGCGGCGGCGTGCTCAAGGCCGGGGCCACGGCGGAGCTGCGGGCCTTCGCCGAGCTGACCGGCGCCCCGGTGACCACGACGCTGATGGCGCTCGGTGCCTTCCCCGACACCCACCCGCAGCACCTGGGCATGCCGGGCATGCACGGCTCGGTCGCCGCGGTGACCGCGCTGCAGAAGGCCGACCTGATCGTGGCGCTCGGGGCCCGCTTCGACGACCGCGTCACCGGCAGACTGGACTCCTTCGCGCCGTACGCGAAGATCGTGCACGCCGACATCGACCCGGCGGAGATCGGCAAGAACCGCACCGCCGACGTGCCCATCGTCGGTGACGCCCGCGAGGTGCTGACCGACCTGAGTGCGGCCGTGCGCGCCGAGCAGGCCGAGGGCCACGCCTGCGAGTACGGCCAGTGGTGGGAGGACCTCGACCGCTGGCGGCGGACGTACCCGCTGGGCTACGACAAGCCGGAGGACGGCAGCCTGGCCCCCCAGCAGGTGGTCCAGCGCATCGGGCAGCTCGCCCCCGAGGGCACGATCTTCACCGCCGGCGTGGGCCAGCACCAGATGTGGGCCGCGCACTACATCGACTACGACCAGCCCCAGACCTGGCTCAACTCCGGGGGCGCCGGGACGATGGGCTACGCGGTCCCCGCCGCGATGGGCGCCAAGGCCGGCATGCCCGCGCGCACGGTGTGGGCGATCGACGGCGACGGCTGCTTCCAGATGACCAACCAGGAGCTGGTCACCTGTGCGCTGAACAACATCCCGATCAAGGTCGCGATCATCAACAACGGGGCGCTGGGCATGGTCCGCCAGTGGCAGACCCTCTTCTACAACCAGCGCTACTCCAACACCGTCCTGCACGCCGGCCCCGAGGCCGCCGGCACCGAGCCGTGCGCCGGCACGCGCGTCCCGGACTTCGTCAAGCTCTCCGAGGCGATGGGCTGCGTGGGTCTGCGCTGCGAGGACCCGGCGCAGCTGGACGCGGTGATCGAACAGGCCAACGCCATCAACGACCGCCCGGTCGTCGTCGACTTCATCGTCCACCAGGACGCGATGGTCTGGCCGATGGTCGCCGCCGGCACCTCCAACGACGAGATCCTCGCGGCCCGCGGCGTGCGCCCGGACTTCGACGGCATCGACGACGACTGACGGACGACTGACGGACGACTGAGGCCACCACCGCACGGCACACGCCGAGGAAACGGAAGACCGATCCCATGACCAAGCACACGCTCTCCGTCCTGGTGGAGAACACACCCGGCATCCTCGCCCGGGTCGCCGCACTGTTCTCCCGCCGCGGCTTCAACATCGACTCCCTCGCCGTCGGGGTGACCGAGCACCCCGACATCTCCCGCATCACCATCGTCGTCAACGTCGAGAAGCTGCCGCTGGAGCAGGTCACCAAGCAGCTCAACAAGCTCGTCAACGTGCTGAAGATCGTGGAGCTGGAGGACAGCGCCGCCATCCAGCGTGAGCTCGTCCTGGTGAAGGTGCGCGCCGACAACGACACGCGCTCGCAGATCGTCGAGATCGTCCAGCTCTTCCGCGCCAAGACCGTCGACGTCTCCCCGGAGGCCGTCACCATCGAGGCCACCGGCGGCAGCGACAAGCTCGGCGCCATGCTCAAGATGCTGGAGCCGTTCGGCATCAAGGAGCTGGTGCAGTCCGGCACCATCGCGATAGGGCGGGGTGCCCGCTCCATCACCGACCGCAGCCTGCGCGCCCTGGACCGCTCGGCCTGACCGGGCGCCGCAAACCCCCTACCCCCAGACCATCCGGCGACCGCCCGTCATACGGTGGGACGCGAACCGGGATTCGACCGACACCGGAAACAAGGAGATACCCCCAAGTGGCTGCCGAGCTCTTCTACGACAACGACGCCGACCTGTCCATCATCCAGGGCCGCAAGGTCGCGGTTCTCGGCTACGGCAGCCAGGGCCACGCCCACGCGCTGTCCCTGCGCGACTCGGGCGTCGACGTCCGCGTGGGCCTGCCGGAGGGCTCGAAGTCCCGGACGAAGGCGGAGGAGCAGGGCCTGCGCGTGGTCACCCCCGCCGAGGCCGCGGCCGAGGCCGACGTCATCATGATCCTGGTGCCGGACCCGGTCCAGGCCAAGGTCTACGAGGAGTCCGTCAAGGACCACCTCAAGGACGGCGACGCCCTCTTCTTCGGCCACGGCTTCAACATCCGCTTCGGCTTCATCAAGCCCCCGGCCGGTGTCGACGTGTGCATGGTCGCCCCCAAGGGCCCGGGCCACCTCGTGCGCCGCCAGTACGAGGAGGGCCGCGGCGTCCCGTGCATCGCGGCCGTCGAGCAGGACGCGAGCGGCAGCGCCTTCCCGCTCGCCCTCTCCTACGCCAAGGCCATCGGCGGCACCCGCGCCGGCGTCATCAAGACCACCTTCACCGAGGAGACCGAGACCGACCTCTTCGGCGAGCAGGCGGTCCTGTGCGGTGGCGCCTCCGCCCTGGTCAAGGCGGGCTTCGAGACCCTGGTCGAGGCCGGCTACCAGCCGGAGATCGCCTACTTCGAGTGCCTGCACGAGCTCAAGCTCATCGTCGACCTGATGTACGAGGGCGGCCTGGAGAAGATGCGCTGGTCGGTCTCCGAGACCGCCGAGTGGGGCGACTACGTCACCGGCCCGCGCATCGTCAACGACGCCACCAAGGCCGAGATGAAGAAGGTCCTCGGCGAGATCCAGGACGGCACCTTCGCCGAGAACTGGATGAAGGAGTACCAGGCCGGCCTGCCCAAGTACAACGAGTACAAGAAGGCCGACGAGGACCACCTGCTGGAGACCACGGGCAAGAAGCTGCGCAAGCTGATGAGCTGGGTCGACGACAAGGAGTGATCTCCTTCGGGCGGGGCCGCGGCAGTCGCCGCGGCCCCGCCCGCCTTCCGTCCCGCCGCCGTGGTGTGATCCTTGCGGGAAGGCGGAAACGGCACCGGAAAGTGCCGATACACTGCTTCGCACAACGCGTCAGGCTCACAGCGTCGTGCGTCTTCCACGCGGCTGCCCCCCTTCACCGCCTTCGGCCGTCGGGACGGCCGTCTGCGAAGGAACAGTGAGGACTGAGTCACCGTGAGCCCTGCTGCCTCGTCACGCAAGCCCGTCGTTCTGATTGCCGAAGAGCTCTCGCCCGCGACCGTCGACGCCCTCGGCCCCGACTTCGAGATCCGGCACTGCGACGGCGCCGACCGCGCCCAGCTGCTGCCCGCCCTCGCCGATGTCGACGCCGTGCTGGTGCGCTCCGCGACCCGCATCGACGCCGAGGCCGTCGCCGCCGCCAAACGCCTGCGGGTCGTCGCCCGGGCCGGCGTCGGCCTGGACAACGTCGACGTCTCCGCCGCCACCAAGGCCGGCGTGATGGTCGTCAACGCCCCGACGTCCAACATCGTCACCGCCGCCGAGCTCGCCTGCGGCCTGCTCCTGGCCACCGCCCGCAACATCCCCCAGGCCAACGCCGCGCTCAAGCGCGGGGAGTGGAAGCGGTCGAAGTACACCGGCGTCGAGCTCGCCGAGAAGACCCTCGGCGTGGTGGGCCTCGGCCGCATCGGCGTCCTCGTGGCCCAGCGGATGGCCGCGTTCGGCATGAAGATCGTCGCCTACGACCCGTACGTCCAGCCGGCCCGCGCCGCGCAGATGGGCGTGAAGCTGGTCTCCCTCGACGAGCTGCTGGAGAGCGCCGACTTCATCACCGTCCACCTGCCCAAGACGCCCGAGACCCTCGGTCTGATCGGCGACGAGGCCCTGCACAAGGTCAAGCCGAGCGTACGCATCGTCAACGCCGCCCGCGGCGGCATCGTCGACGAGGCGGCCCTGGCCAGTGCCCTCAAGGAGGGCCGGGTCGCCGGCGCCGGCCTGGACGTCTACACCGTCGAGCCGTGCACGGACTCGCCGCTGTTCGACTTCGACACCGTCGTGGCCACCCCGCACCTGGGCGCCTCCACCGGCGAGGCGCAGGAGAAGGCCGGCATCGCGGTCGCCAAGTCGGTGCGCCTGGCGCTGGCCGGCGAGCTCGTCCCGGACGCCGTCAACGTCCAGGGCGGCGTCATCGCCGAGGACGTCAAGCCCGCGCTGCCGCTCGCCGAGCGGCTCGGCCGGATCTTCACGGGCCTGGCGGGCGAGGTCGCGGTGCGCCTCGACGTCGAGGTGTACGGCGAGATCACCCAGCACGACGTCAAGGTGCTCGAACTGTCCGCGCTCAAGGGCGTCTTCGAGGACATCGTCGACGAGACGGTCTCCTACGTGAACGCCCCCCTCTTCGCTCAGGAGCGCGGCGTCGAGGTGCGGCTGACCACCGGCTCGGAGTCCGCCGACCACCGCAACGTCGTCGTCGTGCGCGGCACGCTCTCCGACGGCTCCGAGGTCTCGGTCTCCGGCACGCTGGCCGGCCCCCGCAACATCCAGAAGGTCGTGGCCGTCGGCGAGCACGACGTGGACCTCGCCCTCGCCGACCACATGGCCTTCCTGCGCTACGCCGACCGGCCCGGCGTGGTCGGCACGCTGGGCCGCATCCTCGGCGAGGCCGGCATCAACATCGCGGGCATGCAGGTCTCCCGCGCCGTCGAGGGCGGCGAGGCCCTGGTCGCGCTCACCGTCGACGAGTCCATCCCGGCCCCGGTGCTGGCGGAGATCGCCCAGGAGGTCGGTGCGAACTACGCTCGCGCGGTCAACCTGGCCGACTAGCGGGTACGAACGAAGGGCCCGGCCCCGCACCGTGAGGTGCGGGGCCGGGCCCTTGGCCTTCGTGCGGTCACCGGCCCCGGCGCCTGGCTCGGGCCTTCGTCCGGGTCAGGGCCCGGCGCTCCTCGGCCTCGGCGGCGCGGCGGCGCTTGGCCGCCGCCCGGTTCTGTGCCTGCGCCTGTTGGTGTGCCTCGTGCAGGGCTTCCTGCGCGGCGGTGGTCACCGGGCGCGCCGCCTGCTCGCGGGCCGCGGCCCGGGCCGCGCGCTTGGCGCTCACCCGGCGGGCGGCGGGCCTGCCGCCGGCCGGTACGGCGGGTGCCGCGAGGGCGGTGGCCAGCAGGGCGGTGAAGTCCCGGCGGACGAACTCCTCCAGCTCCGCGCCCGTCGGCTCGCCGCCGAAGACGTGGCGCGCCGCGCGGACCCCCTCCGGCCCGGCGATCTCCAGTACGCCGACCCAGAAGGGGTCCTCGAAGAACACGCTGAACGTGCTCGGCATCTGTCCTCCCATGATTGTCGAACGGAAGGACGAACCGGACACCCTGGGAGGGAGGTTACTGACCCGCGGGGCGGGCGCCCGGACTACCGACCGGGCCGTGTTTTCGCTCGTCCTGTGTGTCGTTCAGGCTAGCGCCTGTCCGGCGGATCTTCATTACGCGGTCACCACGGCGCCCCGTCAGGGGCGCGGGGCAGTGCCGATCCGCGGCTGCCGCCGCGTGGGCGCGACAAGCCACCACGTGCCCGTAGACGGGATGCTGCCCCTTCGCCCGGCGCGCCTCGCCTGCGGGCCGTCGGTGACCGATCGCGCAGTTCCCCGCGCCCCTGACGGGGCGCAGTGGCAGGCCCTAGCCGAGGGGCTCGGCGGCCACAGAGGGGTTTTCCGCCGCCGCGCTCTGCGCGGCACCGTGTCCTCGCAGCGCCCGCACCGTGAACGCGGCCGCCAGGACGAAGACCGCCGTACCGCCGAGCGCGGCCAGGTGCATGCCGTGGGTGAAGGCCTCGCGGGCCGCGTCCAGTACCGCTTCACCCGTCGCCCGCGGCAGCTGCCGCGCGGCCCCCGCCGCCGCGCCCAGCGTCTCGCGGACCGCGCCGGCCACGCCCTGCGGGAGCGTGGCGGGCAGGGTGCCGGGGACCTGGTCGCGGTAGACGGCGGTGCCGATCGAGCCGAAGACCGCCATGCCCAGGGCGCCGCCGAACTCCTGGCCCGTCTCCATCAGGGAGGAGGCGGTACCGGCCTTCTCCAGCGGGGTGGCGCTGAGCGCCATGTCGGAGACCAGGGACATCACCGTGATGATGCCGCAGCCGATGACGGCGGCCGCGGCCAGGACGGTCCACAGGGCGTCGGTGCCGGCCACGGCGAGCAGGGCGAAGCCGGCCGCGGCGACGACGAAGCCGGCGGCGATGACGTACGCCCGGTCCACCTTCTGTGCGAGTGCGGTGGACAGCGGCCCGGTGGCGCCGATCACCAGCGACGGCGCGATGCTCCACAGCGCCGCCTCCAGGGGGCCCTTGCCGAGCACGCCCTGCAGGTACTGCGTGGTGAAGTACGTCGAGCCCATCATCCCGAACGTGGCAATGGTGTTGACGGTGATGCCGGCGCCGAAGACGCGGTGCCGGAAGAGCTCCGGGCCGATCATCGCGTGCCGGCAGGTGCGCTGGCGGCGGACGAAGAACCAGCCCACGACGAGCCCGGCGGCGATCGACAGCAGGGAGAGGGTGCTCACCGCGTTGTCCGCGGCGATCTCCTTCATGCCGTACGTCACCGGCAGCACTGCCGCCATCGACAGCGGCACGCTCAGCAGGTCGAAGCGGCCGGGGGCCGGGTCCTTGGACTCCGGTACCAGCAGGGGCGCGAGGATCAGCAGCAGCACCATCGCGGGCACGTTGACGAGGAAGACCGAGCCCCACCAGAACTGTTCCAGCAGCAGACCGCCCATCACCGAGCCGAGCGCGATGCCGCCGGCCATGGCGCCCGACCAGATACCGATGGCCAGGGTGCGCTGCTTGTCGTTGCGGAACAGGGTGCGCACCAGCGCCATCGTGCTCGGCATCAAGGTGGCCCCGCCGATGCCGAGCACGGCCCGGGCGGCGATGAGCATCTCCGCGTTCTGCGCATAGGCGGCGGCCACGGACGCGGTGCCGAAGGCGGCGGCGCCGAAGAGCAGCAGCTTGCGGCGGCCGATGCGGTCGCCGAGCGAGCCCATGGTGATCAGCAGCCCGGAGAGGGCGAAGGCGTAGATGTCGAAGATCCACAGCTGCTGTGTGCCGGTCACGTGCAGCGACTCGCTGATCGCCGGGATCGCGAAGAACAGGACGGAGACGTCCATCGAGACAAGGAGGAGGGGCAGCAGGAGGACGACGAAGGCCGTCCACTCCCTGCGCCCGGCCAGAGGTGCGCCGGAGTTCGTCATGGCCACGACTATACGGATGTCTTAAACGCTTGTCTATGACGGATGTATAAGACGACCGTCTTGGACGTCCGTATGGGCGCGCGGCTACGCTTCGGACGCATGGGACACCGCGAAGATCTGCTGGCAGGCGCCAAGCGCTGCCTGCTGGACAAGGGCTGGGTGCGCACCACCGCGCGCGACATCGTGGCCGCCTCCGGCGCCAACCTCGCCTCCATCGGCTACCACTACGGCTCCAAGGACGCCCTGATGATGGAGGCGTTCATGGGCCTGACCGAGGAGTGGGGGGAGGAGGTCGGGCGGTCGCTGGCCGGCATCACGACGGACGCCTCGGTCTCCCGCGAGGAGCGCGTCGCCCTGGTGCTCGACCGCATCAAGGAGAGCTTCGCGCAGGACGGCGCGTTCTGGGCCGCCCAGTTGGAGGTCGTCGGCCAGCTGGCCAAGCATCCGGAGCTCAAGGAGCGGTTCGCCGGTGTGATGCCGGAGGGCCGGCGCGGCATGGTGGCCATCTTCGAAGGGGTGGACGACCGGGAGGTCCCCGACGAGGTGGCGCGCACCGCCGGCGCCCTCTACCACTCCATGTTCATCGGCATGTGGGTGCAGTGGACCATCGATCCCTCCGCGGTCGGCAGCGGCGCCGACCTCGTCGAGGGGATGCGCCGGATCCTGGAGGGCACCGTCCTGGGTGCGTCCGAGGGGTGAACGGGCGCCCTGCACAAGGGTGGACGGCGGCCGAGGCGCCGGGGTCTACTTGATTGCCTGAGGACACTAGTCAGTGCCGAACGGGAGGTTGTCCATGACCGCCACAGGATCCCGCGCCACCGCTCCCTCTGCCGCCCCCGCCTTCCCGCAGGACCGCACCTGCCCCTACGCCCCGCCCGCCGGCTACGCCGACGTGGCCGCCGGCGGACCCGTCACCCGCGTCACCCTCTACGACGGCAGCCAGGTGTGGGCCGTCACCGGCCACGCCGAGGCCCGCGCCGTCCTCGCCGACCGGCGCTTCTCCTCCGACCGCCAGGACCCCCACTTCCCCGTCGTGGTGCCCCGCGTGGAGCAGCAGGCCACCATCCGCACCCCGCTCCTCGGCGTCGACGACCCCCGGCACGCCGAGGAGCGCCGCCCCCTCATCCCGCACTTCGGCCACCGCACCGTCGCCGCCCTGCGCCCGCGCATCCAGGAGATCGTCGACGGCCTGATCGACGCCATGCTCGCCGAGGGCCCCGGCGCCGAACTCGTCTCGGCCTACTCCCTGCCCGTCCCGTCCATGGTCATCTGTCATCTGCTCGGCGTGCCCTACGCCGACCACGAGTACTTCGAGGGCCGCTCGCGCGAACTGCTCGCCGCGACCACCTCGGCCGACGCCGTCCGGGCCCGCAACGCGCTGCTGGACTACCTGCGCCGGCTCGTCGAGGACAAGGAACGCCGGCCCGGCGGCCCCGGCCCGGGCCTGCTCGGCGAACTCATCGAACAGGGCCGCAAGAACGGCGGCACCGACCGCGACCAGCTCGTGCTCATCGCCCTGATCCTGTTGGTCGCCGGGCACGAGACCACGTCCAACATGATCGCCCTGGGCACGTACACCCTGCTCCGCCACCCCGACCAGCTCGCCGCCCTGCGCGCCGACCCCGCCCTGATGCCCGGCGCCGTGGAGGAGTTGCTGCGCTACCTGACGATCGCCGACGTGCTCGTGCGCGTCGCCACCGACGACGTCGGGCTCGGCGGCCGCACCATCAAGGCCGGCGACGGCGTCATCGTCATTCCTTCCCTGGCCAACCGCGACACCGCCGTCTATCCCGGGCCCGAGACCCTGGACGTGAGCCGCTCGGCCCGCCATCATCTGGCCTTCGGCTTCGGGCCGCACCAGTGCCTCGGGCAGAACCTCGCCCGTGCCGAGATGGAAATCGCCCTGTCCACCCTCTTTGCCCGTATCCCCACCCTGCGCCTGGCCGTTGGCCCGGACGAGCTGTCCGCCAAGCCGGGCGGCACCCTGCAGGGTCTCTACTCACTCCCGGTCACCTGGTGACCGGAGAACGGAGGACCGCCATGCGCGTGACCATCGACTCCGAGGTGTGCATCGGCTCGGGCATGTGTGCCCTCAACGCACCCGCAGTCTTCACCCAGGACGACGACGGCTTCGGCACCGTCCTGCCCGGCAAGGAGGACGGCGCCGGCGACCCCATGGTCCGCGAGGCCGTGCGCGGCTGCCCGGTGCAGGCCATCGCCGTGCAGGAGTGAGCCGTCGGGACTGAATCGTCAGGGCTGAATCGTCAGGGCTGAACCGTCGGGGCCGGGCCGTCAGGGCCGCCGCAGACGGGCGGCCTTGAGCGTCATGTGCAGCAGCAGGCGGTCCTCGCCCTCGTCCAGGTCGAGGCCCGTCAGCTGCTCCACCCGGCCCAGCCGGTAGTACAGCGTCTGCCGGTGGATGCCCAGGGCCGCCGCCGCGCGACCCGCCTGACCGGCGCAGTCGAGGTACACCTCCGCCGTACGGGACAGCTCCGCGTACGCCGACGCCAGCAGCGGCGCCACCGCCGGATCCGCGGCCCGCCCGGCCGGCAGCCCGGTCAGCACCCGGTACGGCCCGATGTCCGCCCACTGCGCCACCGGGCCCAGCCGCGGCTCGGCCGCGGCCGCCCGGGCCGCCGACAGCGCCTCCGCCCAGGCCTCGGGCAGCTCCGCCAGGCCCCGGCGCGGGGTGCCGATCCCCGCCGCCGGCGTCGCCGGCTGCCCGGCCGGCAGACCGGCCCGCGGCGAGCGCAGCAGCCGGTCCGCCGCGGTCAGGGCCGGGGCGGGGGAGGAGGCGGCCCGCAGCCGCACCAGCGCGGCCAGCGCCGCCGAGCCGTCCGGCAGCGCCTCCGGCACCGCGCACAGCGCCGCCACGCCCGACTGCGCGGCCAGCGCGGACCCCGCGCCCTCCGTTCCGGGCGGCTCGTTTCCGGCCACGCCGTCGCCCGCGCGCCAGGGCGTGACCGCCACCACCGCCAGCGGCCCGTCGGCCGCCGCGCCCAGCGCCTCGCGCAGCACCCCGGCCGCCGCCTCGCGCGCGGCCGGCCGGGCGGTCAGCAGCTCCCGCAGCAGCTCGCCCAGCTCCGCTCCGGAGCGGGCCTCGGCCGCCAGCAGGGCCCCGATCCGCGCCGCGGTCTCCATCGCATGGGCCAGCCGGGGGTCGGCGAACGGCTCGGCGAGGTCCAGCTCGCTCAGGTGCCCGTCGTCCAGCAGCCACACGTAGCCGTGCACCACGCCGCCGTGCCGCACCGGCAGGCAGATGCGGCCCTTGAAGACGCCCGCGGCGGGGTCCGGCGGGATGCGCAGCGGCGCCTGGGCCCGGGCGATGCCGAACGCCTCGAACCACGCCCGTACCGCCGCCGTCGAGCGCCGCTGCAGGATCGAGCGCGTGCGCACCGGGTCCATCGTCAGCTCGAGATCGTCGTCCCCGCCGTGCGCGCCGAAGGCGATCAGGCCGAAGTCGCGGTCCTCCAGGGTCGCCGGAGCGCCCAGCGCCGCCGAGATCTCGTCCACGAGCTGCTGATACTCGCCACGCATGCCGCGCCGTGCTCCTTTCTCCATTCGTCGGTCATCATTGTCATACAGATGTCTGAGATCCCGGCCACGAATGCGTGACAGCTGTCGATGGCCGTCAATATGGCGTGAACCATACGTTTCACGATGAGTTTCATATGCCGTCCTCCCAGGTGGGAACGGCCGTCATCGTGGAGGTGCCCGTGCTGGGTCCCGTGATCCTCGCTGCCTCGCGCAGCGACAAGATGCGCCGCTTCGTCTCGGCTGCCCCGGGCACCAAGCAGGTCGTCGACCGCTTCATCGCGGGCGAGACCGTCGACCAGGTCATTCCCGTCGTCGAGGACGCCGCGGCCAAGGGCCTCGAGGTCACCCTGGACGTCGTGGGCGAGGACATCACCACCGTCGAGCAGTCCTACGCCGCGCGCGACGCCTATCTGGAGCTGATCGGGCGCCTGAAGGAGCTGGGCCTCGGCACCCGCGCCGAGATGTCCGTCAAGCTGTCGATGTTCGGTCAGGCACTGGAGGGCGGCCACGAGCTCGCCCTGGCCAACGTCCGCCCCGTCGTCGAGGCCGCCGCCGCCATCGGCACGACGGTTACGCTGGACGCCGAGGACCACACCACCCTCGACTCGATGTTCGCCATCCACGAGGAGCTGCGGAAGGACTTCCCCGACACCGGCTGTGTCATCCAGGCGTACCTGTTCCGCACCGAGGACGACGCCCGCCGCCTGGCCGAGGCCGGCAGCCGCGTGCGCATCGTCAAGGGCGCCTACAAGGAGCCCGCCTCGGTCGCGTACCAGGACAAGGCCGAGATCGACAAGGCGTTCGTCCGCATCCTCAAGATCCTGATGGCGGGCAAGGGCTACCCGATGATCGGCTCGCACGACCCGCGACTGATCGCCATCACCAAGGAGCTGGCCCGCCAGGCCGGCCGCGCGATGGACGAGTACGAGTTCCAGATGCTCTACGGCATCCGCAGCGACGAGCACCTGCACCTGGCCGCCGAGGGCCACCGGATGCGCGTCTACACGGCCTACGGCACCGACTGGTACGGCTACTTCATGCGCCGTCTGGCCGAGAAGCCCGCCAACCTGATGTTCTTCGCCCGCTCGATCCTCACCAAGGGCTGAGCCTCCCCCCGACCCCCGTAACCCGTTAGGAGACATGGCACCCATGGACGCTGTGACCCAGGTCCCCGCGCCGGTCAACGAGCCGGTGCACGGCTACGCCCCCGGTTCCGCCGAGCGCGCACGCCTCGAGGCCAAGCTCAAGGAGCTGGCCGCCAACCCGATCGACCTGCCGATGACCATCGGCGGCGTCAAGCGCATGGGCGGCGGCGAGCCGTTCAAGGTCGTCCAGCCGCACAACCACGCCGCCGTGCTGGGCACCTTCCACCACGCCACGCAGCAGGACGCCCAGGACGCCATCGACGCCGCCCTCGCCGCCGCCCCGGCCTGGCGCGCGATGTCCTTCGACGACCGCGCCGCGATCATCCTGCGCGCCGCCGAGCTGCTGGCCGGCCCCTGGCGCGAGACGCTGGCCGCCTCCACCATGCTGGGCCAGTCCAAGACCGCCCAGCAGGCCGAGATCGACACGCCCTGCGAGCTGGTCGACTTCTGGCGCTTCAACGTCCACTTCGCGCGCCAGATCCTGGCCGAGCAGCCGGTCGCCAACTCCGCCGGCGTGTGGAACCGCAGCGACCACCGCCCGCTCGAGGGCTTCGTCTACGCGATCACCCCGTTCAACTTCACCGCCATCGCCGGCAACCTGCCGACCGCCCCGGCCCTCATGGGCAACGTGGTCGTCTGGAAGCCGTCCCCCACCCAGACCCACTCCGCCGTGCTGCTGATGCAGCTGCTGGAGGAGGCGGGCCTGCCCAAGGGCGTCATCAACCTGGTGACCGGCGACGGCATCGCCGTCTCCGAGGTGGCCCTGAACCACCCCGAGCTGGCCGGCATCCACTTCACCGGCTCGACCAAGACCTTCCAGTACCTGTGGAAGACGGTCGGCAACAACATCGAGAACTACAAGTCCTACCCGCGCCTGGTCGGCGAGACCGGCGGCAAGGACTTCGTCGTCGCCCACCCGAGCGCCGACCGCGCCGTGCTGAAGACCGCGCTGACCCGCGGCTCCTTCGAGTTCCAGGGCCAGAAGTGCTCGGCCTCCTCCCGTGCCTACATCCCGCGCTCCATCTGGGAGGACGGCTTCAAGGAGGAGTTCGCGGCCGAGGTCGACGGCATCACCATGGGTGACGTCACCGACCTGTCGAACTTCATCGGCGCCGTCATCGACGACCGCTCCTTCGCCAAGAACAAGGCCGCGATCGACCGCGCCAAGGCCGACCCGTCCTGCACGATCGTCGCCGGCGGCACGTACGACGACTCGGTCGGCTACTTCGTGCGCCCGACCGTCATCGAGTGCACCGACCCGGAGAACGAGGTCTTCACGACCGAGTACTTCGGCCCGATCCTGGCCGTCCACGTCTACGAGGACGACCAGTACGACGCCATGCTGGAGCAGATGGAGTCGGTGTCCGCCTACGCGCTGACCGGCTCGGTCATCGCCGCGGACCGCGCCGCGGCCGCGCACACCATGGAGAAGCTGCGCTTCGCCGCCGGCAACTTCTACATCAACGACAAGTCGACCGGTGCGGTCGTCGGCCAGCAGCCCTTCGGCGGCGGCCGCGCGTCCGGCACCAACGACAAGGCCGGTGCCGCGACCAACCTCCTGCGCTGGGTCTCGACCCGGTCCATCAAGGAGACGCTGGTCCCCCCGACGGACTACCGCTACCCCCACATGGGCTGACGTCCCCGTGAGCACCGCCCCCCGCCCCGGCCCCCCAGCCGGGGCGGGGGGCGGTTCCCTTTGGGCTCACCGGTCGTCTCAGATAGTAGGAAGTCCGAGTAATAGGCGGGACATCGCGCATGCCCTGCCCTAGCGTTGAGAACAGCCGAACGCCCGCTCCATCGAGCGATCCGCGGTTGCGGCCGCGTGCCACCGCGCAGGTGACCCCTGCGGCACCGCAGGCCCCCGCCCCTGACGGCGCTTATCCCGCATCCCCTCCAGGACTCGCGAAGGAGACGTGCCCCATGCCCGAGACCACCACCGCCCGCCGCCCCCGCCGCCGCACGGCCGAGCGCGCCCAGCGCGAGGCCGACCGGATGAACGCCGCCGCCGCGCTGCAGCGCGCCCTCGACCGTCGCGACAACGGCGGCGTCACCGGCCACTAGGACGGCACCACGGCGCCCCTGACGGGGCGCGCGTGGTGCCCCGCGACGAAGATCCGTCGGACACGCGGGCGGCCCGACTACCGGGTGCGGTTGCGCCGGTCCTCCTCCGAGCGCACGATGTCGAAGTGGTCGATCCGGGCCCCGCTCTCGGCCAGCGCCGTCACGCGCATCCGCGGCCGGGGGCCCGGTTCGCACTCCACCGCGAGGAACGAGTAACCGGTGTAGCGCACCCGCGACCACTCCACCTGCTCGGTGACCTTCTCCTTGCCCTTGCGCCAGTAGTAGCTGGAGACGCTCTCCAGGTCGTGGACGTGGCCCTCGTAGCTGTCCGGCACGGGGAAGTCGTACAGCGACTTGCCGGCCCCGCCCGCCGTGACGTACACGATGCCGTCGCGCACCGGGTCGGTCGTCCCGCCGAGCGGCACCTTGCGCTGGACGCGCCGGTGCCGGACGGCGTCCGTGCGCTCGTAGACGTGGTTGTGGCCGTTGACGACCAGATCCACCGTGTACTTCTCGAACAGCGGTACCCACACGTCGCGCACGCCGCCGTCCGAGGCGTGGCCCTTGGTGGTGGAGAAGGCGCAGTGGTGGAAGAAGACCACGATGAAGTCGATGTCGTCGCGCTCGCGCAGCTCCCGCAGCCGCCGCTCCAGCCAGCGGGTCTGCCGCCCGCCGCTGTAACCGGTGTTGGCGGTGATCTCGTACGAGACGTCGTTGGCGTCGAGGGCGACGACGCCGACGTTGCCGTGGACGAAGGAGTAGACGCCGGGGGAGTGCCGGGGGTCGAAGCCGTTGTCCGGCAGCGTCCAGCGGGCGCTCTGGCCGCCGTAGCCGTTGGGGGAGTACCAGGCCTCCATGTCGTGGTTGCCGGTCGTCACCATCCACGGCACCCGGGCGGCCACCGACTCGGTCTGGGCCAGGAACTGGTCCCACACGCGGGCGTCGTAGACGTCCCCCGGCTTGCCCGCCCCGCTGTCGTCGGCGTAGCAGATGTCGCCCGCGTGCAGGTGGAAGGCCGGGTTCTGGCCCAGGATCAGCTGGTCGTTGGCCAGCGCGTGATAGCTGACGCCCTGGTCGCCGAAGGCGGTGAAGACGAACTTCTCCGGATGCGCCGGGGCGGTGCGGAAGGAGCCGACCGTGCCCAGGTGGCGGGCGTCGGCCGGGTCGAAGCCGTCGTGCCCGACGCCGTAGTAGTACGTCTGGCCGGGGACGAGCCCGTCGAGGGCGGCGTGCAGGAAGACCTGGTCGACGGCGGGCAGCTTCTTGCTCAGCGGCGGGGTGTGCAGGGTGCGGACCTCGGCGGGGATCCGCCGGTCGAGCTCCCAGGGCTTCGGGCCCACCCGGACGAAGGGCCGCCGCACCGCGAAGGGCACCTGCCAGGAGATGCGCATCTGGGTGCGCGGGTCCGCGCCGAAGGCCAGGTGCCGGCCGAAGGGGGCCACGAGCGAGCCGTCCACCCGGCCGGTCGCGGGCGCGGTGATCAGGGTGGGGGACGGTGCGGTCGGCGCGGGGGTGGGCCCCGCCTGCCGTGCGACGGCGGCCCCCGCGCCCGCCGTCAGCAGCCCGGTGCCCGCGAGCGCCCCCGTGGCCGCTCCGGCCCGCAGCAGGCCGCGTCTGGTGAACCTGGCGCGGAGGTACTCGTGCTGCTCGGCCATCGTCATCCGGCGCGCCAGCCGGTCGGGGATGCCTACGCGTGGTGTGTCCATGCCCGTGTCCATGTCCCGCACGGTGCCAGGAGCGGGAAGACGGGACACATATTTTCGGCGAAATTGAGGGAAAGACGCCTGTCCGGCTCGCACCTCGGTCCGCATTCTGGACGGTGCGTGTCATCAGGCGGGACAAGGAGTACGGTCCCTCCCATGTCCCGCAGCATTCGCCTCGCAGTGATCCCCGGTGACGGCATCGGCCCCGAAGTCGTGGCCCAGGGCCTCAAGGTCCTTGCCGCAGCGCTCCCTTCGGACGTCGAGCTCACGACCACCGAGTACGACCTCGGCGCCCGCCGCTGGCACGCCACCGGCGAGACGCTGCCCGACGCCGAGCTCGAGAGCCTGGCCGGGCACGACGCGATCCTGCTGGGCGCGGTCGGCGACCCGTCGGTTCCTTCCGGCGTGCTGGAGCGGGGCCTGCTGCTCAAGCTGCGCTTCGCCTTCGACCACTACGTCAACCTGCGCCCCGCCCGGCTGCTGCCGGGCACCGCGACGCCGCTGGCGGGCGACCCGCGGATCGACTTCGTCGTCGTCCGCGAGGGCACCGAGGGCCCCTACACCGGCAACGGCGGCTCCCTGCGCACCGGCACCCCGGCCGAGGTGGCCACCGAGGTCAGCGTCAACACCGCCTACGGCGTGGAGCGCGTCGTCCGCGACGCCTACGAGCGCGCCCAGGCCCGCCCGCGCAGGAAGCTGACCCTCGTGCACAAGAACAACGTCCTGGTGCACGCCGGGCACCTGTGGAAGAACGTCTTCGACGCCGTCGGCCGCGAGTACCCCGCGGTCACCACCGACTACCTGCACGTCGACGCGGCGACGATCTTCTTCGTCACCCAGCCGGAGCGCTTCGACGTCATCGTCACCGACAACCTCTTCGGCGACATCCTCACCGACCTGGCCGCGGCCGTGACCGGCGGCATCGGCCTGGCGGCCTCCGGCAACATCAACCCGGCGGGCACGTACCCCTCGATGTTCGAGCCCGTCCACGGCTCCGCGCCCGACATCGCCGGCAGCGGCAAGGCCGACCCCACCGCCACCGTGCTCTCCGTGGCGCTGCTGCTGCGCCACCTCGGGTACGAGGCGCAGGCCGCCCGCGTCGAGGACGCGGTCGCCGCGGACGTCGCCGCCCGCGACGGGAGCGTACGCAGCACCGACGAGGTGGGCGACGCGCTGGCCGCGCGCGTCAGGGCCACCGCCGCCGACGGGCCCGTACCGGCCTGAGCCCGGCCGTTGCCGCAGCGCACGGCCGGCTGCCACCATCCCTACCGGCCGCGCGCACGTTTTCCGTGGGGCCCCTCACGAGCGATAATCGAACGAGGGGCCGCGACATGGCGAAGAAGCTCTTCAGTCCCCGGGCCCTCCTTCGGGGCACAGTGAGCGCGGTCCGCCACACACGAGGTGAAGGACACGCATCCATGACGACGCCCACGATCGAGCTCAAGCCCTCCTCGCACCCGCTGCCCCAGGCGGAGCGCGAGCGCATCCTCGCCGCTCCCGGCTTCGGCCGGCACTTCACCGACCACATGGTGACCGTCAAGTGGACCGAGGGCCGCGGCTGGCACGACGCCCAGCTCGTGCCGTACGCGCCGCTGTCGATCGACCCGGCGAACATGACGCTGCACTACGCCCAGGCCATCTTCGAGGGCCTGAAGGCCTACCGGCAGCCCGACGGCTCCGTCGCCACCTTCCGTCCCGAGGAGAACGCCAAGCGCTTCGCGGCCTCCGCCCGCCGCCTGGCCATGCCCGAGCTGCCGGTCGAGACCTTCATCGAGGCCTGCGACGTGCTGGTGCGCCAGGACAAGGAGTGGGTGCCCGCCTCCGGCGAGCAGTCGCTGTACCTGCGGCCGTTCATGTTCGCCACCGAGGTCGGCCTGGGCGTGCGGCCCTCGAACGAGTACCTCTTCGTCGTCATCGCCTCGCCCGCCGGCGCCTACTTCCCCGGCGGCGTGAAGCCGGTGTCGGTGTGGCTGTCCCAGGAGTACGTGCGCGCCGCTCCCGGCGGCACGGGCGCCGCCAAGTGCGCGGGCAACTACGCCGCCTCCCTCGTCGCCCAGGCGCAGGCCGCCGAGCACGGCTGCGACCAGGTCGTCTGGCTGGACGCCGTGGAGCGCAACTGGATCGAGGAGATGGGCGGGATGAACCTGTACTTCGTGTACGGCAACCGCATCGTCACCCCGAGCCTGACCGGCACCCTGCTGCCCGGCATCACCCGCGCCTCGTTGCTGCAGATCGCCGCCGACCTCGGCTACGAGGTCTCCGAGGGCCGCATCTCGGTGGACGACTGGAAGGACGGCAACGCCGACGGCACCCTCACCGAGGTCTTCGCCTGCGGCACCGCCGCCGTCATCACGCCGGTCGGCTCGGTGAAGTCCACCACCGGCAACTGGACGGTGGGCGACGGGCAGCCGGGCGAGGTGACCATGCGGCTGCGCAAGGCGCTGCTGGACATCCAGACCGGCGCCGCCGAGGACACCCACGGCTGGATGCACCGCCTGGGCTGATCGCCGCCCCCACGGTCCCGCGTACGCAATGCACGCAAGTACGCGGGATCGTTGCCGGCCGGGCCCTTGTCGCCGCAGTGCCGTTCCAGCACCGTGATCGTCCATGGAACAGCACTGGAAGAAGATATGGATCGGCTCGGCCGGCAACATGGTCGAGTGGTTCGACTGGTTCGTCTACGCCAGTTTCGCCACGTACTTCGCGGGTTCCTTCTTCCCCGCGGGCAACGACACCGCCAAGCTCATGAACACCGCCGGCATCTTCGCCGTCGGCTTCTTCATGCGGCCCGTCGGCGGCTGGCTGCTGGGCAGGGTGGGCGACCGGCGCGGCCGCAAGGCGGCGCTCACGCTGACCGTCACCTTGATGTCGGCGTCCGCCGTGCTGATCGCCGTCGCCCCGACGTACGGGGTCGCCGGGTACGGTGGCGCGTTCGTGCTGCTGGTGGCCCGGCTGCTGCAGGGGCTCTCGGTCGGCGGCGAGTACGCGGCCAGCGCCACCTACCTCACCGAGGCGTCGGCGCCCGGCCGGCGCGGCTTCGCCTCCAGCTTCCAGTACGTGTCGATGACGGCCGGCCAGCTGCTGGGCCTGGGGCTGCTGATCGTCCTGCAGCACACCCTCACCAGCGCCGAGCTGCACGACTGGGGCTGGCGCATCCCCTTCGTGGTGGGCGCGCTCGGCGCGGCGGTCATCTTCTACCTGCGGCGCTCGATGCTGGAGACGGACGCCTACGAGGCGAGCGGCGCCGAGGCGGACGAGGAGCGCGGCACCATCCGCGCCCTGCTGCGGCACAAGCGCGAGGCGCTGCTGGTCATCGCCCTGACCATGGGCGGCACGGTTGCCTACTACACGTACACCACCTACCTGACGAAGTACCTGTCCAACTCCGCCGGGCTGCCCAAGCAGACGGCGACGCTGGTGAGCTTCTGCGCGCTGCTGGTCTTCGCCTGCCTGCAGCCGCTGGCCGGGGCGCTGTCGGACCGGATCGGCCGGCGCCCGCTGCTGATCACCTTCGCGGTCGGGGCCACCTTCCTCACCGTGCCGATCATGGCGATGCTGAGGCACGCCGGGTCCTTCTGGCCGGCGCTCGGCCTGTCCCTGCTGGCCCTGGTCGTGGTCACCGGCTACACGTCGATCAACGCCTGCGTGAAGGCCGAGCTCTTCCCCACGGGCGTGCGCTCCCTGGGCGTGGCGCTGCCGTACGCGATCGCCAATGCGCTCTTCGGCGGTACGGCGGAGTACGTGGCCCTGTGGTTCAAGAACAGCGGGAGGGAGTCCGGCTTCTCCTGGTACGTGGCGGGCTGCGCCGCCGTGTCGCTGGTCGTCTACCTCACGATGCGCGAGACCCGGGACACCGATCTCACCCGGGTGGGGCGGCGGGGCGAGGAGGCCGGGGAGCCGACACGGGTGCCCGCATCGTGAGACCGTGCGGCACGGGCGGACCGGAACGTGCTTGGATGCCGTCCATGCTCTCGCTCGCCATGATTATGGGCAGCTAGCGCGCCGGTCCGCAGTGACCGCGGCACACCACCCGTGCGCCGCGGACACCGTCGTCCCAGACCCGCGCGCAGACCTCTCGCACCCGCGAGAGGTCTTTTCGTTTCCCGGCCACCCTCGCCGGGAGCGGGCAGCGTGCGGGACGATAGGGGGACGGTGGAACCGGTCATTCCGGTAGACCGAGATCGACAGGAGTCACACCAGCCATGTCAGCAACGACGGGCGCCACGGACGCCAACGACGCCACCGACCGCCCCGACGACGGCTTCCACGTCTTCGACACGACCCTGCGCGACGGGGCCCAGCGCGAGGGCATCAACCTCACCGTGGCGGACAAGCTGACCATCGCCCGGCACCTCGACGACTTCGGGGTCGGCTTCATCGAGGGCGGTTGGCCCGGCGCCAACCCCCGGGACACCGAGTTCTTCCGCCGCGCCCGCCAGGAGATCGACTTCCGCCACGCCCGGCTCGTCGCCTTCGGCGCCACCCGCAGGGCCGGCGTCCGCGCCGAGGACGACCCCCAGGTCGCCGCCCTCCTCGACTCGCAGGCCCCCGTCGTCACGCTGGTCGCCAAGTCCCACGACCGCCACGTGGAACTCGCCCTGCGCACCACCCTCGACGAGAACCTCGCCATGATCCGCGACACCGTGCGGCACCTGCGCGCCCACGACCGCCGTGTCTTCGTCGACTGCGAGCACTTCTTCGACGGCTACCGCGCCAACCCCGGCTACGCCACCGAGGTCGTGCGCACCGCCCACGAGGCCGGCGCCGACGTCGTCGTCCTGTGCGACACCAACGGCGGCATGCTCCCCGCCCAGGTCGAGGCGGTGGTACGGACCGTGCGCGCCGACACCGGGGCCCGCCTGGGCATCCACGCCCAGGACGACACCGGCTGCGCGGTCGCCAACACCCTGGCCGCCGTCGACGCGGGCGCCACGCACGTGCAGTGCACCGCCAACGGCTACGGCGAGCGCGTCGGCAACGCCAACCTCTTCCCCGTCGTGGCCGCCCTGGAGCTGAAGTACGACCGGCGCGTCCTGCCGCCCGGCAAGCTGGTCGAGATGACCCGCATCTCCCACGCCATCGCCGAGGTCGTCAACCTCACCCCCGCCACCCACCAGCCCTACGTGGGTCTGTCCGCCTTCGCCCACAAGGCCGGGCTGCACGCCTCGGCCATCAAGGTCGACCCCGACCTCTACCAGCACATCGACCCCGAGCGGGTCGGCAACACCATGCGGATGCTCGTCTCCGACATGGCCGGCCGCGCCTCCGTCGAGCTCAAGGGCAAGGAACTGGGCATCGACCTGGGCGGCGACCGCGAACTGATCGGCCGGATCGTCGCCCGCGTCAAGGAACGCGAGCTGGCCGGCTACAGCTACGAGGCCGCCGACGCCTCCTTCGAACTGCTGATGCGCGAGGAGGTCGAGGGCCGCACCCGCCGCTACTACCGGGTGGAGTCCTGGCGCGCCATCGTCGAGGACCGGCCCGATGGCACGCACGCCAACGAGGCGACCGTGAAACTGTGGGCCAAGGGCGAGCGCATCGTCGCCACCGCCGAGGGCAACGGCCCGGTCAACGCCCTGGACCGGGCGCTGCGCGGCGCGCTGGAGCGCATCTACCCGCAGCTCGCCTCGCTGAAGCTGACGGACTACAAGGTGCGCATCCTGGAGGGCAGCCTGGGCACGGGGTCGACCACCCGGGTGCTGGTCTCCACCAGCGACGAGAGCGGCGAGTGGTCCACGGTCGGCGTCGGCGAGAACGTCATCGCCGCCTCCTGGCAGGCCCTGGACGACGCCTACGCCTACGGGCTGCGGCGCGCGGGCGTCGAACCCAACGAGTGAGCACCCCCGGGTGGGCGCTTTTCAGCGGCTGATCGCCGACAGGCCCGAGTCGAGCAGGTCGAAGGCCCGGTCGGCGTCGGCGTGGGCCGTGCGCACCACGGCGCCGGTGAGGCGGTCCGCCGCCAACCGGCGCCAGTTGGTGCGGGCCAGGACGTGGTGGACGGCGACGATCTGCGCCGCGGCCAGCTTCGCCGTCACCTCGTCCGCCGGCCCCGTCTCCGCCAGCGCCTCCGCCAGCACCCGCTCGTCCTCGGCGCTGTAGAGCATGAGCCGGGCCTGCAGGCTCGGGGTGGAGTAGAGCAGGTCGCGGTAGGCCAGCACCTCCGGCACGTCGCACAGGCCCGTGACCGGGTCGCGGGCGTCCAGGCGCTCGTGGAAGTGCGTCCGCAGCGCGGCCAGCGGCGCCTCGCCCGCGCAGCGCTCGCGCACGACGCGGGCCGCCTCGCCCTGGTGGTCGGAGATGCGGTGGAGGGCCAGGTCCTCCTTGGTGGGGAAGTAGCGGAAGAGCGTCGGCTTCGAGACCTCCACCGCCGCCGCCACGTCCGCGACCGAGACCTCGTCGAACCCGCGCTTGAGGAACAGCTCGATCGCCGTGTCGGACAGCGCCTGGCGCGTGCGCTGCTTCTTCAGCTCCCGCAGGCCCGTCCCGGGTGTCTCCTCGCTCACGAGGCCACCCTAGCAGGAATCGCCGTTACTCGGAATCTTTTGTTACTCGGTTGCATTTTCCGGCCGGCGGGTCTTTCATGGACCCATGACCGCCGTACTGATCACGGGCGCCGGCCCGACCGGGCTCACCCTCGCCATCACGCTCGCCCGCGCCGGAGTCCCCGTGCGCATCATCGACAAGTCCCCCGAGTTCCACCGCGGTTCGCGGGGCAAGGGGCTCAACCAGCGCAGCCGGGAGATCCTCGACGACCTCGGCGTGGGGGAGGCCGCCACCGCCTCCGGCACCGAGCACATCACCCTGCGCAAGTACCGCGGCGGCGTCGCCCTGGCCGACCATGTCTCCTCCGGCGACCGCGTCCCCACCCCCGACGTGCCGTACGCCACCGGCCTGCTCATCCCCCAGTGGCGCACCGAGGAGATCCTGCGCGACAAGCTCGCCGCATACGGCGTCCACGTCGAACTCGGCACCGAACTGGTCGACTTCGAGCAGGACGAGCACGGGGTGACGGCCCGTCTCGCCGACGGGCGCAGCGTGTCGGCCTCCTACCTCGCCGCCTGCGACGGCGGTCGCAGCACGGTGCGCAAGGCCCTCGGAGTGGGCTTCGAGGGACGGACCGAGGCCGAGGAATGCATGATCATCGGCGATGTCCGCGCCGACGGCCTGGACCCGGCCTACTGGCACCAGTGGTTCGACGAGGACGGCGCCGTCATGCTCTGCCCCTTCCGCGGCGACGACCACTGGCAACTCCAGGCGAGCCCCGAACGCGATGCACAGGGACAGCCCCTGCCCGCCTCCCTCGCCTCCTTCCAGCGCCTCTTCGAGCGCCACGCCCGCGTCCCCGGCGTGCACCTCGCGGACGTGCGGTGGATGTCCACCTACCGCATCAACGTCCGCATGGCCGACCGCTTCCGCATCGGCCGCATCTTCCTCGCCGGCGACGCCGCCCACGTCCACTCCATCGCCGGCGGCATGGGCATGAACACCGGCATCCAGGACGCCTTCAACCTGGGCTGGAAGCTGGCCCACGTGCTCGGAGGCCAGGCGGGGGAAGGCCTGCTCGACACGTACGAGGAGGAGCGGCTGCCGGTCGCCGCCTGGACACTCAACCTCACGGATGAACGCCTGCGGGCCGTACGGGAAGGAGTGCGCCGCCCCGGCGTCGGCACGGAGGCGGTCGTCACGGACGACGTGACGACCCTTGGCGTGCACTACGACTGGAGCACGCTCGCCGGCGACGGCCCCCTGGCGGGCCACCGCGCACCGGACGCGCCCCTGACCGACGGTGGCCGGCTCTTCGAAGCGTTCGCGGGGCCGCACTTCACGGTGCTCGACTTCGGGGCGGGGGCGGCGGTGCCGGAGGGGGTGCGGACGGTGCGGCTCGGCCCGGCGGAGGAACACGCCCGACGGGCGTACGGGATGGAGGGCCGGGCGGGGGTGGTGCTGGTGCGGCCGGACAACTACGTAGCACTGAGCGCCGATGCGCCGTCGGCGATAGCCGACTACCTCAAGCGGCTGGGCGGTTAGCCCTGCGGGCGGCCGTTCCCCAACCCCGCCCTCTCCCCGTCTCCCGGGGGCTCCGCCCCCGGACCCCCGGTCCTCAAACGCCGGACGGGCTGAAATCAGCCCGTCCGGCGTTTGAGGACACCGGGCGGAGCCCCCGGTTTCGGGGAGGGGCGGGGTGGGGGAGGAGACCACCGTGGCCCTCTCCCGCCGCACCTTCCTCACCGCCGCCGGCGCCCTCGGCGTCCTCGGCGCTCCCGCAGAGCCCGACCCCTTCGCCGTTCTGCGAAGACGCTGGACCGCCCTCACCCTCGGCACCGGTTTCGACCCCGCCGCCGCCCCCTACGCCGGCGCCCTGCGCCGCATCGGAGCGCTCGCCGCCACGCACCGGGCGACCATGCGCCCCGCCCCCGGCGCGTTGTGGCCGGATGCGCCCTTCGATCCGCCCGCCGGCATCACCACCAGCTATGCCCGGCTGTTCACGATGGCCCAGGCGTACGTCCAGCCCGCCACGGGGCTCACCGGGGATCCCGCTCTCCTCGCCGACGTGCTGGCCGGCCTCGACCACGTCGGCGAGCGCGTCTATCACCCGGGCACCACCCGCTACGGCAACTGGTGGGAGTGGCAGATCGGTTCTCCGCGTCTCCTCCTCGACACGCTCGCCCTGCTGGACGACGCCGCCGGCGAGGCCCGGCTGCAGGGGAACCTCGCCGCCGTCGACCACTTCGTGCCGGACTCCGCGCTCGGCGCGTACTCCGGCACCAGCACGGGCGCCAACCGTGTCGACCTGTGCCGCGTCGTCGCCCTGCGCGGTGTTCTCGGCCGGGCGCCCGGCAAGGTCGCGCTCGCCCGGGACGCGCTGTCGCCGGTGTTCCCTCATGTCGTCAAGGGCGACGGCCTGTACGCCGACGGCTCGTTCGTCCAGCACTCGTGGGTCGCCTACACCGGGACGTACGGCTGTGTCCTGCTCGACGGCCTCGCCCGTCTTCTCGTCCTCCTGCGCGACTCGCCGTGGGAGGTCACGGATCCCGCCCGCCGCACCGTCATCGACGGCGTCGAGCACGCCTTCGCACCGTTCGTGCACGACGGCCTGGTGATGGACTGCGTTTCCGGCCGCGCGGTCAGCAGGGGCGTGTCCGCCGCGGATCCGCAGGCCCCCGCCCAGGGCGACCGGCAGCGCGGGCACGCCCTCATCGCCGCCGTCGCGCTGCTGGCCGAGGCCGCGCCGGCCGCGCAGCGGGACCGCTGGCACGGCATGATCAGGGGCTGGGCCGCCCGGGACCGGGTGCGGCCACTGCTGAGCGACCCCCAGTTCGGCCCGGCCGATCTGGCGCGCCTCGCCGCCGTCGCCGCCCGCCCGGGGCCGGTCCTGCCCGAGCCGGTCGGGCACCGTCTGTTCGCCTCCATGGACCGGGCCGTGCACCGCCGTCCCGGCTGGGCCGCCTCCCTCGCGATGGCCTCGGACCGCATCACGTACTACGAGAACGGCAACGGCGAGAATCCGCGCGGCTGGCACACCGGCGCCGGCATGCTGTGCTGGTGGCACGAGGAGTGCCCTGCCGATCCGTACGGCGACGCCTTCTGGCCCACCGTCGATCCCTACCGGCTGCCCGGCACCACCGTGTGCGCCGTGCCGCTCGCCGACAACGCCGGCGGCGGCTGGGGGCAGCCGAAGCCGGACGTGCGCTGGGTGGGCGGCGTCACCGACGGCACGTACGCGGCGATCGGGCAGCACCTCAAGGGGCTGGGATCCAGCCTTCAGGCACGCAAGTCGTGGTTCTTCGCGGACGACGCGATCATCTGCCTGGGCGCGGGGATCACCGCGACCGACGGCGCCGGGGTCGAGACGATCGTCGACAACCGCCACCTCGGCCGGGCCGACGCGGTCCTGACCGTCGACGGCGAGCGCCGGATGCTGCACGAGGGCCGGCCGGAGTCCTTCGACTGCGCCCACTGGGTCCACGTCCCCGGTCACGGCGGTTACGTCCTGCCCGGCGGCGCCCCGCTGGAGGCGCTGCACGAGTCCCGTACCGGCGCGTGGCGCGACATCAACGCCGGCGGCTCGGCCACCCCGCTCACCCGGCGCCACCTCGCGCTGCTGCACCCGCACGGAACCGATCCCGACGACGAGGGCTACCTCTACGTGCTGATGCCGGGGGCCGACGAGCAGGCCGTCGCCGGCAGGGCCGCCGACCGCGACCGGCTCACCGTGCTGGCCAACACCGTCGACCACCAGGGCGTGACCGTCGCCCCCCTGGGCCTGACCGCCGTCAATTTCTGGGCCCCGGGTACGGTGGGCCCCCTCACGGTCACGGCACCCTCCTGCGTCCTGGTGCGCCACGGCCGCGACCGTGCGACCCTGCACCTCGCCGAGCCCCCGCGCACCGGCGAGCCCTTCGAGGTCACCTGGTCCCACCCGGTGACCCGTATCCTCGCCCGGGACCCCACGGTGGAGGTCCTGACCACGACCCCGGTCCTGCGGCTGCGGGTGCTGCCGGGGAGGGCCTGCGCACCGCACATGTGCAGCGTCCAGCCGGCCGGTCCGGCGGTCCCCGCGGCCGGTCAAGGTGCGTGATTGACCGCCGGGCCCGGCCGGATTTGTTGAGTAGTCACAGCGTGGGACCGCCGGTGACTGCTCAAGGGGTGATAAGGGGGCTGCCCACTTCTGTGCTGCCTGCCCACCAAAAGCCACGCTACGTTGTAAGGAACCGACATGATGTTCCGGGACGCCTGCCACGTACCGTCTTTCCATGAGCAATGTCGAAGGTGCGCCCGTAGAGGCGAGTGACGTCCGAGGGCGCGTCGCCGAGCTGCACGCGATCCGTGAGCAGGTTCGGCGTGGTCCGAGCGAGCGGGCGACCCAGGCGCAGAAGGCCAAGGGCAAGCTGACCGCTCGCGAACGCATCGATCTGCTGCTTGACGAGGGCTCTTTCACCGAGGTGGAGCCGCTGCGGCGGCACCGCGCGACCGGTTTCGGGCTGGAGGCCAAGCGCCCCTACACCGACGGCGTGATCACCGGGTGGGGAACCGTGCACGGGCGGACGGTGTTCGTCTACGCACACGACTTCCGGATCTTCGGCGGTGCGCTGGGCGAGGCCCACGCCACCAAGATCCACAAGATCATGGACATGGCCATCGCGGCCGGTGCCCCGCTGGTCTCCCTGAACGACGGCGCCGGCGCCCGCATCCAGGAGGGCGTCTCCGCCCTCGCCGGCTACGGCGGCATCTTCCAGCGCAACACCAAGGCATCCGGTGTCATCCCGCAGATAAGCGTGATGCTCGGCCCGTGCGCCGGTGGCGCGGCCTACTCCCCGGCCCTGACGGACTTCGTCTTCATGGTCCGGGAGACCTCCCAGATGTTCATCACCGGGCCCGACGTGGTCCGCGCGGTGACCGGCGAGGAGATCACCCAGAACGGCCTCGGCGGCGCGGACGTGCACGCCGAGACCTCCGGCGTGGCGCACTTCGCCTACGACGACGAGGAGACGTGCCTGGAGGAGGTGCGCTACCTGCTGTCGCTGCTGCCGCAGAACAACCGCGAGAACCCGCCGCGCGTCGCCTCCGAGGACCCCGCCGACCGCCTCGGCGAGACCCTGCTCGACCTGGTGCCGGCCGACGGCAACCGGCCGTACGACATGCGCAAGGTCATCGAGGAGATCGTCGACGACGGCGAGTACCTGGAGATCCACGAGCGCTGGGCCACCAACATCATCTGCGCCCTGTCCCGCATGGACGGCCAGGTCGTGGGCATCGTCGCCAACCAGCCGCAGTCCCTCGCCGGCGTCCTCGACATCGAGGCCTCGGAGAAGGCCGCGCGGTTCATCCAGATGTGCGACGCCTTCAACATCCCGATCATCACCCTTCTGGACGTACCCGGCTTCCTCCCCGGCGTCGACCAGGAGCACGGTGGAATCATCCGGCACGGCGCCAAGCTGCTGTACGCGTACTGCAACGCCACCGTGCCGCGGATCTCGGTGATCCTGCGCAAGGCCTACGGCGGCGCGTACATCGTCATGGACTCGCAGTCCATCGGCGCCGACCTGACCTTCGCCTGGCCCACCAACGAGATCGCGGTCATGGGCGCCGAGGGCGCGGCCAACGTCATCTTCCGCAAGCAGATCGCGGACGCCGACGACCCCGAGGCCATGCGGGCCCGCATGGTCAAGGAGTACAAGGCCGAGCTGATGCACCCGTACTACGCGGCGGAGCGCGGCCTGGTCGACGACGTGATCGACCCCGTCGAGACCCGGGCGGTGCTCATCCGCTCGCTGGCGATGCTCGCGAACAAGCACGCGGACCTGCCGGCCCGCAAGCACGGCAACCCGCCCCAGTGATCAGTGGAGACACAGCGATGAACGACACGCTCGTACGCGTCGAGAAGGGCACGGCGGACGCCGAGGAACTGGCCGCCGTCACCGCCGTCCTCCTCGCCCGCGCCGCGGCCGGCCGCACCGGCGCCGCCGAGGACACCCGCCCGCGCCGCACCACGGCGCCCTGGCGCCGTCTGGAGCGCACCTCCGGCTTCAGAGCGCCGCACAGCTGGCAGGTCTGACGGACCCGTCCGGCACCGCATACGGCGAAACACGGCGAAGGCCCCTCACCCACGGGTGAGGGGCCTTCGCCGTACCTCCGGCCCCTGCAAAGAGGGCCCATGGCAAAGAGGGCCCATGCAAAGAGGGGCTTATGCGAAGAGGTCCCCGCACTCGACGAGGAGTGCGGGGACCTCTTCGCATCCGAGCTAGCGCAGCCGCGCCATCAGCGCGTGCTCGACGAGCGTGATGAGGGCGCTCTTCGCCTCGTGGCGGTGGCGGGCGTCCGTCTGGATGATCGGCGCGTCGGGGCCGATCTGCAGCGCCTCGCGGACCTCCTCCGGGCTGTACGGCTGGTGTCCGTCGAAGCCGTTGAGGGCGATGACGAAGGGCAGGCCGCTGTTCTCGAAGTAGTCGACGGCCGGGAAGCAGTCGGCGAGGCGGCGGGTGTCGACCAGGACGACGGCGCCGATGGCGCCGCGGACCAGGTCGTCCCACATGAACCAGAAGCGGTCCTGGCCGGGCGTGCCGAACAGGTACAGGATGAGGTCCTGGTCCAGGGTGATACGGCCGAAGTCCATGGCCACGGTCGTCGTGGTCTTGTCCGGCGCGTGGGTGAGGTCGTCGATGCCCGCCGAGGCGGAGGTCATGACGGCTTCGGTGCGCAGCGGGTTGATCTCCGAGACCGCGCCGACGAACGTGGTCTTGCCCACGCCGAAGCCACCGGCCACCACGATCTTCGCGGAGGTGGTCGAGCGGGCTGCCTCGCCGCTAGAGGTTCCGAAGTCCACTGAGCACCCTTTCGAGCAGTGTCACGTCAGGCTGACCGCCGGCGGATGCGTCCCCGCCGGGCTGGTGAATGGCGACTAGTCCGGCCTCCGCCAGGTCGGCGACAAGAATCCGGGCGACGCCGAGCGGAATGGAAAGAAGTGCCGAGATCTCGGCGACCGACTTGATCTCGTGGCACAGGTGGCAGATGCGCTGGTGTTCCGGCAACTGCCCGTGGAGCTGGGACGGCTGGGCCGTGGTGTGCACCAGCGCCTCGATGGCGAGCTGGTAACGCGGCCGCGTCCGGCCGCCGGTCATCGCATAGGGGCGGACCAGCGGATTCTGCTTGCCCCCCGAGGGGGAGGCCGCACGCCGGTACTGTGGCGGCGCCTGCACATGGGCAGGGCGCTGCTGCTCCGGCACGGCTTGGTGGCTTGGCGCGGAGGGGAAGTTGTAGCGGTTCAGCGGGGGTTGGGCCTGCTGGTCGTTTCCGTACGGGTAACCGCCTGGGGGCGTTGCCACGTCTCCTCCTCCGGCTTGCCTGTCTGCTGCTGGTCGCGCCACCGCACCCTATGGCGCGGTGGCGCGAAACGCACTCTTTCTGGGTTAGTTGAGAAGGCTCCCCTGCAGTTCGGCGCGCAGGTCGGGCGTCAGCACATTGCCCGCGCGGTCGACCAGCAGGGCCATCTCGTAGCCCACGAGGCCGATGTCGCACTCGGGGTGCGCCAGCACTGCGAGGGACGAACCGTCCGAGATGGACATGATGAAGAGGAAGCCGCGCTCCATCTCGACGACGGTCTGGTTGACCGTGCCGCCCTCGAAGATGCGCGAGGCGCCCGCGGTCAGCGAGGTCAGGCCGGAGGCCACCGCCGCCAGCTGGTCGGCGCGGTCCCGCGGAAAGCCTTCGGACATCGCCAGAAGGAGTCCGTCGGCGGAGACCACGACGGTGTGGGACACCCCTGGGGTGTTGTCCACGAAACTGGTGATCAACCAGTTCAGGTTCTGCGCCGCCTGGCTCATCGGGCTCACACTAACGCTCCTGATCGTAGGTGCCGCCGGGGCCGAAGCCCTGGTCGTGTTGCTCATGCTGTGCGGGTGCCGGGAACTCGCCGGAGTCCGACCCCACGGTGCGTCCCTGCTGGATGCCGCGGCGCAGGTTCGCCAACCTGCCCCGGACGTCCTCCGGTGCGCGGGATATCTGCGGGCCGGCCGGAGCGCTCTGCCCGGCCGCCGTGCCCTCGACCAGATTGGCCTTGGGGACCCGGCGGGGGAGACCGGAGGAGGTCACTCCGCCGGCCTTCGGCTCACGGAGCTGCTTGGCCTGCTGCCAGCGCTCGTCGTTGACCGACTGCCATGCGGCAGTGTCGCCCTCGCGGGGCTGCTGTGGCGTCCCCTGCGGGGACCGCTCGCTTTCTCCGCCGTCCCTCGTGGCCTCCTCGCCCGGCTCGGAGTGCTGCCACCGCTTGTCGCGGCGCGGCAGACCGGACCCGGTCAGCGCGGGGGAGCCGCTCGAAGCGGGGCCCGGACGGTCGAACTCTACGCGCTCGGGCTGCGCCGTGTCAGCGGACGGCCGGGATTCCGGTTCCGCTGCGTAACCCTGCCCGTACGCCTGCTGGTACGTACCTGCGCCGGCCCATTCGCCTTGGCTCTCAGGGGCGTTGTAGTCGGCGTACGCCTGCGGGGCGTTCGCCGTCTGCTCCTCGTAGCCGGATTCCGGGTAACCGCCCTGCGGGTACTCGTAACCCTGCTGCGGGTACGGCTGCTCCTGCGCGGTCTCGTCGGCGAAGAGCGGGCGCTGGTCGGAGGCCTGCGCGCCCAGCTGGGCGCGGCGCTCCTCGCGCATCAGCGAGCGACCGACCGGGTCCAGCGAGGTGGACTCCCCGCCGGACTCGTAGCGCGAGTCGTCGAAACCGAGCTCGGCGGCCGTGCGCATACCGGCGACGGGAGCCGGCTGCTGCTGGTCGGGCACCATGCGGGAGACGGTGAAGTCGTCCGGGGCCGACTCGTCGCCACCGCCACCGTGGGTGATGGCGTCCGGCAGCATCACCAGCGAGGTGGTGCCGGCCTGCTCGCCCGAGGGGCGCAGCTGGACACGGATGCCATGGCGCATGGCCAGGCGGCCGACCACGAACAGACCCATGCGCTGGGAGATCGCGGCGTCCACCGTCGGCGGGTTGGCCAGCTTGTGGTTGATGTCTGCGAAGTCCTCGGCGGTCAGGCCGATGCCCTTGTCGTGGATCTCCACCATCACGCGGCCGTCGGGCAGCCGGGTGGCGGTGACGCGGACCTTGGTGTGCGGGGAGGAGAACGTGGTGGCGTTCTCCAGCAGCTCGGCCAGCAGGTGCACGAGGTCGGTCACGGCCAGGCCGTGGATCTCGGCGTCCGGCACGCCGGACAGCTCGATGCGCTCGTACGCCTCCACCTCGGAGGAGGCCGCGCGCAGCACGTCCACCAGCGGGATCGGCTGGTCCCAGCGGCGACCGGGCTCCTCGCCGGCGAGGATGAGGAGGTTCTCGCCGTTGCGCCGCATACGGGTGGCCAGGTGGTCCAGGCGGAAGAGGTTCTCCAGCTGGTCCGGGTCGGCCTCGTTGTTCTCCAGGTCGGTGATGAGGTTCAGCTGTCCCTCGATCAGAGCCTGGTTGCGGCGGGAGAGGTTGGTGAAGATCGCATTCACGTTGCCCCGGAGCAGGGCCTGCTCCGCGGCGAGGCGGACCGCCTCGCGGTGCACCTGGTCGAAGGCGCGGGCGACCTCACCGATCTCGTCACCGGTGGTGATCGGGATCGGCTGGACACGAGTGTCCACCTTGCCCGGGTCGGTGCGCGAGAGCTGGTCGACCAGCGCCGGCAGGCGCTGCTCGGCCACGTCGAAGGCCGCGGTGCGCAGCTGGCGCATGCTCCGGCTCATCGAGCGGGCCATCCGGCCGGCCACGAAGAAGGCGACCACGAGGGCGAAGACCATGATCGAGGAGTTGACGATCGCGTCCTGCGTCGCCTGCGAGGCGATGGACTCGGCCTCCTCCACCGCGTGGTCGGCGAGGTGCTCCTCGACCGTGCGGTAGGCGTTGAACTTGCCCGTGGAGGTCTGCAGCCAGGTGTCGGCCGTCACGCCCTGCGCCTTGAGCTGCGCGGTGGTGGCGCCCGACATGATGGCGGCGGTCATCTTGTCCTGCGCGTCGGTCTGGGCCTCGGTGGCCATGGCCGACTTCATGCGCTTGATGTCCTCGTCCCCGGCGCCCGCCTCGAACTCGCTGCGGGCGATGTACTCGAGGAAGTTGTACGAGGAGAACGACGTCAGCAGCACCTGGCGCTCGGCGGCACTGCCCGGCTTCAGCAGCAGGTGCGTGCCGATGGAGCGCTGCAGCGACTCGGCGGCCTTGGCCAGCGAGACGGCGTAGACGGCGCGTCCGTAGGAGGTGACGTTGCCGGTGCCCAGGCCCAGCTCGTTGGTGAAGGCCATCAGGGGACGCTGGATGGCGCCGTAGCCGTCCTCGGTCTTCGTCCCGTCCAGGGCAGGGGTGTACGCGGCCGAGCGCAGCTTGACCAGCGTCGGCTCCGCGTCGCGCACCGCCTTCAGACGGCGCTTGAGGCTCGGGGTGTCCGGCATCGCCTTGGCGGCCGTGTCGAACTCGGCGCGCGCCTTGTCCGTGGCCGCCCGTACCTTCTTGATGACCGGGTCGTCCGTGCTGCCCTCGAGCAGCGGCTTGGCCGTCAGGTCGCGCTCGTCGATGACGGCGTGGGCGTACGTGGCCGCCGCGCGCACCGCGCGGGCCGTGTTCGCCGCGTCCGCCGCCTCGTTCCAGGTGTCGACCGACTTCTTGACGTCGAGACCGCCGAAGACCAGTGCGACGAGCACCGGGATCAGCAGAATCGCGTTCAGCCGGACCGGCACACGCCAGTTGCGGGGCGAGAATCTGCCGCCGCGGGCCGGAGCGGGGGTGGCGGGGGGTTCGGGCATCTCGGAAGGCGGCACCGCTGTGCGCGACGGCGGGGTGAAGTTGCCCCGCGCGTCCCGCGTCTGCTGCGCGGCGCCCGTCTTTCTTCGCCTCACTCGACCAACAACCTCTCGGCGTCGGCACCTGTTCCTGTGCCGTTTATCTGCTGAGCCGTCACTGCTCAGTCCGGGAATTCCAGCACGTGAGGCAGGTGCAATCCAAACAACGGACAGAGCCCGTGAAGGCCGCGATTTGCCCGACATAAAACGGGCATTAAGGCCGAGCCACGCCAAATGTCGGGCGAGGTGTGTGCGCAGCGAAGTCGGCCGGACGCGACGAGTGGTCGCGCCCGGCCAATTCTCTGTCGAAACGTTATGAACCCAGAAGCGTTTGCGTGGTCAATCCCACAACTTACGCCCCGTCATAACTCGCCACGGTGGGTACCTATTTCAGCCGCGCCATCAGCGCGTGCTCGACGAGCGTGATGAGGGCGCTCTTCGCCTCATGGCGGTGCCGCGCGTCGGTGGTGATGATCGGCGCGTCGGGGCCGATCTGCAGCGCCTCGCGGACCTCCTCCGGAGCGTAGGGCTGCTGTCCGTCGAAGCCGTTGAGGGCGATGACGAAGGGCAGGCCGCTGTTCTCGAAGTAGTCGACCGCGGGGAAGCAGTCGGCGAGGCGGCGGGTGTCGACCAGCACGATGGCGCCGATGGCGCCGCGGACCAGGTCGTCCCACATGAACCAGAAGCGGTCCTGGCCGGGCGTGCCGAACAGGTACAGGATCAGGTCGTCGTCGAGCGTGATACGACCGAAATCCATCGCCACGGTCGTGGTCTTCTTGTCCTGGACGTGGCTCAGGTCGTCGATGCCGGCGGAGGCCGACGTCATCACGGCCTCCGTGCGCAGCGGACTGATCTCCGAGACCGCGCCCACGAACGTGGTCTTGCCGACGCCGAAGCCACCGGCCACCACGATCTTCGCGGACGTGGTGGAGCGGCTCGGTCCGCCGCTGGAGCTTCCGTAACCGGAGCTTCCGAAGTTAGAGCTTCCGAAGTCCACTGAGCACCCTTTCGAGCAGTGTCACATCCGGCGTACCGCCGGCCTCGGTGCCGCCGCCCGGCTGGTGGATCGCCACCATGCCGGCCTCCGCCAGGTCCGCGACGAGAATGCGGGCCACGCCGAGAGGCATGTTCAGCAGCGCGGAGACCTCCGCGACCGACTTCACCTCCTGGCACAGCTGGCAGATCCGCTGGTGCTCGGGGAGCAGCCCGCCGAGGTGGGCCGGGTCGGCCGTGGAGCTGACCAGGGCCTCGATGGCGAGCTGGTAGCGCGGCCGGGTGCGGCCCCCCGTCATGGCGTAGGGGCGGACCAGGGGCTGGTCGCCTTCATCTTCCCCGTACGACGCATGCGGGGAAGCGCCGTACGGGCCGGGCGAGACGGGCGGGGTCATGAATCCTCCGGACGGGACTGCAGGATGGCAATAATGCCGTCGAGCGGGGGCCGGTGGGGGGTTTTCGGCCGTACGGTCGGACGGAATATGCGGTGGGAGCGGGTCAGTTCAGCAAGCTGCCCTGGAGTTCGGCGCGCAGGTCGGGCGTCAGCACGGTGCCCGCGCGGTCGACCAGCAGGGCCATCTCGTAGCCCACGAGGCCGATGTCGCACTCCGGGTGCGCCAGCACCGCGAGGGACGAACCGTCCGAGACGGACATGATGAACAGGAAGCCGCGCTCCATCTCGACGACGGTCTGGGTGACCGCGCCCCCCTCGAAGATGCGCGAGGCGCCCGCCGTCAGCGAGGTCAGGCCGGAGGCCACCGCCGCCAGCTGGTCGGCGCGGTCCCGCGGGAACCCTTCGGACATCGCCAGAAGGAGTCCGTCGGCGGAGACCACCACCGTGTGGGACACACCGGGGGTGTTGTCCACGAAGTTGGTGATCAACCAGTTCAGATTCTGCGCCGCCTGGCTCATCGGACTCAACTAACGCTCCTGCTGGTAAGTGGGGCCAACATTGTGGCTGCCGGTGGACGGACCGTTGCCGGCCTGACGTCCTTGCTGGATGCCCCGGCGGAGATTGGTCAGTCGGCCGCGTACGTCGTCGGGCGCACGCGAGACCTGCGGACCGGTCGGAAGGGACTGCGTCTGGGTGGTCTGGGCGGTGCCCTCGACGAGGTTGGCCCGCGGCACCCGCCGCGGCAACCCGGACGAGGTGATGCCGCCCGCCGCCGGCTCGCGGACCTGCTCGGCCCGGCGCCAGCGCTCGTCGTTGGGGGACTCCCGCCACTCGGCCCGCTCGCGTGCCTCGCCCTGCGGCGCCTGACGCTCCGCGGCGGCGGCCGGGGCCGGACGCTCGGAGTCGGCGGGCTGCTGCGGAACCTGGCCCTCGCCGGCGGCGCCGCGGAACCAGTTGGACTCCAGCTCCTCGAACAGCGGCGTGCCCGCGCCCGCGCCCGCGCCGGCGGGGGGCAGCTCGAACTGCCCGGTGCCGGAGGAGTGCTCGGCGGCCGGCTGCGGGAACTGCCCCGTGGTGGCGGCGTCCTGGCCGTGGCCCGGCACGGGGAACTGGCCCGTGGTCGCCGAGACCTGCGGGAACTGCCCGGTGCCCGTCAGCGGGTCGTCCTGGGCGGGGACGGGGAACTGCCCCGTGCCCGAGGCGTGCTCGCCGGCCCGGTCCGGCCGCTCGAACTGCCCGGTGCCCGACATGCCCTGACCGTGGTCCCGGCCCTGGCCCGGCACCGGGAACTGGCCCGTACCGGAGGACTGCTCGGCCCCCGGCTGCGGGAACTGGCCCGTACCGGACATGTCCTCGCCCCGGGTCGGCAGCGCGAACTGGCCCGTGGTGCCCGCCGGCGCGAGGTCCGCCGGCTTCGGCGTGCCGTCGGTGACCGGCGGGAACTGCGCCGTGTCGCCCGGACCGCCGCCCGGCTGGGCGCCGGCGCCGTTGCCCGGCACCGGGAACTGGCCCGTGGCCTGGCGCGGCTCGTCCGCGGCGGGAACCGGCGGGAACTGCGCCGTGTCACCCGGACCGCCGCCCGGCACCCCGGCACCCGGCTGCGGGAAGCCGCCGGTGCGCTCGGTGTTGTCGTGGCCGCGCGGCGCCTCCTGGCCCGGGCGCGGCGCACCGTCGGAGGCCAGCGGCCAGTCGTCGGCCGGGCGCTGGCGGCCCTTGCCCTTGCGGCCCGGACCACCGGCCGGCGGCATCGCCGCGGGACCGGCCTGGCCGGCGGGCCCGCCGGGGGCCCCGGCACCGCGCGGGGGCAGGGCGGCACGGCCGTCGCCACCGGGGGCGGCGTTGCCGCCGCGGGGGGCGGTGTCGAAGAGGCTGCCGGCGGCGGCACCGCCGGAGGGGGCGGCACCGGGGCCGCCGGCGCGGCGCGGCACGCCTGCCTCGGGCGCACCGGGACGCTGACCCGGCGCGGCCGGGCGCGGACCGCCCGTGACCTGGCGGCGCTGCGGGCCGGCACCGGCGGCCGGCGCACCGGCGCCACCGGGGCCCGCCTGACCGGCCTGACCCCCGCCGGGGGCCGGCTTCTTGTGGCCCTGGGCGACGTCGACGGGCAGCATGACGAGCGCGGTCGTACCGCCGGAGTCCGACGGGCGCAGCTGGATGCGGATGCCGTGTCGCAGGGACAGGCGGCCGACCACGAACAGACCCATGCGGCGGGAGACGGAGACGTCCACGGTGGGCGGCGAGGCGAGCCGCTCGTTGATCGCCGCGAGGTCCTCGGGCGACAGACCGATGCCGGTGTCGTGGATCTCGACCAGCACGCGGCCGTCGGGCAGCGCGTGACCGGTGACCTTGACCTTGGTCTGCGGGGAGGAGAACGAGGTGGCGTTCTCCAGCAGCTCGGCGAGCAGGTGGACGAGGTCGTTGACGACGCGGCCGGCGACCTCGGTCGGCGGCACGCCGGACAGCTCGATGCGCTCGTACTGCTCCACCTCGGACGCGGCGGCGCGCAGGACGTCGACGAGGGGGACCGGGCGGGTCCACCGGCGACCGGGCTCCTCACCCGCGAGGACGAGGAGGTTTTCGCCGTTACGGCGCATGCGGGTGGCGAGGTGGTCGAGCTTGAACAGCGAGGACAGCTGGTCCGGGTCGGCCTCGCGGCTCTCGAGCTCGGAGATCAGGGACAGCTGACGCTGGATGAGGCCCTGGCTCCGGCGCGAGAGGTTGGTGAACATCGCGTTGACGTTGCCTCGCAGCAGGGCCTGCTCGGCGGCGAGGCGGACGGCCTCCTGGTGCACGTGGTCGAAGGCCGCGGCCACCTTGCCGATCTCGTCCCGGCTGTGCACGCCGACGGACTCCACGGAGGTGTCGACGTCCTGCGGGTCGGACTCGGAGAGCTGCTTGACGAGCTCGGGCAGACGGTCGTTGGCGACCCGCTGGGCGGTGTCCTGCAGACGGTGCAGCGAGCGCACCATGGAGCGGGCCACGACGAAGGCGCCGACGAGCGAGATGCCGAGGACGAGGACGATGAGGGCACCGTTGAGGATGGCTTCCTGCTGGGCCTCGTCGCGCAGTTCCTGGGCCTTCTGGTCCATCTGCGACAGCAGGGTCTGCTCGATCTTGGCCATCTCTTCGAGCTTGACGCTGTCCTGGTCGTACCAGTCGCGGTAACTGGTCTTCTCGCCCTTGAACGCCTCGGTGTTGCCGAAGGCACGCTCGGCGAAGGTGTTCGCCGCGGTGACGTTGGTGTCACCGCCGTTGAGGGCCTTGAGCAGGTCGGCGGAGTCGCCGGCGCGGATGGCGGTGAAGCGGCGCAGGGCCTCTTCCTCGGCGTCCAGGGCGGCCTTGCCGTACTGGTGGTCGTTGGCCGACAGGCTCGCGCCCTTGGGGTTGGCGAGCGCGGCGGAGATCACCGCACGCTGGATGGAGGCGTACTCCTTGGCGGCGGAGAACGTCGCCAGCGCGCGGGTCGAGGTGATCATGTCGCTGTTGCTGGTGGCCTGGGCCATGTCCTGGGACAGCGACAGCAGCGCGTTGATCAGTCCGTCGTAGTTGTTGACCGTCTGGGAGATGTACTGCTCGTCGGTGTACGCGCTCTCCCGGACCGCCTTGATCTTGTCGAGCTGCTTGGTGATGTCGACAAGGGTGGTCTGGACGCCGACCATCGTCGGGTCGTTGGCCTTGACCTTCTTCGTCGTCTCACGGAAGGCGTCGATGGCGCGGTCGGTCTTCTGCCGCGGGGCCACCACGGAGTCGTCGCCCTTGTTCTTCTGGACGATCGGACCGGCCGACTTGTCCCGCTCCTCCTGCAGGGCGTCGGCGAGCTGGGTCGCCTTGCCCGTCATCTCGGTGAGCAGCTTCATGTGGTCGAGCTGGTCGACGTTGGTCAGCGACTCGTTGATGCGCATCGCACCCAGGGTCGTCGCGGCGACGACGGGGAGGGCGAGCAGCGAGACGAGACGGGTACTGATTCGCCAGTTGCGCAGGGCTATTCGTGAGCCCGGGCCGCTGGGGCCGGGCTTGCCGGCCTTCTCGCCCTTCTTCTCCTTGGGCCGCTGGGCGGCCTCGCCGCCGTTCGGCACCTCCGGCGCGCCGGCGGGCGTGCCGCGGTCGGTTGCACCGCGCGGCTCCGGCTCCGCCGCAGCGCTGCCATCCCTCTTGAAACGTCCCTGCACTAGCGTCGCAACCTCTGGACCAGGCGTCCCGCCGGGTGAGCGGAGGGACGGTGTCGAGTCGTGGGGGGACCGCGGTGCCCCCCTGGCGGTCCCGGGAATTCCAGCACAGTGCCGGATCTCCCAACAAGGCCGGTGGTGCCCATGGACGCGACGGTCACCGCGCGTGAGGGATTATGTGACACAGCGTAGAAGATCCGGTCCCTAATGTCGGACTTGTAGTCATCGGTCGTACGGGTGGGGGTCCCACCCCGGGCGTGTCCCAGTCGCCATGATCAGGAGCGGAACGTCAGATTCAGCCCTGCAATGTCCGTTTAGTCGCAGCCCGGTGGTCGCCCGGTATGCCGCATTTTTCGGTCCTGTCGTGAGCAAACTCACAGGAAAGCCGGGACTCGTCCGCCCCGCCGCTGGGGATAGGCGCGCCTAGCCTGGTTCCTTTGCACGGGCGCACGAAACGCCCGGTGAAAGCACCACAAGCCCCCGATCCCCACGCGAGGACCGACGTGAACACCGCCCCCACGGCCACCCCCACCCGGAAGATCGCCAACCCCCGTCGCACCACGCTCGTGCACCTGAAGGACGCCGAGTCGCTGCGTATCGCCGAGGAGATGCTGCCCCAGCACGCCCAGCAGCTGCCCACGGTCACCGCCAACCCCCGGCGCACCATCCTGATGACCGCGCCCGCACCCCAGGCGCCCGCCGCGCAGTAACGGGGCGCTCCGGGAACGGCGGCGCACGGGCCGGCGGGACCCCCCGCGATAGCCTGGGGTGTCCGATCTCCGGCCGATTCACCCGGCCACATACGACAAGGGGAAAACGCCTCCCGTGCGCATCGCCAGGTTCTCCATCGAGGGAAACGTCGCCTTCGGCGTCGTGGAAGGGGACGAGTCGACCGAGAACGGTCCCGTCCTCGACATCATCAAGGGACACCCCTTCGCGGAATTCGAGCGCTCGGGCCAGCGGATTCCGCTGAGCAAGGTCCGTCTGCTGCCGCCCGTCCTTCCCAACAAGGTCGTGGCCATCGGCCGCAACTACGCCGAACACGCCGCAGAGCTCGGCAACGAGGTGCCCGAGGTGCCGGTCGCCTTCTTCAAGCCGTCGACCGCGGTCGTCGGCCCGGGCGACCCCATCGCCTACCCCTCCTTCTCCAGCGAGGTCCACCACGAGGCCGAGCTCGCCGTCGTCATCGGCCGCATGTGCCGCGAGGTCCCGCGCGAGCGCGTCAAGGACGTGATCCTCGGCTACACCTGTGCCAACGACGTCACCGCACGCGACGTCCAGCAGCGCGAGAAGCAGTGGGCCCGGGCCAAGGGCTTCGACACCTCCTGCCCGCTCGGCCCCTGGATCGAGACCGAGCTGGACCCCGCCGACGTGGCGATCTCCTGCACCGTCAACGGTGAGCCGCGCCAGCAGGGCCGCACCAGCGCCATGCTGCGCTCCGTCGAGGATCTGATCGTCCACATCACCGAGGCGATGACGCTGCTGCCCGGCGACGTCGTCCTGACCGGCACCCCGGCCGGGGTCGGACCCCTGAACGTCGGCGACGAGGTCGCCGTCACCATCGAAGGCATCGGCACTCTCACCAACAAGGTGATCAAGCGTGGCTAACGCGAACGTCCGCGTACGTTTCTGTCCCTCGCCGACCGGCAACCCGCACGTGGGTCTGGTCCGCACCGCCCTGTTCAACTGGGCGTTCGCCCGCCACCACGGCGGCACCCTGGTCTTCCGCATCGAGGACACCGACGCGGCGCGCGACTCGGAGGAGTCGTACGAGCAGCTGCTCGACGCCATGCGCTGGCTGGGCCTCGACTGGGACGAGGGCCCCGAGGTGGGCGGCCCCCACGCGCCGTACCGCCAGTCGCAGCGCATGGACCTCTACAAGGATGTCGCTGCCAAGCTCCTGCAGGCCGGCCACGCCTACCACTGCTACTGCACCGCCGAGGAGCTCGACGAGCGCCGCGAGGCCGCCCGCGCTGCCGGCCGCCCCTCCGGCTACGACGGCACGTGCCGCGACCTGGGCGCCGAGCAGAAGGCCGCCTACGAGCGCGAGGGCCGCGAGCCCATCGTCCGCTTCCGGATGCCCGACGAGCCGATCACCTTCACCGACCTGGTGCGCGGCGAGCTGACCTTCACCCCGGAGAACGTGCCGGACTACGGCATCGTCCGGGCCAACGGCGCCCCGCTGTACACGCTGGTCAACCCGGTCGACGACGCGCTGATGGAGATCACGCACGTCCTGCGCGGCGAGGACCTGCTCTCCTCCACCCCGCGGCAGATCGCCCTGTACAAGGCCCTCGCCGAGATCGGCGTCGGCAACGGCACCACGCCGTCCTTCGGCCACCTGCCGTACGTCATGGGCGAGGGCAACAAGAAGCTGTCCAAGCGCGACCCGCAGTCCTCCCTGAACCTCTACCGGGAGCGCGGCTTCCTGCGCGAGGGCCTGCTGAACTACCTCTCGCTCCTGGGCTGGTCCCTGTCGGCCGACCAGGACATCTTCTCCGTCGAGGAGATGGTCGCCGCCTTCGACATCGAGGACGTCAACGCCAACCCGGCCCGCTTCGACCTCAAGAAAGCCGAGGCCATCAACGCCGACCACATCCGGCGCCTGGATGCGAAGGCCTTCGCCGAGGCCTGCGAGCCCTGGCTGCGCGCCCCGCACGCCCCCTGGGCCCCGGAGAAGTTCGACCGGGCCGCCTGGGAGGCGATCGCCCCGCACGCCCAGACCCGCCTGACGGTGCTCTCCGACATCACCGCCAACGTCGACTTCCTCTTCCTCGACGAGCCGGTCGACGACGAGGCCTCCTGGCAGAAGGCCATGAAGGAGGGCTCGGCCGACCTGCTGCGCACCGCCCGCGCCAAGCTCGCCGAGGCGGACTGGAACGCCGACGCCCTCAAGGCCGCCGTCGTCTCCGCCGGCGAGGAGCACGGCCTGAAGCTCGGCAAGGCCCAGGCCCCCGTCCGCGTGGCCGTCACGGGCCGCACGGTGGGCCTGCCGCTGTTCGAGTCCCTGGAGGTCCTCGGCCGCGACCGCACCCTCACGCGCGTGGACGCCGCCCTGGCGCGCCTGGGCGCCTGACGGCCCCTCCCGTGCCCGTACGAGGGCCCGGCAGCCTCCTGCGAGGCCGCCGGGCCCTCGTCGTTCCC
This sequence comes from Streptomyces sp. NPDC049585, assembly GCF_040675615.1. NCBI lineage: Bacteria > Bacillati > Actinomycetota > Actinomycetes > Kitasatosporales > Streptomycetaceae > Streptomyces > Streptomyces sp. NPDC049585. Next base: position 22,941 of record NZ_JBFAPE010000008.1, on the reverse strand, counting down.
CGGCCCGTCCACCGGCCCGTCCACCGGCCCGTTCACGGCCTCCGCACGGTCCCGGCTTATCGATTTTGGTCACCGGTCCACCTTCGGGTAATGTTCTTCCTGCGCCGCCCGGGAGGGCCGAGAGGCCGGAGCGGAGGGCGCAAGCCGGACAAGACCCCTTACGGGGGGTGGAGTTACGGTGGGGTATGGTGTAATTGGCAGCACGAGTGATTCTGGTTCACTTAGTCTAGGTTCGAGTCCTGGTACCCCAGCAAGAGAAAATCGCTTCGAATTCTCTTGATAAACTCTCTCTCGAAGCAAAACGCAGTGCGAGCCCCCGTTGTGTAGCGGCCTAGCACGCCGCCCTCTCAAGGCGGTAGCGCCGGTTCGAATCCGGTCGGGGGTACTGGTTCCCGCAAGGGAATCGCTAGGGCCCCCGTTGTGTAGCGGCCTAGCACGCCGCCCTCTCAAGGCGGTAGCGCCGGTTCGAATCCGGTCGGGGGTACTGGTTAAAAAACCACCATGGGCTATGGTGTAATTGGCAGCACGAGTGATTCTGGTTCATTTAGTCTAGGTTCGAGTCCTGGTAGCCCAGCGCAGATTGCTTTCGAGTCTGCAGACAAAAGAAAAGCAAGCCCCCGTTGTGTAGCGGCCTAGCACGCCGCCCTCTCAAGGCGGTAGCGCCGGTTCGAATCCGGTCGGGGGTACACGGAAGGAAAATGCCCCTCGCGAAAGCGGGGGGCATTTTTCGTTGCATGCGGCGCCGACGAAAAGGCCGGGGCCCGGGGCGCGGGCCCCGGACCCCCTGCGGGCTCACCCCGTGCGGCGCAGGGCCTCCGTGAGACGGATCGCCGCGTCCAGCACCGCCTGGGCGTGCATGCGGCCCGGGTGGCGCGTCAGGCGCTCGATGGGGCCGGAGACCGACACGGCGGCCACCACGCGGTTGGAGGGGCCGCGCACGGGCGCGGAGACCGAGGCCACGCCCGGCTCGCGCTCACCGATCGACTGGGCCCAGCCCCGCCGCCGTACGCCGGAGAGGGCCGTCGCCGTGAAGCGGGCGCCCTGCAGCCCGCGGTGCAGCCGCTCCGGCTCCTCCCAGGCCATGAGCACCTGGGCCGCGGAGCCGGCCTTCATCGGCAGCGTCGAGCCCACCGGCACCGTGTCCCGCAGACCGGACAGCCGCTCGGCCGCCGCCACACAGATGCGCATGTCGCCCTGCCGGCGGTAGAGCTGCGCGCTCTCGCCCGTCACGTCGCGCAGATGCGTCAGGACCGGCCCGGCGGTCGCCAGCAGCCTGTCCTCGCCCGCCGCCGCCGCGAGCTCGCCGAGCCGCGGGCCGAGGATGAACCGGCCCTGCATGTCCCGCGCCACCATCCGGTGGTGCTCCAGCGCGACCGCGAGCCGGTGCGCCGTGGGGCGCGCGAGCCCGGTCGCCGTGACCAGCCCGGCGAGCGTCGCCGGACCGGACTCCAGAGCGCTCAGTACCAGAGCCGCCTTGTCGAGAACGCCCACACCGCTTGAGGCGCCACTAGAGTTGTCCATGCAACGATACTTCCGTCTCACTCTGTGAAACGCAAGTTCAATTTTCCCGGAGAAGCGCCAACCTGGAACGAACAGCACCCACCACACAGGACGGACAGCGATGGGACGGACACTCGCGGAGAAGGTCTGGGACGAGCACGTCGTCCGGCGCGCCGAGGGCGAGCCCGACCTCCTCTTCATCGATCTGCACCTGCTCCACGAGGTCACGAGCCCGCAGGCCTTCGACGGCCTGCGCAAGGCCGGCCGCAAGGTCCGCCGGCTCGACCTGACCATCGCCACCGAGGACCACAACACCCCCACCCTCGACATCGACAAGCCCATCGCGGACCCGGTCTCGCGCACCCAGCTGGAGACCCTGCGCCGCAACTGCGCCGAGTTCGGCGTGCGGCTGCACCCCCTGGGCGACGTCGAGCAGGGCGTTGTCCACGTAGTGGGACCGCAGCTGGGACTGACCCAGCCCGGCACGACGGTGGTCTGCGGCGACAGCCACACCTCCACCCACGGCGCCTTCGGCGCGCTCGCGTTCGGCATCGGCACCAGCCAGGTCGAGCACGTCCTGGCCACCCAGACCCTGCCGCTGGCGCCCTTCAGGACGATGGCGGTCACCGTCGAGGGCGAGCTGCCCGAGGGCGTCACCGCCAAGGACCTGATCCTCGCCGTCATCGCCCGCATCGGCACCGGCGGCGGCCAGGGCCACGTCATCGAGTACCGCGGCCCGGCCATCGAGAAGCTCTCGATGGAGGCCCGGATGACGGTGTGCAACATGTCCATCGAGGCGGGTGCCCGGGCCGGCATGATCGCCCCCGACGAGACCACCTTCGCCTACCTCAAGGACCGCCCGCACGCCCCCCGGGGCGCCGACTGGGACGCCGCGGTGGCCCACTGGCGCACCCTGCGCACCGACGACGACGCGGTCTTCGACAAGGAGGTCGTCATCGACGCCTCCGAGCTGTCGCCGTTCGTCACCTGGGGCACCAACCCCGGCCAGGGAGCACCCCTGTCCGCGGTCGTGCCCGACCCGGCCTCCTTCGCCGATGCCTCCGAGCGGTCCGCCGCCGAAAACGCGCTCTCCTATATGGGACTGACACCAGGTCAGCCGCTGCGCGAGATCGGTGTCGACACCGTCTTCGTGGGCTCGTGCACCAACGGCCGCATCGAGGACCTGCGCGCCGCCGCCGCGGTGCTCCAGGGCCGCACGGTGGCCGAGGGCGTACGGATGCTGGTGGTGCCCGGCTCCGTCCGGGTGGCCCTGCAGGCGGTCGAGGAGGGGCTGGACAAGGTGTTCACCGCGGCCGGCGCCGAATGGCGGCACGCGGGCTGCTCGATGTGCCTGGGCATGAACCCCGACCAACTCGCCCCCGGCGAGCGCAGCGCGTCGACCTCCAACCGCAACTTCGAGGGCAGGCAGGGCAAGGGCGGCCGCACCCACCTGGTCTCCCCGCAAGTCGCCGCCGCCACGGCCGTGGCCGGCCGCCTCTCCTCGCCCGCCGACCTCGCCGACGCCTCGACCCTCTCCGGAGCCTGACCATGGAAGCCTTCACCACGCACACCGGCCGGGCCGTGCCGCTGCGCCGCAGCAACGTCGACACCGACCAGATCATCCCCGCGCACTGGCTGAAGAAGGTCACCCGCGACGGCTTCGAGGACGGCCTCTTCGAGGCCTGGCGCAAGGACCCGCAGTTCGTCCTGAACCGCCCCGAGCGCGCCGGCGCCACCGTGCTGCTCGCCGGCCCGGACTTCGGCACCGGCTCCTCCCGCGAGCACGCGGTGTGGGCGCTGCAGAACTACGGCTTCAAGGCCGTCGTCTCCTCCCGCTTCGCCGACATCTTCCGCGGCAACTCGCTGAAGAACGGTCTGCTGACCGTCGTGCTGCCGCAGGAGACCGTCGAGGCCCTGTGGGAGCTGACCGAATCCGACCCCTCGGTCGAGGTGACCGTCGACCTGGTGACCCGCCAGGTGCGGGCCGCGGGCATCACGGCCGGATTCGAGCTTGACGACAACGCCCGCTGGCGGCTCCTGGAGGGGCTCGACGACATCGCGCTGACCCTGCGCCACGAGGTCGACATCGCCGCCTTCGAGCAGGGCCGGCCCGCGTACAAGCCGGTCACCACGCCGTTCTGACGAGTCGATTCGGGCTCGTTTGGCCCAGTGTCGACCGGCTCCTCCACCCCCGTCGCGGCCCCGGATTTTCGCTGCTCACCCTGGGTTTGGCATGATGCGCCCCCTGTCTTCGGACAGGGGGCGCGGTGCGTTGTTGAGGGCCTGTGAAGCGACAACTCGCCTCAGATGGCACAATCGGTGCATGGAACGCGACAGCCAACTCGGGCTTTACCGGCTCGTCGCCGCCCAACTGAAGGAAGCGCACGCAAGAGTGCGCACACTGCAAGTCCCGGAGGGCGTACGGATGGCGCTGTCCCGGCAGCTGCTGGCCATCACGGCCTCGGCGAAGCACGATCTCCAAGGCGCGGCAAGGCGTCTGGACCGGCTGATGAACGACCTTGACGAGGGCCGTTTCCCCCAAGACCCCGGCATGCGCGGAACTCCGTGATGCGCCGGGTTCGTTGCGGCACAAGGGTGATTAGACCGTTTCGTGTTTGATTTGCGGTATATATCTGCCTAACGTGCGAAAAAGCTGGAGCACATTCCAGCCAATGTCTCCGAAGGGGAAGACGTGAACAAGGCGCAGCTCGTTGAAGCGATTGCCGACAAGCTCGGCGGCCGTCAGCAGGCCGCGGATGCGGTCGACGCGGTCCTGGATGCGGTCGTCCGTGCGGTGTGTGCCGGTGACCGGGTCTCGGTGACCGGCTTCGGCTCGTTCGAGAAGGTCGACCGCCCGGCCCGTTACGCCCGCAACCCGCAGACGGGCGAGCGTGTGCGGGTCAAGAAGACCTCGGTGCCGCGCTTCCGTGCGGGCCAGGGCTTCAAGGACCTGGTCAGCGGTACCAAGAAGCTCCCGAAGGCCGGCGAGGTCTCCGTCAAGAAGGCACCCAAGGGCAGCCTTACCGGTGGCAAGGCCACCACCAAGGCCGCGGCCAAGAAGGCCACGACCAAGAAGGCCGCCGCGGCGAAGAAGACGACGACGGCGAAGAAGGCCGCCCCGACGAAGGCCGCAGCCGCGAAGAAGACCACGGCGAAGAAGGCACCCGCCGCCAAGAAGACGACGACGGCGAAGAAGGCCACCCCGGCCACCAAGGCCGCCGCCAAGAAGACGACGACGGCGAAGAAGGCCACCCCGGCGAAGAAGGCGACGACGGCCAAGAAGGCGACGACGGCCAAGAAGACCGCGCCTGCCAAGAAGACCGCCACCCGCACCACCACCGCGCGCAAGACCACCGCGAAGAAGACCACCGCCCGCAAGAAGTAGGGCGAAGGCCGCACCGCACAGCGTCAACGCGCCGGGCCGGGCTCCCCAGGGGAGCCCGGCCCGCGGTGTGTGTCGGGGAAGGTCTCAGAACGTCTGCAGGGTCACCAGGGTCACCCGGCGCTCCGCCACCGGCCCGCCGGACGGCTCCGCGAACTCGATCCGCACCCGCTGCCCGGGCCGCAGCAGCCGCAGACCCCCCGCGTCGAACGCCGCCGCGTCGAAGGGCACGGGCGTGCCGTCGTCCAGGAGAACGCTCCCGGCGCGGGTCGAAGGATCGAAGGTGTACGCGGTGGCCTGCATGGGTGCAGCCTAGGCCGTCTCCGGCGGTTCTTCGTCACGCGCCCCGTAGGGGCGCGGGGAACTGCGCGACAAGCCACGATATGCCCGCAGGCGGAGCGCCGTGCTGCGCCCCGGCCCTCGGGGTCGCGCGTCGGCTGCGGGCCGTCGGTGGCCGATCGCGCAGTTCCCCGCGCCCCTACGGGGCGCCCGGCAGCGGCAGCCGCCCGGCCAGAGCGGCCGTGCGCGGCCCCACCCCCAGCGCCAGCGCGGCCCGCAGGTCCGCCTCGGTGTCCACGTCCCGGCGCACGGAATCCACGCCCGCCAGAGCGATCTCCCGGGCCCCCGACGCCGCGTGCCGGGCCCGGGAGCGGCCCTCGAACGCGGGAGCCAATTCCATTCCGGGGGCGGCCGCGAGCAGCGTCGTACCGATTCCCGCCGAATCCGCGAGAAATGCGCGCGGGAATTCGGCGGCGGAATCGAGCACAAGGCCGAGTTCGCGTGGGCGCAGCGCCGGCAGATCCGCGTTCAAGGTGGCCACCCCCGCCCGCCGGCACCGGGACCGCACCAGATGTGCCCCGTGTGCGAGGGCGGCGTTCAGCCCACCGCCCGCCGGCTCCGGCAGCACCCGGGCACCCAGCGCGGAGAGCTCCGCGCCGGCCCGGGCGTCCGCCGTGACGACCACCACATCCCGTACCGCCGCGCAGGCCAGCGCGGCCGCCACGGTGTCCTGGGCGAAGGCCAGCGCCAGCGCGGGCGCCGGCAGTGCGCCCGTGCCCGCCGCCAACCGGCTCTTGGCCACGGCCAGGGGCTTCACCGGCACCACCAGCGTCCAGCCCACCTGTGTCCCCTCCGTCGTCGGCACGGGGGTCATTGTGCAACGCCGCCGCGGGCCCGGGCGGGGCACGGGGTTACGGTGTTCTCGACAGACCGGGTACCTGGGGCGACACTTGTCCGGCCCCCGGGTGAGCGAGAGCGCCCGAGAAGCTTCCAGGTCCCGACAGAAGGGTGTCCGAGTGTCCCGCCACAGAATCGGCTTCTGGTACCGCTTTGCCGCGGTGTTGGCCAAACCGCCGCTCGTGGTTCTCTTCAAGCGGGACTGGCGGGGAATGGAGCACATTCCGGCCGACGGCGGATTCATCACCGCCGTCAACCACAACTCGTACCTCGACCCGCTGTCGTACGCCCACTACCAGTACAACACCGGACGCGTCCCGCGCTTCCTGGCCAAGGCGGGCCTGTTCAAGGGCAGCTTCGTCGGCGCCGTGCTGCGCGGCACCGGGCAGATCCCCGTCTACCGGGAGAGCGCGGACGCCGCCAACGCCTTCCGCGCCGCCGTGGACGCCATCAACCGGGGCGAGTGCGTGGCCTTCTACCCCGAGGGCACCCTCACCCGCGACCCGGACATGTGGCCCATGGAGGGCAAGACGGGCGCCGCCCGCGTGGCGCTGCTCACCCGCGCCCCCGTCGTCCCCGTCGCCCAGTGGGGCGCCAACGAGGCCATGCCGCCCTACGCCAAGGAGAAGAAGCTGCGGCTCTTCCCCCGCAAGACCCTCAAGGTGCTGGCCGGCCCGCCCGTCGACCTGTCCGCCTACTACGACCGCGAGCCCACCGCCGAGGTGCTGCGCGAGGTGACCGCCGTCATCATGAAGGCCATCACCGACCTCCTCGCCGAACTGCGCGACGAGCCCGCCCCGGCCGAGCCCTACAACCCCAAGAAGGCCCGCGCCGCCGCCCGCACCCGGCAGGCGACGACGGCCGAGGAGGACAGCAAGTGACGCGCTGCGCCGTCTACGGCACCGGCTCCTGGGGCACCGCCTTCGCGATGGTGCTGGCCGACGCCGGCTGCGAGGTCACGATGTGGGGCCGCCGCGCCGGGCTCGTCGAGGCCATCAACACCGGCCGCACCAACCCCGACTACCTCCCCGGTGTCGAACTCCCGGCGGCCGTACGGGCCACCACCGACCCCGCCGAGGCCGCCCGGGACGCCGACTTCACCGTCCTCGCCGTCCCCTCGCAGACCCTGCGCGGCAACCTCGCGCAGTGGGCGCCCCTGCTGGCCCCCGACACCGTCCTGGTCTCCCTGATGAAGGGCATCGAACTGGGCACGGCCAAGCGGATGAGCGAGGTGATCGAGGAGGTCGCCAAGGTCTCCGCGGACCGCGTCGCCGTCCTGACCGGCCCCAACCTCGCCCGCGAGATCGCCGCCCGGCAGCCCGCCGCCGCCGTCGTCGCCTGCCGCGACGAGGACGCCGCCAAGCGCCTGCAGACCGCCTGCCACACCGCGTACTTCCGCCCCTACACCAACACCGACGTCGTCGGCTGCGAGCTCGGCGGCGCCGTGAAGAACGTCATCGCCCTGGCCGTCGGCATCGCCGACGGCATGGGCCTGGGCGACAACGCCAAGGCCTCCCTCATCACCCGCGGCCTGGCCGAGACCACCCGCCTGGGCCTGGCCATGGGCGCCGACGCGCACACCTTCGCGGGCCTGGCCGGCATGGGCGACCTCGTCGCCACCTGTTCCTCGCCGCTCTCCCGCAACCACACCTTCGGCACCAACCTCGGCCGCGGCATGACCCTCGAAGAGACAATCGCCGTCACCAAGCAGACCGCCGAGGGCGTCAAGTCCTGCGAATCCGTGCTCGATCTGGCCCGGCGTCACCATGTCGACATGCCGATCACGGAGACCGTCGTGGGCATCGTCCACGAGGGCAAGCCGCCCATGGTCGCCCTCAAGGAGCTCATGGCGCGCAGCGCCAAGCCCGAGCGCCACTGACCCACCCGACGCCACCAGGTACTCTCAACCCGATATGAGCAGCGAGACCTCCCCCCAGAGCACCGCCCGGAAGCCGCGCGTCGCGGTCGTCTTCGGCGGTCGCAGTTCCGAGCACGCCATCTCCGTGGTCACCGCCGGCGCCGTGCTGCGCGCCATCGACCGCAGCAAGTACGACGTGCTGCCGATCGGCATCACCACCGAGGGGCGTTGGGCGCTCGCCGCCGACGAGCCCGAGCGGATGGCCATCACCGAGCGGAGCCTGCCCAGCGTCGAGGAGCTGGCCGAGTCGGCCGAGGGCGGTGTCGTGCTGCCCGTCGACCCCGCCAACCGCGAGGTCGTCTACACCGAGCCCGGCGCCGTCCCCAAGGCGCTCGGCGAGGTCGACGTCGTCTTCCCCGTGCTGCACGGCCCCTACGGCGAGGACGGCACCCTGCAGGGCATGCTCGACCTCGCCGGCATCCCCTACGTGGGTTCCGGCGTCCTGGCCTCCGCCGTCGGACAGGACAAGGAGTACATGAAGCGCGTCTTCACCTCCTTCGGCCTGGCCGTCGGCCCGTACGTGGTGATCCGCCCGCGCGAGTGGGAGAACGACCCGTCCGCCGCCCGCAGGAAGATCGTCGACTTCGCGGGCGAGCACGGCTGGCCGCTGTTCGTGAAGCCGGCCCGCGCCGGCTCCTCCATGGGCATCACCAAGGTCGACGACCCCGCCGGCCTGGACGAGGCCATCGAGGAGGCCCGTCGCCACGACCCGAAGATCCTCGTCGAGTCGCTGCTGCGCGGCCGCGAGATCGAGTGCGGCGTGCTGGAGTTCGAGGACGGCCCGCGCGCCAGCGTGCCCGCCGAGATCCCGCCGGTCTCCGCGCACGACTTCTACGACTTCGAGGCCAAGTACATCGACTCGGCCCCCGGCATCGTCCCCGCCCCGCTCACCGAGGAGCAGACCCGCGAGGTCCAGGAGCTCGCCGTGCGCGCCTTCGAGGCCGCCTCCTGCGAGGGCCTGGTGCGCGCCGACTTCTTCCTCACCGAGGACGGCGAGTTCGTGATCAACGAGATCAACACCATGCCCGGCTTCACGCCCATCTCCATGTACCCGCGGATGTGGCAGGTGACCGGGCTGACCTACCCCGAGCTGGTCGACCGCCTCCTGGAGGCCGCCCTGCGCCGGCCGACCGGCCTGCGCTAGCCGCCGGCCGGGGAGGGCTAGGAGATGATCCCCTCGGGGATCGTCCTGCGGACGGCGCCGGAGAGATCGGTCAGCGCACTGATGTCACCGGCGTCGCCCACCACCTTCCTCGGCAGGGTCACCTCGACCCAGGCGTTCCGGCGCACGGTGGTGCAGCGGACGCTGCCGTCGGACTGCCGCTCGGGCAGCCAGCCCACGTCGTCCACGTCCACCGAGTCCGCGTCGGGCCGCCGCTTGAGGAGCTCCGGCTTGGGTACCCCGCACCGCAGCGTGATGCGCACGCCGTCGCCCCAGGCGGCCGTGAGGTCCGACGCAGGATCGGTCGCGCGCCGCTTCAGCCCGTCCACGGTCGCCGGCAGCTGCGCATGCAGCGCCCGGCACAGCGCCGCCTCGGCCGCGGGCGGCGTCGGCACCGCGGGCCCGGCCTGACCGCCGGACCCCGAGCAGGCCGTGACCGCACAGGCCGTGGCGGCGAGCAGCAGAGCGAGCGCGGGCAGGCCGGAAGGCCGATGGAGTGCAGACTTCACCGGCCCGAGGATACGGGGAGCTAGATGTGGACCACCGGGCAGGTCAGCGTGCGGGTGATGCCCTCCACCTTCTGCACCTTGGCCACCACCATCCGGCCGAGCTCGTCGACGGTGTCCGCCTGGGCGCGCACGATCACGTCGTACGGCCCGGTGACGTCCTCGGCCTGGATCACTCCCTCGATCTTTCCGATGACTTCGGCCACGGTCGACGCCTTGCCGACCTCGGTCTGGATCAGGATGTACGCCTGTACCACGGAACCTCCAGGGCGGCTACGAGGATCATGTGGGGAGAAGAGACGCCACGGTACCGCGTCGCCCGCCGCGGCGGGGAGACCCGCGCGGCCTGCGCGGCGCGGAAGCACGTCACGAACAGTCAGGATCAGGGCAACCGACACTCCGAGGAGGAGCTCAGTGAAAGGCACCGTGGGCGAGCTGGGGGAGTTCGGGCTCATCAGAGAGCTGACCTCCCGGCTCACCACCACCCCGGCGGTCCGTCTGGGACCGGGCGACGACGCCGCGGTGGTCGCAGCGCCCGACCGCCGGGTTGTGGCCAGTACGGACGTGCTGCTGGAGGGGAGGCACTTCCGTCGCGACTGGTCCACCGCCTACGACGTCGGCCGTAAGGCCACCGCGCAGAACCTCGCCGACATCGCGGCCATGGGCGCGGTGCCCACCGCCGTCCTGCTCGGCCTCGTCGTGCCCGCCGAGCTCCCCGCCACCTGGCCCACCGAGCTCATGGACGGCATCCGCGACGAGTGCCAGGTCGCCGGCGCCGCCGTCGTCGGCGGCGACGTCGTGCGCGGCGAGACCATCACCGTGGCCATCACCGCCCTCGGCGACCTGCGCAACCAGGAACCCGTCACCCGCTCCGGCGCCCGCGCCGGCGACGTCGTCGCCGTCACCGGCTGGCTCGGCTGGTCCGCGGCCGGCCTCGCCGTGCTCTCCCGCGGCTTCCGCTCCCCGCGCGCCTTCGTCGAGGCCCACCGCCGGCCCGAACCGCCGTACCATGCCGGCCCCGCCGCGGCCGCCCTCGGCGCCACCGCCATGACCGACGTCAGCGACGGCCTCATCGCCGACCTCGGGCACATCGCCGAGGCCAGCAAGGTCCGCATCGACCTGCGCACGGCCGCCATCGACGTACCCACCCAGATGTCCGACATCGGCCAGGCCGTCGGCGTCGACCCCCTGCAGTGGGTGCTCACCGGGGGAGAGGACCACGCCATCGTCGCCACCTTCCCGCCGGACGTGAAACTCCCGGCCCGCTGGAAGGTCATCGGCGAGGTCGTCAGTCCCTCCGCCCTGCCCCAGGTCACCGTCGACGGCGCCCCCTGGGACAAGGCGGGCGGCTGGGACCACTTCGGCGACGACCTGGAGCCCGGCGAGTAGATTCACCCCGTGTCCCTTCCTCCTCGCGTCCTGACCGTCGCCGGCTCCGACTCCGGCGGCGGTGCGGGCATCCAGGCCGACCTCAAGACGATGCTCGCCCTCGGGGTGCACGGCATGAGCGTGATCACCGCCGTCACCGCCCAGAACTCGCGCGGCGTCCAGGGCGCCTGGCCCCTGCCTGCCGAGGCGGTACGGGCCCAGTTCCGCAGCGTCGTCGACGACATCGGCGTCCAGGCGGTCAAGACGGGCATGCTCGCCTCGGCCGAGCTCGTGGAGGAGGTCGCCGGGCTGCTCGCCGGCCTCTCCGTGCCGGTCGTCGTCGACCCCGTGGGCATCTCCAAGCACGGCGACGCACTGCTGGCCGCGTCCGCGCTCGACGCCGTCCGCACCGAACTGCTGCCCGTGGCCACGATCGCCACCCCCAACCTCGACGAGGTCGCCTGGCTGACGGGCGTCCGGGTGCGCTCGGAGGCCGACCTGCGGCCGGCGGCCGAGGCGGTACTGGCGTACGGGCCGCGGTGGGTGCTCGTCAAGGGCGGACACCTGGACGGCGACGCGGTCGACCTCCTGACGGACGGCACCAGCGAACACCGCCTGCGCGCCCCCCGCCACGACAACCGCCACACCCACGGCACGGGCTGCACGCTGGCATCGGCGATCGCATCGTTCCTTGCCCACGGACGCCCGGTGCCGGAGGCGGTGGCCGCGGCCAAGGAGTACGTCACGGGCGCCATAGCGGCCGGCTTCCCCCTGGGCACGGGCATCGGCCCGGTGCACCACGGATGGAACCTCTAGGCCGTCTCCGGCGGATCTTCGTCGCGGGGCGCCGTGGTGGCGCGTGACGAAGATCCGCCGGCAGGCGCAGGCGCAGGCGCATGCAAAAAGCCGGCCCCCGAAGGGACCGGCTTTCAAGGTAAACGGCGAGGCTGCCGCGCTACTAGCTAGTTAGCGCGAGACCTTGCCGGCCTTGATGCACGAGGTGCAGACGTTGAGGCGCTTCGGCGTCCGACCGACCACGGCACGCACACGCTGGATGTTGGGGTTCCAGCGACGGGACGTACGGCGGTGCGAGTGGGAGATGTTGTTGCCGAAGCCCGGCCCCTTGCCGCAGACGTCGCAGTTGGCAGCCACGGGTCACTCCAAAGACTTCAGATGCACTTACGGGAAATCCCGGCGTGCCGGGTCGAAGGTGACTGGCTTGCCAGGGGAAAGCCTGATTCTCATCAGGCAACCGGAGCAGCATACAACGGCCGCTCCTGGACAACGAAACTACCATGACCGGCCCCGGGGCCGCCTGCCCCGCCCCTCGCAGCGGCCCACCGGTCTACTCTGCTCCAGCACCGATCGAGCCCACCTACGAGGAGGACCCCACGTGCCGCAAGCGCTGGAGGCCACGGCGGTACGCACCTGGTGCGCCCTGGCGCTGGAGGCACTCGGCCGGGCCCGCGAGGAGATCGACGCGATCAACGTCTATCCCGTGGCCGACGGCGACACCGGCACCAACCTCTACCTGACCGTCGAGTCCGCCGCCCGCGCCGTGGACGCGGTCTTCGACGCCCACGCGACCGCAGGCCCCGCTTCCCGCCCGGGCCTGGGCGAGGCCGTCCGGGCGATGGCCCACGGCGCGCTCATAGGCGCCCGCGGCAACTCCGGCACCATCCTGGCCCAGCTGCTGCGCGGCATGGCCGAGGTGCTGGCGGCCGCCGGTGACGAGGATCACCACGGTGACGGGGCGGCGCTGCTGCGCCGCGCACTGCGCCGCGCCGTGGACTCGGCGTACGAGGGCGTGGCCCGCCCCGTGGAGGGCACCGTGCTCACCGTGGCGGCCGCGGCGGCCGACGCCGCCGCCGTGACCGCCGGGGACGCCGCCGCAGTGGCGGGCGCGGCGTACGAGGGCGCCCGTACCGCGCTCGCGGCCACCCCCGGCCAGCTGGCGGCCCTCGCGGACGCCGGTGTGGTCGACGCGGGCGGCAAGGGCCTGGTGGAGGTGCTCGGCGCGCTGTCCGCGGCGCTGGCCGGCGGCACGGCGGCGCCCGCCCGCGCGGCGCAGGCCACGGCCCCGGCCGCCCACGGCTGGCTGGCCGAGGGCTGCCCCGCCGACCGGGGGCCCGGACCGCACGACGCCGGCCTCACCGGCCCGGCCTTCGAGGTGATCTACCTCCTGGAGGCGGACGACGCGGCCGTCGCCCGGCTGCGCGCCCGCCTGGACGTGCTGGGGGAGTCCCTGGTGGTCGTGGGCGGCGACGGCCTGTGGAACGTCCACGTGCACGTCGACGACGCCGGTGCCGCCGTCGAGGCCGGCATCGACGCCGGCCGCCCCTACCGCGTGCGCATCACGCACTTCGGCGCGGCCGCGCAGGAACGCGCGGCCCACGCCGCCGAGCCCGTGCAGCGGGCGGTCGTCTCGGTCGTGCCCGGCGAGGGCCTGGCCGCCCTGTGCGCGCAGGCGGGGGCCACCGTCGTCGCCGTACGGCCGGGGGAGCCGCCGGCCGGCGGCGAGCTGGTGGAGGCGGTCCGCCGGGCCAACGCCCGCGAGGTGGTGCTGCTGCCCAACGACGCCGACCTGCGGCACGTCGCGGCCGCCGCGGCCGAGCAGGCCCGTACCGAGGGCGTACGGGTGGCCCTGATCCCCACCCGCTCCCCGGTGCAGGGGATCGCCGCGCTGGCCGTCCACGAGCCCGCCCGCCGCTTCGACGAGGACGTCGTCGCCATGACCTCCGCCGCCGGGGCCACCCGCCACGCCGAGCTGGTCGTCGCCGAGCGGCAGTCGTGGACGATGGCCGGGGTCTGCCAGGCCGGCGACGTGCTGGGACTGATCGACGGCGACGTCGCCGTCATCGGCGGCGAACTGGCCGCCACCGCCGAGACCGTCCTGGACCGCATGCTCGCCGCCGGCGGCGAGATGGTCACCCTCGTGCTGGGCGACGGCGTGCCCGACGCGGTCGCCGACCGGCTGCGTCGGCACGTGCGCGGCGGCCACCTCGCCGTCGACACGGTCGTCTACCGCGGCGGCCAGCAGGCCCCCCCGCTGCTGATCGGCGTCGAATAGACCCGGCTGTCGGTGCCGTGGTGTGGAATGGACCCGTGCCCGCGCTGGAAGAACCCCTCAAGAAGACCCTCGGCGGCAGCACCGCGAAGGTGCTGGCCGAGCACCTCGACCTGCACACGGTCGGCGACCTGCTGCACCACTACCCGCGCCGCTACGCCGAGCGCGGGGAGCTCACGCGCCTGGCCGACCTGCCGCTCGACGAGCACGTCACCGTCGTCGCCCAGGTCAGCGACGCCCGCGTGCACAAGTTCAATGCCGGGCGCGGGCAGCGCCTGGAGGTCACGCTGACCGACGGCAGCGGGCGGCTGCAGCTGGTCTTCTTCGGCCGCTCGATCTACCACCACCAAAAGGAGCTCGTGCCCGGCCGGCGCGGGATGTTCGCCGGCAAGGTGGGCACCTTCCGCAACGTGCGCCAGCTGTCCCATCCGGCGTACGAGATGCTCGGCGAGGACAGCGGGGCGGGCGCCGTCGAGGCGTGGGCCAACCAGCTGATCCCGCTGTACCCGGCCTGCTCCCGCATGGAGTCCTGGAAGATCTCCAAGGCGGTCGACGCCGTCCTCGCCTCCATGGAGGCCGGCGGCTGGGCGCTGGTGCGCGATCCGCTGCCGGAGCGGCTGCGCGAGGGCCGTGGGCTGCTGCCGCTGCCGGAGGCCTTCCGCAAGGTCCACCGGCCGCGGACCAAGGCCGACATCGCCGACGCCCGCTCCCGCCTGAAGTGGGACGAGGCGTTCGTGCTGCAGGTGGCGCTGGCCCGCCGCCGGCACGCCGACTCCCAGCTGCCCGCCGTGCCCCGCAAGCCCGCCCCCGGCGGGCTCCTGGACGCGTTCGACGCCAAACTGCCCTTCACTCTGACCGAGGGCCAGCGCACCGTCTCGGCCGAGATCTTCGACGACCTGGCCACCGAGCACCCCATGCACCGGCTGCTGCAGGGCGAAGTGGGTTCGGGCAAGACGATGGTGGCTCTGCGCGCGATGCTCGCCGTCGTCGACGCCGGGGGACAGGCGGCGATGCTCGCCCCCACCGAGGTGCTCGCGCAGCAGCACCACCGGTCCATCACCGAGATGATGGGCGACCTCGCCGAGGGCGGGATGCTCGGTGGCGCCGAGCAGGGCACCAAGGTGGTGCTGCTGACCGGCTCCATGGGCACGGCCGCCCGCCGCCAGGCGCTGCTCGACCTCGTCACGGGCGACGCGGGCATCGTGGTGGGCACGCACGCGCTGATCGAGGACAAGGTGCAGTTCCACGACCTCGGCCTGGTCGTGGTCGACGAGCAGCACCGCTTCGGCGTCGAGCAGCGCGACGCCCTGCGGTCCAAGGGCGCCCAGCCCCCGCACCTGCTGGTGATGACCGCCACCCCCATCCCGCGCACGGTCGCCATGACGGTCTTCGGCGACCTGGAGACCTCGGTGCTCGACCAGCTGCCCGCCGGCCGCTCGCCGATCGCCACGCACGTGGTCCCCGCCAAGGACAAGCCGCACTTCCTGGCCCGGGCCTGGGAGCGGGTGCGCGAGGAGGTGGCCTCGGGCCACCAGGCGTACGTGGTCTGCCCGCGCATCGGCGACGAGGAGGACGAGGGCGCCCGGGCCAAGACCGCCGCGAAGGCGAAGGCCGAGGCGGGGACCGGGGCGGAGGGGGACGGCGAGCGGCGGCCTCCGCTGGCGGTCGTGGAGGTGGCCGAGCAGCTGTCGACCGGGCCGCTGGCCGGGCTGCGCGTGGAGGTGCTGCACGGGCGGATGCAGCCCGACGCCAAGGACGACGTGATGCGCCGCTTCGCCGCCGGAGAGGTCGACGTGCTCGTGGCCACCACCGTCATCGAGGTGGGCGTGAACGTGCCCAACGCCACCGCGATGGTGATCATGGATGCCGACCGGTTCGGCGTCTCCCAGCTCCACCAGCTGCGCGGCCGCGTCGGACGCGGCTCAGCGCCGGGGCTGTGCCTGCTGGTCAGCGAGGCCCACGAGGCGAGCCCGGCCCGGGCCCGGCTGGGCGCGGTCGCCGCGACGCTGGACGGCTTCGAGCTCTCCCGCATCGACCTCGAACAGCGGCGCGAGGGCGACGTGCTGGGCCAGGCCCAGTCCGGCGTGCGCTCCTCGCTGCGGATGCTCGCCGTCATCGACGACGAGGAGATCATCGCCGCCGCCCGCGAGGAGGCCGCCGCGGTGGTCGCCGCCGACCCCGACCTCGCCGCCCTGCCCGACCTGCGCACCGCCCTGGACGCCCTGCTGGACCACGAGCGCGCCGAGTACCTCGACAAGGGCTAGGGCCCGAGCCGGATCGTCCTGCGGCCGTCCCTGTGAGCCCGCGCCGCGGGGACGCCATACGCTGGGTCCGGCGACGGCCCGTGCCGGCGCCCGCATCCCGCACCGCGACGAAGGACCGGAAAGACCCATGACCCGCGTGATCGCCGGCGCCGCCGGCGGACGCCGCCTGGCCGTGCCGCCGGGCACCGGCACCCGCCCGACCTCCGACCGGGCGCGGGAGGGCCTGTTCTCCACCTGGGTGTCCTTCCTGGGCACCCTGCAGGGCATGCGCGTGCTCGACCTGTACGGCGGATCGGGCGCGGTCGGCCTGGAGGCGCTCTCGCGCGGCGCCGGGCACGTCCTGCTCGTCGAGGCCGACGCCCGTGCCGTACGCGTCATCCGCGACAACGTCCGCACGGTCGGCCTGCCGGGCGCCGAGGTGCGCTCCGGCAAGGCCGAGCAGGTGGTGGCCGGGCCGGTCCCGGGGCAGCCGTACGACGTGGTCTTCCTCGACCCGCCCTACGCGGTCACCGATGACGATCTTCGGGAGATCCTCCTCACACTCCGGCGCAGGGGGTGGCTCGCCGACGAGGCCCTCGTCACTGTGGAGCGCAGTACCAGGGGAGGGGAATTCCGCTGGCCGGAGGGGTTCGACGCACTGAGGGCCCGTCGCTACGGCGAGGGGACGCTTTGGTACGGTCACGCCGCTTCGGCGTGCACATCCGACAGGGATTCGGGCACGTCATGAATGGACCGGAGAGCGAGGAACCACCGTTGCGCCGCGCCGTCTGTCCGGGGTCGTTCGACCCCGTCACCAATGGGCACCTCGACATCATCGCCCGCGCGTCAAAGCTGTACGACGTCGTCCACGTCGCCGTGATGATCAACAAGTCGAAGCAGGGCATGTTCACCGTCGACGAGCGGATAGAGCTGCTGCGCCGGGTCACGGCCGAGTACGGCAACGTGGAGGTGGAGTCCTTCCACGGCCTGCTCGTCGACTTCTGCAAGCAGCGCGAGATCCCCGCCATCGTCAAGGGGCTGCGGGCGGTCAGCGACTTCGACTACGAGCTGCAGATGGCCCAGATGAACAACGGCCTCTCCGGCGTCGAGACCCTCTTCGTGCCCACGAACCCCACCTACAGCTTCCTCTCCTCCAGCCTGGTCAAGGAGGTCGCGGCCTGGGGCGGCGACGTCTCCCACCTGGTGCCGCCGGTGGTGCTCGAAGCCCTGGGCGAGCGGCTCGCGCGACAGCCGCGAACTGACTGACCGTCAGAGCATGCCGGGCGGGGTCCGGCGGCCGTACAGTCGTCCCCGTTCCCTCCCCAGGGCCCGCCGGGCCCGAAGATGTCACGAAGGCGGCGATCGTCAAGGTGGACGTCCAGAAGAAGCTCGACGAGATCGTCGCGACCGTCGCCGGTGCCCGTGCCCTGCCCATGTCCGCCTCGTGCGTGCTGAACCGGGCCGACCTGCTGGCGGGCCTGCAGGAGGTGCGGGCCGCGCTGCCCGGCTCCCTCGACCGGGCCCGCGAGGTGATCGGCGACCGCGAGCAGCTGGTGGCCGAGGCCCGCGCCGAGGCCGAGCGGATCCTGCAGGCCGCCCGCGACCAGCGCGGCTCCCTGGTCGCCGAGACCGAGGTCGTCCGCCTCGCCCGCGAGGAGGCCGACCGCATCCTCGCCGAGGCCCACCGCGAGGCGGCGGAGATCCGCGCCGGGGCCGACGACTACGTCGACAGCAAGCTCGCCAACTTCGAGGTCGTGCTCACCAAGACCCGCGGCTCCATCGACCGCGGCCGCGAGAAGCTGCTCGGGCTGCCCGCAGCGGTGCAGGGCGGGTACGAGGGGTACGAGGGCGGGGCGGCCGACGACGCCCCCGAGCGCAGCACCGACGCACACACCCAGCGCCACAACGCCGACACCTACGTCGACGCCAAGCTCAGCGCCGTCTCGGCCGTGCTGGCCAAGACCCTGGAGGCCGTCGGCCGAGGCCGCGAGAAGCTGCTCGGCGCCCGCCCCGTCGACGAGCTCGGCGCCCACCTCGCCGCCCAGGACGGCATGGCCGCGGGCCGGCCCACCAGCGACGCGGACTTCCTGGCGGGCCTCGCCGGCCCCCAGACGGCCGCTCCCGCCCCCCAGGCGGCCCCGGAGCCGCCGGTGGCCCCCGCAGCCCCGCAGGAGCCCGCCTGGGGCGACTACGCGCCCGCCGCGGGCTACTCCCACCAGCAGGGCGACTACGACTACGGCGGGCACTACCCGCACCAGGCCGACCCCTACGCCGTCCCCGGCGGCTACCAGCAGACCGACCCCTACGCCTGGCAGCCGCAGGAGGCGCCGCAGGCGTACGGCACGGCGGCCGTCTACCCGGTCGAGACGCACCGGCAGCCCCACCAGGCGCCCCAGCCCCAGGGGCGCGGCGGACAGGCGGCCGCGCTCGACGAGACCAGCTTCTTCGACACCTCGATGATCGACCTGAACCAGCTCAGGCAGTACGAGCAGGGGCACTGACCGGCCCCGCGGACCGTCCGCCCGGGGGCGGATTGGGCCCAGCGGGGGCCGTCCAGTATCCTGGCTCTTCGGTCGCGCGTACGTCCCGCGATCCGGGCTGCCCGCCGTGTCTCGACCCGGGGGGTCGCCGTCACCGCAGCGTAGAAAGCAGGAAGCCCTGAACGCCCGCCTCGACCCCCGTAACCCTCTCGTGTTCGACACGCGCGAGCTGGGCCGGCGTCCCGGTGCGCTCAAGAGGGTCTCCCGCTCCGTCCCCGCCCCGCAGGATCTCGGCATCGAGGTCATCGGCGTGGCAGAGGGCGCCGCGGTGGAGCTGGACCTCCGGCTGGAGTCGGTCATGGAAGGGGTGCTCGTCACAGGCACCGCCCGTGCACCGCTCACCGGGGAGTGCGTAAGGTGTCTGGAGCCGCTCGAGCAGGAGCTCGACGTGGACTTCCAGGAGATGTACTCCTACCCCGACGCCGACGCCCGGGGCCGCATCGTGGCCGCGGACGACGACGTTGAGGACGATGAGGAGGACATGCTCTTCCTCGAGGACGACTTGTTCGACCTCGAACCGGTGCTGCGCGACGCGGTGGTGCTCGCACTGCCGCTGCAGCCGGTGTGCCAGGACGACTGCCCTGGTCTGTGCTCCGAGTGCGGGGCACGGCTGGCGGACGACCCGGACCACCACCACGAGACCGTCGACATTCGTTGGGCGGCATTGCAGGGACTCTCCGGCGACACGGCCGGAGAGATGGACAACGCACCCCGTGCCAACGGGGATGACTCACAGGAGAAGTAGCCGTGGCTGTTCCGAAGCGGAAGATGTCGCGCAGCAACACGCGCCACCGCCGGTCGCAGTGGAAGGCTGCGGTCACCCCCCTGGTGGCGTGCGAGCGCTGCCACGAGCCGAAGCAGCAGCACATCGCGTGCCCGAGCTGCGGCACCTACAACAAGCGCCAGGTCCTCGCGGTCTGATCGGCGGGTGACAGGCTCCATGTCAGACGCCACTACGCCGAAGAAGGCGCCGGCGGACACGGCCTCGTCCCACACGCTTCTGGAAGGGCGGCTCGGGTACAGCCTCGAGACCGCCCTTCTGGTGCGTGCGCTGACTCACCGTTCCTACGCGTACGAGAACGGCGGGCTGCCCACCAACGAGCGGCTGGAGTTCCTCGGGGACTCCGTGCTCGGCCTGGTGGTCACCGACACCCTCTACCGGATCCACCCCGACCTGCCGGAAGGCCAGCTGGCCAAACTGCGGGCCGCGGTGGTCAACTCACGGGCGCTGGCCGAGGTCGGCCGCACCCTGGACCTCGGCTCCTTCATCCGGCTCGGCCGGGGCGAGGAGGGCACCGGGGGCCGGGACAAGGCATCGATCCTCGCCGACACCCTGGAAGCGGTCATCGGCGCGGTCTATCTCGACAAGGGCCTCGACGCGGCCGCCGAGCTGGTGCACAGGCTCTTCGATCCGCTGATCGAGAAGTCCTCCAACCTCGGTGCCGGCCTGGACTGGAAGACCAGCCTCCAGGAGCTGACCGCCATCGAAGGCCTCGGCGTGCCGGAATACCTGGTCACCGAGACAGGTCCGGACCACGAGAAGACCTTCACGGCTGCTGCCCGCGTCGGTGGTGTCGCGTACGGCACCGGCACCGGCCGCAGCAAGAAGGAAGCCGAGCAGCAGGCGGCCGAGTCCGCCTGGCGCGCCATCAACAGCGCTGCCGAAGCCCGCGTCAAGGCCGAGAAGGCCGCGGCCGAGGCGGGTACCGCGGTCGAGGCGGCCGGGCAGGACGACACCGCCGAAGCGTCCGGCTGACGTGCCGTCCCGCTCACCGCCGGGCGGCCCCTTGTGGGCCGCCCGGCGGTGGCGTATCCCCGCGTCTTCTGTGACGTGTCTGCAGTGACGCCTCTTGAGTGACCGCGTCTGCAGTGACAGCGTCTTCAGTGACAAAGATCGCGACGAAGGAGCACTGTTGCCCGAACTGCCCGAGGTCGAGGTCGTCCGCTCCGGCCTGGAGCGCTGGGTGTGCGGCCGCACCGTCGCATCGGTGCAGGTCCTGCATGCCCGGGCGGTACGCCGCCATGTGGCCGGCGCCGAGGACTTCGCCGCCCGGCTGACCGGGCAGCGCCTGGGCACCGCCCGGCGCCGCGGCAAGTACGTGTGGCTGCCGGTCGAGCCGCCGGCCGGGCCCGCCACCGGCACCCCCGCGCTCGCGGTCCTCGCCCACCTCGGCATGAGCGGCCAGCTCCTCGTCCAGCCCCAGGGCTCCCCCGACGAGAAACATCTGCGCATCCGCTTCCGCTTCGCCGACGCCGAGGCCACCGAGCTGCGCTTCGTCGACCAGCGCACCTTCGGCGGCCTCTCGCTGCACGAGACCGTGCCCGGCGACCCCGACGGCCTGCCGGACGTCATCGCGCACATCGCCCGCGACCCCCTCGACCCGGCCTTCGACGACGACGCCTTCCACGCCGCGCTGCGCCGGCGACGCACCACCATCAAGCGGGCCCTGCTCGACCAGTCGCTGATCAGCGGCGTCGGCAACATCTACGCCGACGAGGCGCTGTGGCGCACCCGGCTGCACTACGACCGCCCGACCGCGGGCCTGACCCGGCCGCGCACGGCGGAGCTGCTCACGCACATCCGCGAGGTCATGAACGAGGCCCTCGCGGCCGGCGGCACCAGCTTCGACAGCCTCTACGTCAATGTGAACGGCCAGTCGGGCTACTTCGACCGTTCCCTGGACGCGTACGGGCGCGAGGACGAACCGTGCCGCCGCTGCGGCACGCCCATCCGCCGGCGCCCGTGGATGAACCGCTCCAGCTACTTCTGCCCCCGCTGCCAGCGCCCGCCGCGGCCCACCGTCTGACCACCGGGGCCCTCGGCCCGAGCGTCGGGGTCCACCCCTGAGCGCCGGGGCCGGCGCTCAGGCGCGCTCGGCGTCGTACACGCGGCGTGCTGCCAGCACGTCGGGCATCCGCTGCTCCAGCACCTCGACGAGGCCCAGCAGCCGGTCGGCCACTTCCTGCCCCAGCTCCGTGAGCCCGTAGTCGACGCGCGGCGGGTTGGTCGGCTGCGCGTCGCGCGAGACCAGGCCGTCGCGCTCGAGCGCGTGCAGCGTCTGGGACAGCATCTTCTCGCTCACGCCCTCCACGCGGCGGCGCAGCTCGTTGAAGCGCAGGGTGTCCTCGCGCAGGGCGCACAGCGTCAGGCCGCCCCAGCGGCCGGTGACGTGCCCCAGGGTCTCGCGCGAGGGGCAGCTGCGGGCGAAGACGTCGAAGGGCAGCTGGTCGTGGTGCTCGTCAATCGTCCCCATACAGACACCATACTCCCGCACAGCGCTAACCAGAGGCTTGCGCTTTCCAAAAGTTAGTGCTTACCTTTACGCAGTGCTGGTCGCGCCAGCACCCCGCCGTAGCGAGCACCGTCCAGGGAGCCACCATGACCACGCCCGTCGTCTCCATCGCCTACCACTCCGGCTTCGGCCACACCGCCGTCCTGGCCGAGGCCGTCCGCGCGGGGGCCGCCGACACCGGCGCCACCGTCCACCTGGTCGACGTCGCCGGGATCACCGACGAGCAGTGGGAGCTGCTGGACGCCTCGGACGCCATCGTCTTCGGCTCGCCCACCTACATGGGCACCGCCTCCGGCGCCTTCCACGCCTTCGCCGAGGCCAGCTCCAGGCGCTGGTTCACCCGCGCCTGGCAGGACAAGCTGGCGGCCGGCTTCACCAACTCCGCCTCCAAGAGCGGCGACAAGCTGCACACCCTGCAGTTCTTCACCGTGCTCGCCGCCCAGCACGGCATGCACTGGGTCGGCCTCGGCCTGATGCCGGGCTGGAACAGCAGCACCGCCTCGGAGAACGACCTCAACCGCCTGGGCTTCTTCCTCGGCGCCGCCGCCCAGTCCAACAACGACCAGGGCCCCGAGGGCGTGCACAAGGCCGACATAGCCACCGCCGAGCACCTCGGCCGCCGCGTCGCCGAGCAGGCCCGGATCTTCGTCGCCGGCCGCGCCGCCGCCTGACGGCGGGCGGCCCCCGCGGGGGCCGGCGCCCCCGGGGGCGGCGGGGGGGGGGGGGGGGACAAATGCGGGGGGGGGGGGGGAGGAGGTAAGGGGTGGGGGGGGGGAAGATATGGGT